>JAFGQA010000393.1 GCA_016935885.1 Phycisphaerae bacterium | reverse complement strand
ACGGGCGGCTTGTCCGCCCGTGCGGTCTCTCCGGTGGGCGCGTGGGGCATACACACTGGCAGGCAAGCTGCCAGTGGCACCCGCCTAGACTGTCATGCACCCCCGGTAGCCTGTTTCATAGGCGTTGCGACTGTCTCGCTGGGAGAGGAGCGGCTGACCTTGGTCCGCGCGGGATCTCGGGAGCCGAAACCACACGATGCAACGGGCGGCCTCGCGGGCTGAGGCCCGCGGGTCGTCGTGGCGCCAGGGCGTCGTCACAGGTCGAACAGCGCGGAGACGCTGGTCCGCCGGTGGATGTTACGAATGGCCTTGGCGAAGAGCGGGGCGGCGGAAAGGACCTTGACCTTCTTTGACAGCGGCTCGAAGCGGTATTCCAGGCTGTTGGTGATGACCAGCTCCTTTATGGGGCTGGCATCGATGCGTTCGGCGGAGCCCTTCGTGAGCACGCCGTGGGCGACGGCGGCATACACGTCCTGGGCGTCTTCCAGCTTCAGCCGCTCGGCGGTGGCGATCAAGGTTCCGCCGGTGGTGGTGAAGTCGTCGACAATGAGGGCATTGCGTCCCGCGACCTCCCCGATGATGCGTTTGACGATGGCCTCTTCCCGGTGGTTCTTTCGGGTCTTCTCGGCAATGACGGTTTGGGCGCCGAGGGTCTTGGCATAGCCATTGGCCATTTTGGCCGCGCCGACGTCCGGGGCGACGACGACCCAGTTGCTGCGGACCTTCTTCCGGAAGTATGGGGCGATCGTCGGCATGGCGTATAGATGGTCCACCGGGACATGGAAGAAGCCTTGTATTTGCGGGGCGTGGAGGTCCATGGTGACGATGCGGTCGACACCGGCGGCCTCCAGGCAATCGGCGCAGACGCGCGCCCGGATGGAAACGCGGGGCTCGTCCTTCTTGTCGCCCTTGCCGTAGCTGAAGAACGGGATGACGGCCGTGACGCTGCTGGCGGAGGCCCGCTTGAAAGCGTCGACGTAGAAGAGCATCTCCATGAAGAGGTCGTTGACCGGGTAGCTCAGCGACTGGACGAAGAAGACGTCCTTGCCGCGGACATTCTCTCCGACGCGAACGAAGGTGTTGCCTTCCGAGAAGTGCTTGGCGGAGCATTCCCCTGGGCTGACGCCGAGCTCCTTGCAGACGGCGGCGGTAAACTGCTGGCTGCCTGATCCGGCGAAGATGAGAAGCTTGTTGTCCTTGGGCATGATTGTGTCCTTCCGCGGATCGTCTTCGTGGCCATGCTTGAGCATGATAACGCACGGTGGGGTCGTTTGATAAGGAGTTGTCTGTTGGGAGCCCGTCCCAACAGCCCCGTGACGCCGCCGCGAGAGGCGGTGTCATCGCTCGCTCCGGCGCCGGCGTTACAAAGGCGTTTGTACGACAGGGGTCTCGTTGCCGCAGGGGTCGTGGGGGGCGATCTCACTTGCTTGGCGGCGGGCCGGTCGAGTCGCGGACGATGAGCTTGGCCGGGAGCTTGATCTTGATCGGGTTGCCGTGGGGTGTGGGTTGTTGGTCGCGGATTTCGTCGAAGAGCAGGTCGAGGGCGGTTTCAACCATCGAACGGATATCGATCGCGAGGGTGGTCAAGGGGGGGTGGAAGAAGCCGGCGAGCTTGATGTCGTTGCATCCGATGACCGACAGGTCCCGTGGGACGCGGAGGCCCAGCTTTCGGGCACCGGCAACGGTGGCAATGGCGATTTCGTCGTTGATACACATGACCGCCGTGGTCTGGGGCGCCCTGGTGAGGAGTTGCTGGAGCGCGGCGTGGGCCAGTTCGGCGTCGGGGCTGGCCTGGTAGCGCAGGTTGGCCGCAGGTATGTTGTGTTCCGCGAGTGCCTCCTCGACGCTCCGGCGGCGGAGGTCGAACCAGTGGGGTTCGTCTTCCGGCCGGGCCCCGCCGAGGTAGCCGATGTGCCTGTGGCCGAGTTCGATCAGGTGGCAAGCTGCCTGGTGGTTGAATCCGGCAATGTCCGGGCTGACCTCGTTGAACTGGTCCTGCTCGAAGGCGCTGTGGATGACGACGGTCGGGTCCTGGCGCCGCGCATTGGCGGCGACCTTGCCGAAGGGGTCGCCGAAGAACTCCTCCGGAGGAGCGATGACGACGGCACCGGCGAGTTTGAAGTTGCCCATCGCCTGATGCAGACTCGTGATGGATTGGCAACTGATGACGCCGAATTTGCGGTGTTCGATGGATCGCGAGACGAGGTCGACCAGTTCGGCGAGGTAATGGTGGCTTGAGATGTACTCGGCAAACATGACGATCGTGTGGAGCTGCTCGCCCCGGAGGCTGCGGGCCATGAGGTTGGGGACGTAGCCCATTTCCTCGGCGGCTTGGCGGCAACGCTCGACCGTCTCGGCGCTGACAAGATGGGCCTTGTCGGAGAGGGCCCGCGAGACGGTCATGGCGGAGACGCCGACGAGCTTGGCGATGTCGCGGAGGGTGACATTCTTGATCTTTCGCTGTGCCATGGTGCGCCCTCTTGGTACTAACAGTAGTATAACAGTTATTCGCTGTTACAAGGGCACCCAATCGACATTCTTCTCAGGGCAGGGTCGCCGGTGGCCCGCGTGATTCGACGTGGTTGTTGGGCCGCCGCTTGGAAACGCCGGCGGGCGAGACCCGAGGATGGTTCAAGTTGCCTGAGCCAAGAGACGCTCGATCTCGCTCACGAATTCCTCGGCTTTCCGGATCATTTCGACCACCTGCGGCTGGTCGAACGCGACCAGTTCGGCATAGTCCGCTTGCCCGCGACGTTGGAAGAGCAGGTCGTAAGATTACCCCAGGTCTGGTTCGATTCGGCCGGTCTTCACCAGATGGCGATGCAACGCAGCCCGCACACCGCTGTGCTTGACGAACTTCCGGCCCTCGCTGAGCAGAACAGCGCTCGCCGCGTAGAAGCAGGCGTAATAAGCACGGTTCACGGCGAAGTTTAAGCGCGCAGCCGCCGCCTCGGAGTGGGCCGATGCGAGCGCATCCCGGGCTTGGCCCAGCCAGTACCGGACGACATCGCGGCGGGCTTCCTCCTCCGTCATGCCGCCACCCCGTCGCGTGTGATCTCGTCGTGGATTGGCAAGACCCGGTATATGCCGAGGTTCCACTCCTGGCTGGAGACGATCAGCGTAGTGAAGACGACGTCGTAGGCCAGCTCCAGGTCGTAGAGCGCCACGGTGATCGCGTCCGCCTCACGCCAGTGCAGCTTCCGGGAGGTCAGCACGAGCAGATCGATATCCGACTCCTCGTCGCTGGCAGCCCGCGCCTTCGAGCCAAATAGCACGACCTGCTCGACGGGGAACGTGTCGTGCAGCAGGCGCCCCGCCGCCTCGATCGCCTGGCGCTCGTTCTCCTCCAACGGGATGTCCGCAAGTGTCTTCACTACATCATAGTATAACCAGCCACTCCGCGAGTGGTACGATCCTGTCCGGCAGAGCAGAGCACGACCGTGGCGGGTGCGAGACGTACGACCACCAGGTCCAGGTAGTAGTACTGCGGAGCGAGAGCCGCGCGGGGACGCGAACCGTTAGGAGCCTCACAGAAACAACATAAACGGTTGCCCCGCCTGCCCGTGGGCAGGTCCGCCAAACGGCAAGCCAACAGGCCAGCCAAACGGCACAATCGGTCATGTTATTTTCGCGCGACGCCTTACTCGCCGTACTTGGCGATGATCTGCTCCTTGGTCTTGTGCAGGATGTCGTACTTCTTGCCGATCTTCGTGAACGCCGCGATCGCCTTGTCTATGTGGCTGAACTCGTGGCCGGCGGAGAGCTGGACGCGGATGCGGGCCAGGCCCTTGCCGACGACGGGGTAGTAGAAGCCGATGACGTAGATGCCCTCGTGGTACAGGTCGCGGGCGATGTCCTGGCTGAGCTTCGCGTTGTACAGCATGATCGGCACGATCGGGTGGATGCCGGGCTTGATGTCGAAGCCGGCCTCGGTCATGCCCTTGCGGAAGCGCTTGGTGTTGGCCTCGACCTTGTCGCGCAGTTCGGTCGTCGCGGTGAGCATGTCTATCACCGCGATCGAGGCCTTGACGACGATCGACGAGACGGTGTTGCTGAACAGGTACGGCCGGCTGCGCTGCCGCAGCAGCTCGATGATCTCCCGGCGGCCGGTGGTGAAGCCGCCCGACGCGCCGCCGAGGGCCTTGCCGAGCGTCGAGGTGATGATATCCACGCGGCCCATGACGCCGCAGTACTCGGTCGAGCCGCGGCCGGTCTTGCCGATGACGCCGGTGCAGTGGGCGTCGTCGACCATGACCAGGGCGTCGTACTTGTCGGCCAGGGCGCAGATCTTGTCGAGCTGGGCGATGGTGCCGTCCATGCTGAATGCGCCGTCGGTGGCGATGACGCGATAGCGGGCACCCTTGGCCTCCTTGAGCCTCGTCTCCAGCGAGGCCATGTCGTTGGTGTCGTAGATGTAGCGGGGGGCCTTGCACAGGCGGATGCCGTCGATGATCGAGGCGTGGTTGAGGGCGTCGGTGATGATGGCGTCCTCCTTGCTGAACAGCGGCTCGAACAGCCCGCCGTTGGCGTCGAAGCACGCGGCGTAGAGGATCGTGTCCTCCGTGTGGAAGAAGTCGGCAATCTGCTTTTCGAGTTGCCGGTGAATGTCCTGCGTGCCGCAAATGAAGCGGACGCTGCTCATGCCGTAGCCGTGCGTCTCGAGCGCGTCCCTGGCCGCGGCAATCACCTTGGGATGTGACGACAGGCCCAGGTAGTTATTCGCACAGAAGTTGACCACGTTCTGCGGCGGTTTGCCTTCGGGATACTCCACGCGGATGTCCGCCGCCTGGGGTGTCAGGATGTAGCGTTCTTCCTTGTACAAGCCGGCGTCGCGAATCGAGGCCAGCTCCTTCTGCAAGTCGTCTTTCATTCTGCCAAACATATTGCTTACTCCGATTGGTTCTTGGGTTGAATGTCTGGGCTGATTCTATCCTAATGGACGACGCGTTTGAAGTTCCAACTCACAACAAGGTCGGCATGCGCGATCGCGGCCAGTGCGATTGCCGTGAAACCTAGGGCTAAGAGCCCGCGGCAAAACTATGGCACCGGCGTCTCGCGGGTGGTTCTCACGGTCAGGAGCGGCGCTTCCGAACCGCTGCTTTCCCTTTTACCGCGGGCCGCTAACGCGTTGCGAGCAGGCCTTCGACCGAGATATCTTCGTCCACGGACTCCCAGTGAATGCCGACTCCGCCTCCTATCAATCGCCAATCCTTCAGTTGTTCCGCGGTGGCCGCGCGCAGGCGAGGGAACCATTCCAGCGGCGCGGAGATTTCACGGCCGTCGGCGAGCACCACGTGGATGGCATCCGTGGTAGACGAAACGTCGACTGCCAGGGGTTCGACTTCAACTGGACGAGTGCTCATTCCGTTTCTCCTCGAACAGATCTCTTTTCTCTTCGACGATGTCGCGTATCTCGCCCAGTTCATGGCTTCGGAAACGGCGCGAACGAGCCAACACCACCGGTTCGAGCCAGAACATTGCATAGGATTTCCCTTTTTCCACGTGAATATGGGGTGGCTCGCGCCCTTCCTCGCTAAAAAAGAAGAACCGATATCCCTTCACTCTCAAGACCGTCGGCATCGCCCCATTATACCCTTTCAATCACGATTGACCGGTGCGAGGCGCCAGTCTCGGACATCCTCTCGGCAGGATTCCCGCTCTGCATCCCGTCCGTTGCGGCAACCTGCGGGAAAGGACTCCCACGGAAGCGGCCCAGCTAGACGTCGGCTTCATTTCCCTCGGCGACGGATATCAGTGCCTCGAAGATGATCTTCATTCCTTCTGCTCGAGCAACCTGGGGAGAATCGACGCCACATTGACGAGCGATGTCCTGCACAGTACGCACAACCTCCGAAAAGGCTGCGTATTCTTCAGCACGCCGCAGAGTTTCTCTGACAGCGGATTCCGGGAATCTCGACTCGGCATTGAGATCCTGAACAGCCGCCTGCAATCGGTCTGCGGTCACACGCTTCAGTTCCTGCTTGAGCGACATGTTTTTCTCCAACATATTCTCCTGTAACGACAGGAGCGCCAAACACAATCTAAAACGCGTGTGAGAAGCCGGGAATCAGGGCCACGCCCGTTAGGAAGCGGCCGGCGCTTCCCCGAGAGGGCCCTTGAATACGAACGAAAACCGCTGCCTCACCTGTCTGCGCGCGGACACACACAGGCAGGCGGTCGCGGCTCCGATCCAATCCGAAGCTTCTCGTACACGTTCCAAGAGCATCCTCACGGCCGCGCGGGCTGAAGCCCGCGGCTCGTCCTCCGCGTACGCCGCGCCGCTCTACTTGCCAATCCGCTTCGCCGCCGCCTCGTACTCCTTCTTGTCTGGAAACAGCACCACCTTCGCGCTCTTGCGCGGCCGTTCGATCATCTTGTCGAAGCCCTTGGCGAAGTCGGCCAGCGTGAACACGTTCGTGATGACCGGCAACGGGTCGAGGCGGCCGTTGGCCAGGAGGTTTCGGTTTCGGTACCAGGTGTCGAAGATCTTGCGGCCGTTGATGCCGTGGATCTGGCAGCCCTTGAAGACGATGCCGTTGTTGTAATCGATGGGCAGCGGGGACTCCGCCGCGATGCCGAAGGCGGTCACGCGGCCGGCCTTGCGGACCATGGCGAAGCAGTCGTTGACGGAATCCTGCGAGCCGACCATTTCCAAGGCGATGTCGACGCCGTTGCCACCGGTGTTGTCCAGGACGAATTCGAGCCGCTCCTTGGCGCTGGTCTTGTTGGTGTACATCTGGAGATCGGCGCCCATCTTGCGGGCGATCTCCATATTCAGGTCGTACTTGCCGAAATGGATGATCTTGGCGACGCCGCAGGCCCGGGCGACGCCGACGGCGAACAGGCTGATCGGCCCGTCGCCGGTGATGACCATCGTCTTGCCGGCCACGTCCGCGTCCTCGCCGAGCACGGCATAGGCGGCGTTGCCCAGCGGCTCCTGGATCGAGGCGACCTCCGGCGGGATGGCCGGGTCGTTGGGCCAGCAGATCGACTCGGGCAGGGCGAAGTATTCGGCAAAACAGCCGTCGTAATCCACGCCGAGGATCTTCATGTTCCTGCCGACGTGGAACGAGCCCAACATGCTGGTCAGATCGCCGGGGTCGTAAATGTGTGTCTCGGCGGAGATGTAATCCCCGACCTTGATCCGCTTGCAGTGGCTGCCGACCTCGATGACCTCGCCGGCCACCTCGTGCCCGAGGATTTGCGGCAGGGCCTTGGCCCCGATCCGCGACGCGGACCAGGGATCCCACTTGTAAATGTGCACGTCGGTGCCACAGATGCTCGTGGCTCTGACCTTGACGACGACCCAGTCCGACTGGGGCTTGGGGATGGGCTTGTCCTGGAGTTCGGCTCCAAGTTCGGGTTTGGTCTTGACGACGGCCTTCATAGTATCCATGCGCGATCTCCTATGCGTGAAACTGAACCGAGGGTGTGGGAGCAGCAGGTAGTTGGTAGAACTTCCATCGCCACCACGGGATACGATACTCCCCATGCCGCGGACGGCAACTGGCGCGCCAACCACCGGCGCCCGCGGATCAGGAGCGTTATGATTCGCACGTGGGCTTCGATGGGCGCCCTACTCTGACGGCTCGGTCTTCGCGTCCTGCCCCTGTGGCTTCTTTTGCTCGGGCGGCTGGGCTTCTGAGGGCGCAGTCTTGGCGGCGCCCGTGCTCATCGGCGTGGCCCTTGGAGCGACTCGTTTTGGGGGCTCGACCCCATTGACCCTCTCCTGCTGCTCCACCGTTGTGATGGCGCTAACGCGCTGCGTGAGCTCGTCGTAAAGCTCATCCAAACGCCGGTTGAGTTTGCGCACCTCCTCCACCTTCTTCGTCTGGTCAGCGATCTGCTCGGCGGTCGCGTAGGCTGTCTTCGTCTGTTCCCGGTGGGCGGACGCGCGCGAGAGACAACTGTCGAGAATGCCCTTGGCTACCGCCATCTGCCCTTCGCTGAAACTCATCTTAGTGGATGTGGTCTCGACGAAGCCCGCCCACTGAGATTCGGGCGGCGCCGGGTCAAGCGGTCTTGGCGGCGGTGGTGGCTGTGGTGGCTGCGGCTGGACATCCCTGGCGAGAGGAGTTGCTCGAGGTTGTTTTCTCTCTGGGACCGTGATCCCTTCTACCCTCTGCCTCTGCTCGACCGTCACGATTGCATCAACACGTTGCGTGAGCTCGTGGTAGAGCACATCCAGGCGATTGTGGAGCTTGCTGAGTGTCTCTGTTCTCTCCCCGGGGTTGGCCAGCTTCTCGGCGGCCTTGTAGTCGCCTTGACGTTGCTGGCGGTGGGCAAGGGCTCGCGATTGGCAACCGTTGAGAGCGTTCTTGGCAGCCTGCATCTGCGCGTCGGTGAAGCCGAACTTGGTGGAGGTCGCCTTGATGTAGGCGTCCCACTCGGATTCGGGTGGCGCCGGCCGGAGTGGTTCGGAAGAAGCGGGTTTGTCGGGTGTGGACCGTTTCACCAGGGGGGCCTCGATCGTTGGCCTCTTGGCCGCTTCCACCGCTGCCGGGTTGGGTCTCTTCGGCCTGGTCTTCGCGGGATCCCGGGAAGGAGGCGGGGGATTGCTGGGCGGGACGGACTCCGTGCGTCGCTCGTTGCGCTCGGGCCGGGCAATCGGGCCCGAGGGGGTGCTCTGCACCCTGGGAACGTCGATCAGAGGGATGGGGCCACTCAGAAGGGCGTCGATCGTTTCAGGGGTGATTTGGTCGTCACCCTTGAGACGACTGGCGAGCTTGGCCTTTATCTGTGCGTGGGCCGCAGCGATCTCCTCCTTGGAGAGCAGGGCCTCCGCTTGGCTGGCGATGCTTGCGATGCTGAGCGGCGCACGAGCAGTGATCCGGCGGTATTGTCTCTCGAAGTCCTCGGCCCTTTCGGCACGCTGGCCTTCGGCGAGTGTCTGATCGTTCGTCACAATGCTCCGAGCGATGCGAAGGCGGCGAAGGGTCACGGCCGTTTGGGCATCGTATCGTTCCTGGGAGGGGACCAGCTTGACCATCGCCGGCCGGAGCTTGGCGATCTGGTCGGCGTTGAGGTGGTACAACTCCTGAACGATCTTGAGGTGGACTTCCATCAGCATTTGAGCCTCGTCGTCCGGACGCGGCGGTTTGGCGGGCTCGGCGCTCGCCTGGCCGGCGCCCCTGGGCGTTTGTGCCGAGACCTGCGAGACGGCTAGCAAAACGACGAGCAGACAAGGAAGAAACTTCAATTCACGTGACATCATGCAGACCCTCGAAAATACACTGGTTGTCGTGAGGTCCTGGACGACGGGGCGTTTGCCTCGAATCCAGCATTATCTCCTCGTCGCTGGTGCAAGTCAAACACTGCGGCCCAGCCGAGCTGGCGGCGGGTCCGTGGCACTTCCGGCGGCATCCGATTCTGGGTGCCACGGGCGGCTCGTCCGCCCGTGCGGTCTCTCCGGTGGGCGCATGGGGCATTCACACTGGCGGACAAGCCGCCAGTGGCACCCGCCCGGTGGGCGCATGGGGCATACACACTGGCAGGCAAGCTGCCAGTGGCACGCGCGTAACAGCCCGTGGCAAAAGGGAAAACAGCGGTTCGGAAACGCCGTTCCTGACCGTGAAAACCACCGGCGAGACGCCGGTGCCACAGTTTT
>JAFGQA010000392.1 GCA_016935885.1 Phycisphaerae bacterium | reverse complement strand
GACCAGTTTGCCGACGTTCCTCAAGGGTGAACGCTGACCGCTCCCTCACGGTCGCGGTTCCGATCGGCGTCGGCGGCATAGGCAAGCACAAGCTTAAACTGCTCTAATCAATCGTGGCGTACCGACTTCGTGGCATACTGAGGTGAAAAGGGCCGCCAAACGGCAAGCCGCCCTCAGGGAGAGCTTGTGACGCCACGCGCAACCGTGACGTACCAGCTTCGGGCCATCCAAAAGTCGAAGGGGCTGTCAAACGGCAAGCCGCTGCCCAGCCACTGTCAGGGAGGGCTTACGATGCCGGGGGGATCGCGGGCAAGTGTGTCAGGCTCGACGGGCTCCGTCGGAGAGGGCTCGGGAGGATCAGGATCGGTCGCCAAGGAGGGGCTGGAGCTGCGTGAGTTTCTCGTCGAGGGCCTTTCTCGTTCGGGCCTCGAGGGTAACGAGGAGGACCGGGCCGGCGGGGCTGGGCCGGGCGTTGAACCACCAATCGGGGTAGCTTGCCGTGATACCGTCAAGCGTGTCGATCTCGGCGTCGCCGTGGGCGGAGGCGATCTCGTGTAGAACCTTATCGGGGTCCGGGCACGGGAAGCGGACTTCGCCGGAGGAACGGTATCGGTAGAGTGGTCGGACGAGTTCGCTGAGTTTGCGGTCGGCGCTGGCCAGCAGGTTCAGGACATGGACGAAGGCGAGGATGGCGGACTCGCAGAAGAAGTTGTCGCGGAAGTAGAAGCGGCCGTCGAGGGCGCCGCCAAAGACGGCGTTTCTCTCAGACATGAGCTTCTTCATCGAGGCCTGATCGGCGCGGCTCAGGACGGAGACGCCGCCGGCGCGCCGGATCTCCTCGGAAGCGGTGCGTGTGGAGCGGTGATCGAGCACAATGGCGGCACCCGCCTGACGCTCGATGAACATCCGAGCTAGGAGCGCGGCGATCAAGTCGGGCCGAACCGTGAATCCCTTTTCGTCGGCGAAGGCGCAATTGGCGGCGTCGCCGCCGAAGCACACGCCGAAGTCGGCCTTATGGTCTTTGACGGACTTTCGGAGTTGTCGTGTGTTCTTCACATTGAGTGGGTCGGGCTCGTGCTCGAAGTGGCCGTCGCCGTCGCAGTTCAGCGGCACGACGGTGACGTTCTTGATACGTTTGAGCAGCGCGGAAACCCATCGACTTGCCATACCGTTGCTGGCGTCGACAACTACCTTGAGGGGTTTGGCCAGCTTGCGTCCGCCCCGCAGGAATCCGCGAATGAAGTCAGTGTATGGTTTGGAGAAATCCTGATCCGTGAGGCGGGCGGTGGTGCCTGTCTGGTGCTTGGGCACGCGAAGGGCGATGTCACGGATGCTGGCGAGGCCTGTCTCGGCGGTCACCGGGACGGCCTTCCCACCGCAGATAACGAAGCCATTGTAGTCGGCGGGCATCGTGCCGCCGGTGGTTTGGATGCCGCCGGAGGCTCCTACATGGTTGACGGCGAAATAGAGTTGCGGCGTATCGACAGCGCCGATGTTGACGGCGTCCAGGCCGGCGGCGCGGATACCCTCGATGAGTGCCCGCTGCAAGCCAGCGCTGTGGATGCGCGTGTCTCGGCCAACGATGAAGGACCTGGCGCTGGGGTCGGCGCGGTCGTAGCCGCGGAGCCTGCCACGTAGAAACTGGGCCGTGGCGTAACCGATGCGCCAGGCCACGTCCTGCGAGAGTGGCACGGGAACGGGGGCGCAAACGCCATGGGGCTGGAAGGCCGACGCGATCTGAGAGACGGGATCCGCCCGTTCCGTAACCGGCAGGTTGGCCTGAGGGGGCTTCTCGTCGTCGTTGAATCGACAGCCTTGGCAGGCTGGATAGTGGGTGCGGCGACGTCCCCGGCAGATGGCGTTGGAGATCTTGACGTGCTCCTCGCCAGGGCAGAACTTATAGTAATCTGCGGTGGTTTGAGCGGCGTGCATAACCGGGAATCGTAGCCGCTATGCGGCTGAGATGCCACCCTACGGAATCCTGGCTGAGGGTGGGGATCGAGTGGCCCGTCCCCCCCCTCGCCCAGGCAGGTGATCAGGACGTGTTCCGCATCCTTGGCACCAGTACGCCACCAGTGTTCGTCGCGTGCCAGGGCGGCGCGTTGTTCCGAACGGCACGTGTGGTCCCGGTCTTGCCACAAGGTGTAGGGGAGGAGAGCCGGTTCGTTGTTCGCCTGGTTTGTGAGGTGGCGTGCGACGAGGCGTCTTCCTTGTCGTGGATGCAGGCAAACAGGGCTGGAATGTCTGCGTCTAGGCGCGAGTTATTCTGGCAACGCTCACAAGACAGTCCCTTTTTCAGACTTCGGAGGTTTGACAAAATGACGGTAGATTCAGGCACACCAGGCCCGCAGAAGTTCGCACCGCCTGCTGATTTTTCCGCACAGGCGCACATCAAGTCGAAGGCGGAATACGAGGCATTGTACAAGCGGTCGATCGAGGATCCCGAGGGTTTTTGGGGCGAAGTTGCGGCCGATTTCCACTTCTTCAAGAAGTGGGACAAGGTGCGGGAGTGGAAGCTGCCGGACGCGAAGTGGTTCATCGGCGGGCAGATGAACGCTTCGTACAACTGTCTGGATTGCCAGATCGAGAAAGGCCGGGGCGACCACACGGCGATCTTGTGGGAAGGCGAGCCGGTCAACGAGAAGGGCGAGCCCACCGACGTCAAGCGTATCAGCTATAGCGACCTGCGCAGGGAAGTCTGCAAGCTCGCCAACGGCCTGAAGAAGATCGGCGTGAAGAAGGGCGACCGAGTCACGCTGTACATGCCGATGATTCCGGAGCTGGCGATCGCAATGTTGGCATGTGCGCGGATCGGCGCGCCGCACTCGGTGATTTTCGGTGGATTCACGGCGCAGGCGATCGTGGATCGGCTGGAGGATGCGGAGTCACACTACATCGTGACGGCGGACGGCGGCTATCGGCGTGGCAAGGTCATCTCACTGAAGAAGAACGTTGACGAGGCCTGCGAGATGACGGACCTCGTGAAGAAGGTCGTCGTGTACGAGCGGGTCGGCGGTGAAACCACGATGAAGGACGGCCGGGACGTGTGGTGGCACGACGTGATCGAGGGCGAGCCGGACACGTGCGAGGCCGAGCGTCTGGACGCCGAACACATGTTGTTCCTGCTGTACACCAGCGGCAGCACGGGTAAGCCGAAGGGCATTCTGCACACGACGGCGGGCTACATCGTGTATGCCGGCTACACGGCGAAGATGGTGTTTGATCTGAAGCCGGACGACATGTTCTGGTGCACCGCGGACATCGGCTGGGTCACCGGCCACTCGTACATCGTGTACGGTCCGTTGCTGAACGGCGTGACCACGATCATGTATGAGGGCGCGCCGAACCATCCGGATTGGGAGCGGTTCTGGGCGATCTGCGAGCGCTACAAGGTGACGAAGTTCTACACCGCTCCGACAGCGATCCGGGCCTTCATGAAGCAAGGGCCGGAGTTGCCCGCGAAGCACGATCTGTCCACGATAAAGGTCTTGGGCTCGGTCGGTGAACCGATCAACCCCGCCGCGTGGATGTGGTACCACAAGCACATTGGCCGCGAGAGGTGCCCGATCGTTGACACGTGGTGGCAGACGGAGACGGGCGGCATCCTGATCACGCCGCTTCCCGGCGTGACCGAAACCAAACCTGGTTCGGCGACGCTGCCGTTCTTTGGAGTGGATGCAGCGGTTGTGGAGCGGGACGGCACAGTGCTGCCGAGGGGCAGCAACGGCCTGTTGGTCCTTCGCCAACCGTGGCCTGGTATGCTCCGCGGCATCTACGGCGATCCGGAGCGGTACATGAAGCAGTACTTTTCTGAGATCGAGGGCGTGTATTTCACGGGCGACGGCTCGCGATTCGACGAGGACGGGTACTTCTGGATTACCGGTCGCGTCGATGACGTGCTGAATGTGTCCGGACACCGGCTGGGCACGGCGGAGATCGAATCGGCCCTGGTGTCGCATCCCAAGGTGGCTGAGTCGGCCGTGGTGGGGTACCCGGATGAACTCACAGGCGAGGCCGTAGCCGCCTTCGTGACACTCAAAGGCAACGTGAAGCCGAACGAGGAGCTGAAAGACGAGTTGAAGAAGCACGTTGCAAGGCAAATCGGGGCAGTCGCGCGGCCAAAGGAGATTCGGTTCACCGATGCCCTGCCGAAGACGCGTAGCGGCAAGATCATGCGGCGCCTGCTCCGCGAGTTAGCGACTAAGGGCCGCGTCGAGGGCGATATCACGACACTGGAAGACCTGACGACGATTGCGTCGCTTCATGGGAAGGATGAAGCCTAGCAGCCCGTGGTAAAAGGGAAAACGGCGGATCGGAAACGCCGTTCCTGACCGTAAAAACCACCGGCGAGACGCCGGTGCCACAG
>JAFGQA010000391.1 GCA_016935885.1 Phycisphaerae bacterium | reverse complement strand
GTCGCCTGCATCTGGATCTCCGTCGCCGGCTCGTAGTAGCCACATGCGGGCAGCACGGCATACGTCATCGGGTTCGGCGTCGGCGGGATGGTGTCCGGGCCGAAGTCGAAACCGAGCTTGGCGACCCTTGTGCCCCAGACGTTGGTGCCATGGCCGTATTCCTGGACGGCCCACATTGTCAACTGGTCGAAGGGGTCCAATGAACACAAGCTGTAGTCTCCCCAACGGTTTCGCCCGTAGTCGTCGATGATGTTGTGGGGCGCCTGGCCTGGCATGTACTGGAACGGTATGGCCATCTGGCCGGCGGGATCGGTGGACAGCCGCCCCGTGTAGTACGCGCCTGCGTACTGGTCCGCGTTGGATCCGGTGAACCCCATGACCACGTCCTCCTCGTCGTTGACCATGATGGAGGGGAAGAAGTAGTAAAGGGACGAATCGCTGACGGTTCCGTAGTCGGCCACAACACGCGTGGACGCGTTGATCTTGTACCAGCGGCACGCGGCCCGGCCGCTGTAACTGATGCAATGAGTGGTCCAGATGTACCCGTCACGATAGACGGCGTTCATCAGGCGGTAATCCACCGTGTCCAACGGCGTGGTGCTGCCCAATGCCGGCGCGTCCGGCGGGGAAGAATGGGCGGCAATGGAGGCAAAGCCCGTCTCCGTCAGCGTGGGCGACGTCAGCGGACCGGTCAAACGGCGCACTCGGATGGTCGTCGAGGATGCGACCGAGACGAAGTACTCGCCGCTCGGCGTGCCATACGTGTGCACCGGTTGGATGGCCCCCTCCCACGACAACTGGCGGAAGGCGGTGACGGTCCCCAGGCTTGGGCTGGCGGCGATCAACGGGGCCTTGTCGATGGCGAAGATGGTCATCCGGTTATTGCCGCCCACCATGTACGCGGCAACATATATGCCGTATGCATCCACGCCGAGCGTCGGATAATCGGACCACGTGCCCGCGTCGGAACCTTGGGGCATGATGAAATTCGTCTTGAACCAACTGCCGGTTGGGTCACTCGTGTAGGAAACCGCCAGGTACAGCCTCGTATTGAAGTCCGGGACGGTGACGATCCATCGGCCACTGTGCTGGTCGTACAGAACCCGCGAATCACCACTCGCGCCAGGCAGAAAGGAACTCAGCGAGGTATTGACCACACGCGTGCCGGTCGACCTGTTGTAGACGGAGAAATTCGTGTTGACGACCTCGACGAAGTGGTTCGGGCCGATTGCTCCACATGTGTCGGGCGGCGCCGACCACTGGCTCGCATCCCCTCGGATCACGCCCTGGAAGTCGTCGTCCAGTATCGGCAGCGTAGCGGTGTCGCGCGGGCCACCCTCCTCCTCTGGCTCGGAGGGGACCTCGGCCTCTTCCCGTGGCATCGTTCGCGGAGCAGGCACGATCCCCTCGTCGACCGAAAACGCACCGGATCCGCTCTCCCACGTCAGGCCGGCGTAGCCCGATCCGGTCAGCTTCTGCCGGTAGGCACAGTCCTCGAAATCAAGGACCACCGTGTCGGGTCGATCCTGGCCCGGTTGGCCCTTCGTAACATAGGTCAGGTCGTCCATGGCGAACCAGCCAGCCCCGTTGTGGACGGGCCTTGCCTCGATGACGATCCTGTCAACGGCGCGCAGGTTCATCGCGAGCCAACTCGGTCGACTGTCGATGTCGTCGAGCCAATCGGTGGTCTGGACCTCCTTGCCGTCCCGGTAACCGATGACGCGGATTCCGGTTGCCCACACGCCCTCTCCCGCACCTTGGCCGGCGAACCAGGCGCCATGGACATCCACCTCATCTGGAAAGCCGATACCCATCTTGGTGTCGCCCCACTTGTTCATGACGTTGTGCTCGCCGGAATGGGGGTAGTAGGTGGATCGAGCGGACGGGATCACCCAGACGCCGTGCTGGCCGTTGCGAGCCTTGGGATCCACAAGCTCGCCGGCTGGTCGGGCACGGTCTCGAGCGAGGACAGCCTCCATGTCTTCGACGATGCCAGGGCCGTAACCGGCGGGGTCGAGCTTCTCGCCGACAAGCACCATTCCCGGCTGGTCCGGTTCGCCCGCGAGGCTCAAGGCGGGTGAAACGAGCAGGAGAATCAAAACGCAGACAAGAAAACGGTCCATCTCTTCCTCCCATTCCCAGGTTTGGGAATCACAAAGCGGCTCGGCCTTTTGTCAGTTAGTTCAGTAGGTAGATTATAGCATGATCCCGGCACGATCTCCGGTCGCAACCAGGGAACGGTCGCGGCTGGCGAGGGGACCGGGCGTCACGACTGAAGATCGGCTGATTCCTTGCAGCTATTCAGTGCCGGACCCCGATCCGTGGCGCACGCGTCCCGCCCGTGTTCTGACCGCCCATTGCCGCCATCCCCCAGATAGACGCTTCTGGCAGGCTTTGATCCGTGACGTATCGCCCGCGAATGGACGTCGGCAGGCGCAGTTAATGAACGAGTGCAGCGTCCGGGCTTGTACCCGCCTGCTTCGATAGCATTTCGCTGCGCCGCCCACAAGGGGCGACGCCACGTCCAAACGTGAAACGCTCTATTCGCTTGGTGCCATCCTCGGCCTGGAAACCTCACGTCCGGCGCCGACGGCACGGGCAAGCGGAGTTCGCACACCCGTTCCACATTCGAACGGAGCGTCATGGACGCCTTGCCGGCCCGCGCCTTCTTGCGGCTTGTCCGCCGGTGGTGCCTTCCCCAGTCGGCAGCCCCACATCGGGATCGTGGCAAGGCACTACATTGCATCGAGCAGGTCGTCGATGAAGGCGTCGGTCTCCTCCTCCAGCGTCCCGCCGTAGAAGGCGCAGGCCGGGTTTTCCTGCCCGATGGGCGATTGGCCCAGCTTGGCCCGAACGAAGCCGGGTATGTCCAAGCCGTTCACCTCGCCGTCCGAGTTGACGTCACCCATCAACGCGCAGCTCCCCGCCCCCGTCGTAGCAAACTCCTTGACCACGGGCACGGGGTCCGGTGGATATGAATTCTGGTTTCGCGCCTTGACGCTGAACGTATAGGTGGTTTCCGGATCCAGGCCGTACGCGGTCCAGTGGTCTGCCTGGATCCAGCCGCTGTTGGCGATCGGCGTCCCGTCGAGCTTGACCTCGAAATACAGCCCGGAGTTGCCTTCGGTGAGGTTCGTGAACGTGTCGGTGGCCTGCACGTGGATGGATTCCTCAGTGATCGTGGTGGCTACTAGATCCTCCGGTAGCTCGATCGCGGTCGCCGTATAGGCCCAATTGGAGAACGCGTTCATGAGCCCCTGACCATCCTTCGCCCGGACGCGGTATCCGCACTCCGTGTTCGGTGGCAGATCCGCATCGAAGTACCATGTCCCGCCGCCCCACTCTGGTGTCCTCGCGTGTCCCACCAGCGTCGCCTCGAACTTGTAAGTGACGGGCGGGGTCCGGTCGCTGGTGGGCGTGGCCTGCATCATGATCTCGGTCGTCGGCTCATACGTACACGGTTGCGGCGGCGCGCCGAACGTCATCGGATCGGGCGACGGCGGCGAGTCGTCCACCAAGTCGGCGACGACGTAGCAGGCGGCGTAGCCTATGCTGGAGCATCCGTAGGGGATGCGCATGTAGCCGCCGTTTTCACCCCAGCCGGTACCCCACGAGTTCCGCATGAACCAGACGCCGTAGCTGCCCTGGTTGTTGTCCCATCCGACCAGCACGACGCCGTGATTAATGCTCCCGGTTGAGCAACCGTTGAAGATCCCGCCACCGTAGGCCTGCATTGCCGAGTTAGCGCGGACACCCACGGTGATCGGTCCATGATCCAAAATGGCCTGCTTCATGGAGCTGACGGAGGGAACGCTTCCCGAGCTGCCGACGAAGGCCCAGTCATCAATGACAAAATCGTGCGGATAGGGACAACTGCACATGGCGTTGGCGGCAACATAAGGAAAATCGGCTTCGTAGACCGATCCGGTACCGCCGCACGGGTCGGTTTTCCACTCGTGGTAGTTGTGGGCCCACCAACCGCCGCCGCAACTCCAGCCGTCACTGTTGCAGCTCACCAACCACTGCTCGGACAGGTCAACCGTGAGGCCGAGCTGAATCAGAATGTTGCACTCCAGCGGGCCAACCGTGGCGAACGCCCAGCAGGACCCGCAGCCCCCCTGGTTCCTGGCCGGCGGACAACCGCCGCTGCTGTGATTGCGCCAGTCGAAGTACGCCGGCGGATCGTCCCGCGGCGTGCACGGGTCGAACGGCGCCTCGTCACGCCACCCTTCCGGCTCCACCAAGCCGCACAGCTCATCGAGGCTGTAGGCCGTCGCGGGGTTCTCCACCACGGTAAAAGTCCATCCTTCCTCTTCGCCCTGTGCCCGCAGGGCCGCGATATCGCCACTCGAAAGCTGTGCGAAGGTCGCTTCCACTCCAATCCCTGCGGTCGCCGCGACCGCGAAACACGAGAAGAATCCAACAATCAACTGACGGGTCTTCATAGGTTTGGCTCCTCGCAAGCGAGGATCACGATGGAAAGACGGCGATAGCTGGCTCCCATCGGTTTCCACGCCAGACGTATCATCTTGACAACAACTCCCTGCGGATTGTAACGGTGGCATGATCCATGCCACGTCGGGCCGCCAAGTTAACCATCGGCAGGGAGGCCAGAAAATGGTCGGATGGCCAGGGGAAGTTATCCCTGCCGCTGTGTCGCGGTGACGTAAAAGCGCAGGAACTCAGAGGCGTTCGCGTACCCATTCCCGCTCTTTTCCCCCGCAATATCTAACTGCCGCTGGACTATCCTAACGTATTGACCGATCGATGTCCAGCACCTCCCATTCCTTCGGACAGGATGGGGTCTACGACACTTCCGGCAGCATTCGAGTCTGGGTGCCACGGGCGGCTTGTCCGCCCGTGCGGTCTGTCCGGTGGCGCACGGCGCATACACACTGGCAGGCGAGCTGCCAGTGGCACCCTCCTAAACGGTCATGGACCCAACAGGATGGGCGACCGATGGTGTGCGTGTCGCCCCAAAACCCCCCCGAACACCCCCTGGAGGCATCCAGAAGGCAGAAGGGCGATGTCTCTTACCTTGTGGCACCGCCGACAACGGCGGCGCAGACACGGGCAAGACGGCCTCTGGAGCAACGCCGCAGGGCCCTGAGGCAATCCGACAGGGTCTCAACGTGTCCAGGACGGCATCGAGCGCAGAAGAAGCAACTTTGCTTTGCGTTAGGGTTGCGGTTTGGACGATGTTAGGTTATACTTACAGTGGCACGAGTTAGTGACCTCGGCCGTTCGGATCAGCGTGCCACTGGGAGCCGGTTGCCGCTCGCTTTGCCGACACGGGGCGGGTGACCTCGATACCCATCGGGGGCCGCGCCCCGCTCGGTAGCCACAGCGGCGTCCTGCGGTGGTTCTCTGTTGCACGCTGGTGGGCCGGTATGACCTGGATGCCACATGACGAGTTGCCATTGTGCCTATTCGGCCCCGGCGGTAGGTTCGCCGTGGCCTGGGGCCCCAGCCGGGACGGCGTCTCGTCGGCCCCCGAAGCAAAGGCGGGCACGCGGTCTTGGCGCGTGTGTCCGCGTCGGTCGCGCGCGGGCAACGGTGTGTTCGCAGACGGCCCGGTGCCGACGACGATCAAGGGCGACGACTTGCCCCTGTTGATCCTGGGGCCTCAGGGCTTGGCGGGCCGGCCGTGGCCAACGCAGGAGGAGCAACATCATGCCGTCGAAGCGTCGCAAGACATCCAGAGCGAGGCCCGCAAAGCGCACCGGTCGCAGGCAAGCCATCCCGACGCGGCCCGCGACGCCTCGCCAGACAGAGATCCTGACCTTTGTCCGGGACTACACACACAAGAATGGCTATTCCCCGACCTACGACGAGATCGCGGACGAGTTCGGCATCTCAAAGGTCACCGTCTTCGAGCACCTCACCATCCTCAAAGACCGGGGCCTGCTGACGCGCGACAAGCACAAGGCTCGCTCTTTGCGCTTGGCTGATCACCTGGAATTGCCGGACGAGCGACCGAGCTGCCTGCCGTTGGCCGGGCGAATCGCCGCCGGTGCCCCGATCGAGGCGATCGAGGACCGCGAGGTTGTGGACCTGGAGGAGATCTTCACGTCCGAGCACGGCACGTTCATCCTCGAGGTGAAGGGCGACAGCATGATCGAAGACCAAATCACCGATGGCGACTACGTCGTCGTCGAGCGCCGCACCACGCCATACAACGGCGAGACGGTCGTCGCCCTGTTGGATAACGAGGAGGCAACGCTCAAGCGCTACTACCGCGAGAAGGGCCGCATCCGCCTCCAGCCGGCCAACCCGAACTACAAGCCGATCTACACGGCCAACGTCCAGATCCAGGGCGTCGTCATCGGCGTCATCCGCCGAATGCGCTGATCTCGCGCCGTCTTCAGCCGGGCACTGCGGTGGCTGTTGCCCCTGCCGATGAGCCGCGGACTTCCTACGTATTCAGTGTTCAAACGGTGTGGCATGGGCAACGAAACAACAAGCCCCACCGGGGGCGTCATTCACCAGGCGTCGCGCGAGAATAACATGACCGATGGTGCCGCTTGGCTGGCCTGCTGGCTTGCCCTTGACAAGGGCTTGACTTGTCAAGGGCTTGCCGTTTGGCGGATCAACCGCTTGTGCGAGAATCCGCTGGTGCGAGAATCCGCTGGTGCGAGAATCCGCTGGTGCGAGAATCCCTTCTCGCACCCACACGCAGAGGAATCCCTTCCTCGAAGCGTTGCAGGATAGGAATCCTGCTGCACGCTGGGCCGAGAAGGGATTCTCGGCCCAGCGTTGTGTGCCCACGGGTAAACTCCGCCGCCGCTGGCGGCTCCGCTTACCCATGCCACCCCGCCCCGTTTGTGCCGGCGGCGCGTTCCGACAAGCGGCGTGTTCGTGCCGCCGGCGCATTCGTGTTACCGCCGCATTCATAGCGATGGCGTCACCGGCTGCGACGCACACGCCGCATCACCCTGCGCCGGACGGGGCCGCAGAACGTGGTGAGCCCCATCCCGGCCACCAGGACCGCCCCGCCGACGCTCGAATCCCCACACCAAGAACGATCGGACTCTGTTTCTGGTACAGGGGCCCAGACGCAGTAACTGTTGGTTCCGCCTGGCAGCGTGCATGGTTCCTTATTCTTCCCGCAGTCTTCCTCTTGACAGCCGTGGGCTTCGAGGGTCCCTTTGCACACACACTTCATCTTGGTGACGATGACCACCATCGGGCCGCCGCTGTCGGAGTCGTCGATGCCGGCCGCCTGGTCGATGCCGGCCGGCTCGGCAGGGAGGTTCCCGATCCCACGATACGTCTGACCGCCTCCCGACACCTCGACGTGCAGCTCGTCGCCCAGGAGATCCATCCAGCCGGACACCTCGCCGGACTCGAACGCTGGCCGACCGTCCTGGTCTGTGTATGTATCGAGCGAGACCTCCTCGCCGTTCCTCGTGACAACCACGTTTCCCAGCCCGGCGTCCCACCACATGACGCAGAAGTCGCCGTCCAGGAAGCCCTCGATAATGACGCGGCCGTCAAACGCGGCAAGCGTGTCGATTACTATCTTGGCGTGCGCGGCCGGGTCCTGACGCAACGCCAATTGCTCCTCGTAGTTCTCGATCGTGTCCGCGACCGCCCGACCTTCGATCGGGATGGCGTCCTCCTCGGCGATCGCGGCACCTGTGATGCCGACTGCCACCAGCAGCGACAGAGTGATCTTGCGTAGCATTTCTACTCTCCTTAGAATAAAGGGGTTGTGATGTTGGGCCGGCGCGGCCGTGGCCCTGTGCCGCGGTCCGCCCGGCCCGCTTCTGACTACGAG
>JAFGQA010000390.1 GCA_016935885.1 Phycisphaerae bacterium | reverse complement strand
GATGCACCTGTGGCACCGCCGTCTCGGCGGTGGATTCACGGGCTTTGGCGCCCGTGCCACAGTCGCAGGCAAGCGTGAACTGCTCTAGCGGCAGCATCAAGGAGTCGCGCGGGAACAACGCAGACGGTTGATCCGCCAAACGGCGAGCCAGCAGGCGAGCCAGGCGGTGCAATCGGCAGGAACAGCGCCGTAGACGGTCGATCCGCCGAAAGGCGAGCCAGGGCTGGGAGATTGCCTCAGAGCCGTGGCATTGGGTGCCCGGCCTTTGTTCCCCACATGGTAGGCGGCCCCCACATGGCAGGCGGGCTGCCGGAGACGGTGGGTCCACCGATTCAGCCTCCGCCGCGGGGGTGCATGACAGTTTAGGCGGGTGCCACTGGCGGCTTGCCTGCCAGTGCGCGTGTGCCCCGTGCGCCCACCAGAGAGACCGCACTGGCGGACAAGCCGCCAGTGGCACCCAGAATCGAATGCCGCCGGAAGCGTCACGGACCTCCGCCGCGGTTTCGCCAATTCGGGGGCAGACGTTCCGGATTGTTTCGGGTAGAATAACCGTCCAGACTCGGATGCCCCCGGGGCGCTAGGAGCGAACGATCCGATCGTGGGCGCAGGGCGGGCTTCAGGCTTCCGAGGAGCACCGGGCCCAGAGGCGGACCGTCCGGTTCTCGCCGAGGCCGGCTTCCTGGCCGGCGGGGTGGTGCAAGCTGAAGATAAGGCGAGTGTTGAGATGCCGACTCTCGAAATCACGGCGAACGGCAAGAAGCGACTGGTCCGTTTCGGCGGCCCGGCGGTCACTATCGGCCGGTCTGAACACAACGACGTCGTCCTACACGACAGCGTCGCCTCGCGCCGTCATTGTCTCATTGAACACCGTGAAGGCGCCTTCAAGCTCAAGGACCTCAACAGCCACAACGGCACCTGGATGGGAGAGAACCGTATCCTGGAAGCGAACCTCACGTTCGGTGACGCGCTCCGCATAGGCAGCACCCACATCCGCCTGTTGCCCGACGAAGTCGACTCCAAGAAGAAGAAGAAGAGAAAGACGCTGCCCACAGCGGAAATCGTCCCCGAATCGGCCGAGGAGCTGCCGCCCTCGCCGCCCGACCGCAAGAAGGTCGCCACCACGTTGGCGGCGCGGGCCTTGGTCAGCGGCCCCTTGTCGAGGCAGCTTGCCCCGCTGATGGAGGCGTGTGTGAACGTTCCCGTCCCGGAGGGCGCGCCCGAGGTGGGCCGCGACATCCGGCTGCTGAACAGGAAGTCGGAGCCCCTATCCATCGAGAAGGAGAAGACCAGCAAGTCGAAGCCCGCCGAGGCGTTGGAGGCGATGCGGCAGTTGTTGTTTGCGGGCTTTCGCACGACAGCGACTGATATTCACATCGAGCCGAAGGGCGAAGTGTATGCCATTCGCTTCCGCATCGACGGCCTGCTTCACGCCGTCGGCGAGATCACGTCCAAGATGGCAGTGGCCGTCCTCAACGTGGTCAAGATCCTCTGCGAGATCGACATTGCCAAGAAGAACGTCGTGCAGGAGGGCAACTTCGCCGTTGAGCTGCCGGATCGTCGGGTCGATTTCCGAGTGAGCATGACGCCTACGGTCCACGGGCAGAAGCTTGCCCTGCGATTCCTGGACAAGGCCACGGTGCCGAGCCAGTTTGAGAACCTCGGCATGGATCTGGACGCCGTCGCCGAGTTGACTCGTGTGTGCCAGAAGGACTCGGGCATGGTCATCCTCGCCGGCCCGACGGGTAGCGGCAAGACGACCACGCTGTATACGGCGTTGCAGACGATTGACGCGGCAAGCAGGAACATCGTTACGATCGAGGATCCCGTCGAATACGAGCTGGCAGGCACGACGCAGATCTCGGTCGACGCCATGCACGGCGTGACCTTCGCCTCGGTGCTGTCGTCGGTCTTGCGGCAGGACCCGGATGTGATCCTGGTGGGTGAGATTCGTGACAACGAAACGGCCAGGATGGCCATGCAGGCCGCCACGACCGGGCACTTGGTCATGACGACGATTCACGCCCGAGACACCGTCGGCACGGTCTTTCGCCTGCTGGATTTGGGTGTCGAGCCCTTCCTGATCGCCAATTCGGTGACGATGTGCATCTCGCAGCGGCTGGTACGCGTGCTCTGCCCGACCTGCAAACGCGCCTACAGGCCGGAGGCACACGTCGTGCGGCGGGCGTGCCTTGAGGACCGGCCGCACGGCGACTTCTTCGAGGCCGTTGGCTGCAAGAAGTGCATGGGCGTCGGGTACCGCGGCCGCATGGCCCTCTTCGAGATGCTGCTGTTCAATTCACAGGTCCGCGACGTCATCCTGACCGAGCCCACGATCACCGATATCCGCAAGGCCGCCGGCGAGTGGATGTTCCAGACACTCGCCGAGAGTGGCTATCGCCGGGTCATCGAGGGTATCACGACGGTCGAGGAGGTCGAACGCGTGGCCGGAACGGTCTGAGAAGCAAGCTATTTGCTGTTAGCTCTCAGCTTTCAATGCTCGGCCGAAGTTGAGTACCTTGCCGGATTGCCTTACAATGCTCGTACGCGTAGAGCCACGGCTCACTGAGCCACGGCTCACCGCGGTGCAATCACCATGGACTATGAGCTATGAGCCAGCCTGAGTAAGACGGATCCCATGCCACACACCATCATCGCTGATGTGCCATCATACGAGTCGCTCGCAGTGTTGCCGACGCAAGGCGGTTACTTCAGTGTCGTCAAGATCATCTTGTTTCTGTTGATGGTGATCCTATGGGCCCACAACTCAGCATGGGTCCAGGCGGACACAAAGAAGATCCGCGTGCCCAAAGGGCTTTGGGTCTTCGCGGTCTTTGGAACCGGCCTGCTATGTTTGTTGATCTGGTTCCTGGTGCCGCTCTTCTGGGTGGGATTCGCGGTCTTCGCCATCCTTTATGGAGCGGCCATTCTCAGCTACGTGCTCTTTCGCAACCGCCGCGTCGCTCCCGCCCAGACCGTGCTCACACCAGCCCACCTGCGCCGGCTCACGACGCAAGACAGCGGCTCCAAGAGGGATCGGGCTGAGGCCGCGCACGTGAGGGACCGTGCCAGGATCAAGGACTACCAGGACAAGACGCCGCCGTGGCCGACCGATCCCGACGAGCACGCCGGCTACCAGGGCCTCCAGGATCTGCTGTTCGACGCCATCTGGCGGAGGGCCAGCGACGCCCGCCTGGACTTCGTCGCCGAGCAGCCCGTGAGCGTCATCTACCGGGTGGACGGCGTCGACCGCGCCCGCGAGCCGATCGATTCCCACCTGGGGCCCTATATCCTGACCCACATCAAGCGGATCAGCGGAATGGATCCCGACGAGCGCCGGCGGCCTCAGACCGGCCACTTCAACGCCACGATCGGCGCCGGAGGATCCGCCGACAAATCGGTTGACGTTGAGGCTAAGGCGTCGGGCAGTACATCGGGGCAGCGGGTCCTGCTGAGGCTGATCGCCGAGGAGGCGAAGTTCCGCCCGCCCGACCTCGGTCTGACACAGGATCAACTGCCGGTCTTCGAGAAGGTGCTCGCGCAACCCAAGGGCGTCGTTATTTGCAGTGGCCCGCGGGGCAGCGGCGTCACGAGTACGCTGTATGCCATTCTGCGAACGCATGATGCGTTTATGCAGAATATACATACCATCGAGATCACCAAGGCGATGGATCTCGAGAACATCACGCAGCACGTGTTCGACGACCAGGACGGCGCCACGACGTTCGGCAAGCGGTTCCGATCGCTGATCCGCACCGAGCCCGACGTCGCCATGGCCGGAGATGCGCCGGACGCCGAGACGTTGGCCTACGCCGCCGCCGCGGGGCGCCAGAACAAGAAAATCTACCTGGGAATGACGGCCAAGGATACGTTCAGCGCGCTGCGCCGCTATCTTCAGGGCGTTGGTGACAACGCCCTGGCCGCGTCCAGTTTGGTCGCGATCACCTCGCAGCGCCTGGTTCGGATCCTCTGCGGGGAGTGCCGCCGGGCGTACAAGCCCGACCCGGCGCTGCTGAAGAAGGGCAACCTGCCCACCGGTGAGAACCGCCCGTTTTACCGGCCTCCCAATCCCAACGAAGTCGAAGTGGACAAGCAGGGTAACCAGTTGATCTGCCCCGTCTGTCAGGGCTCCGGGTATCTGGGCCGCACCGGCGTTTTCGAGATCCTGATCATCAGCGATCACCTTCGGGCGCTTCTCGCCAAAGGCACCGACCTTCAGACGCTCAAAGCGGAGGCGAGGAAGAAGGGAATGCTGTACCTCCAGGAAATCGCGTTGCACAAGGTCTATGACGGGATCACAAGCATCAACGAGGTCCTCCGGGTAACGAAGGAGAGCAAAAGAGAAAAGAAGTAGGCACTCAGCCGCGGCCCACCGGCCAGCGAGCTGACCTTCTGAAAGGCAAGCGGATGCTCTTCTCGATCGTCGTAGCACTGATGGTGATCCTGATCGCCGCCTTCTGGGCATATCAGGGCTTCTTCAGCAGCGCCATCATGTTTTTCGAGTCCGTTGTGGCGGCCATGCTCGCCTTCGGCTTCTTCGAGGATGTCCACGGCCTGTGGGAAGGCTCGATCGGCCCCGGCATCGGATTGCCGCTGGCCTTCATGCTCATCTTCGTCGTGACGCTGGCGATCATGCGCGTCCTCACCGACAAGCTGGTCCCAAACAACCTCAACTTCAACCTATACGTCGATCGGGCCGGTGGCGGCGTGTGTGGGTTCTTTACGGGCATGGTCTTGGTCGGCTCGGCCCTTGTTGCCATCCAGATGCTCCCCATCGGTTCCGGAATCCTCGGCTTCGAACGCTTGCAGGTCGAGTCGAAAGGCCCCAAGAAGGGCCTGCCCGTCGAGAAGGGCTTCCTTCTCAAGCCCGATGCCTTCGTCGTCGGCGTGGCCGACGTGTTTTCGAGCGGCCGCTTCGGCGGCGGCAACCCGCTCGCCCAGGCCAAGCCTGACTACCTCACGGAACTCTATTCTGTCAGGTGCGCTCCGCAGACGGAGGCCAGGCAAGTCGTTCCGGCAGACAGCCTGAAGGTCTTGGGATACTGGGATTTCGCACAGATCGACCGCGTCGTCCAGAAAGCCGATGGCGCTACGCTGTTCCGGGAGTTCTCGACCGAGGGCCCGGCCGATCCACGCAACAAGTTCATCGTCTGTCAGGTCGCCTTGTACCCCAGCGCGGCTCACCCGGACAGGGGGGGCGAGATCCGTTTCCGGGTCCCGCAGTTCCGGCTTGTCGGGGCCACCAAGATCGAGAGCGGACCGGGCTCCAAGCCAGAGTGGAGGCGCCCCCACGTGTACCTCGCCTGTGGCATGAGCGATATCTACACACACAAGCAGTCGTGGCCGGAGGTTCAGCCGGGACAACAAACGCGGCTGGTTCGGTTCAGCCCCCTTACCGACATGATCCTCGGCCCTACTCAGACCAAGGCCGTGGCCGCGCTCTCCGGAACGGGCGACGAGGCATCCGTCAATTACTACCAATTCGACGTTGCCTTCGAGGTGCCGGACGATCCCGCGTTCGAGCCCTGGTACATCGAGTTCAAGCGCGGCGCCAGGGTCGAGTTGAACAAGAAGATGAAGCTGGACAAGGCACCCGAGTACCTCGCCAAAGCACTCGCCAGCGGTGGCGCGTCCAGCAGCAGCAGCGGCAGCGAGGGCGACACGCTCTCCGGAGACGTCATGGTCGGCGATGCCCCCAGGGGCCGCACCGGCATCGCTGATGCCGTCGAAGAACGTACGGGGGTGTTTGCGAAGCTGCCTGTTGCCTTGGACAAGGCGGACCGCTACGTGTCTGGGTGCCTGCGGGGCGAGAAGCTCGGCGAGGGCCACTTCTATGTCACCGTGACTGGCGAGGAGATCGATCCGGACTCGCGGGTCACCGAGTTCTCAGTCCCTCCCGGTAAGCGGATGGTTCAGATCGGCGCCGAGAAGTGCATGCCGGGCAGCCTGTTTGGCAAGGCCCTGAACTATGCGGCCAATGTCGCGGCGCAAGTCTACGTCACGAGCGAGGACGGCACGAATTATTTCGCTCAGGGAGTTTATTCGCTGGCCCCCGTGGACGGGAGGATGATCTTCGAGATCCAGTATTGGCCGCAGGCCGACATCCCGGAGCGGTGCCTCAAGAAGCCCAAGAAGGTCAAGCCGACAGACCTGAAACAGGCCGCCGATGCCGAGCGCAAGTTCGGCTACGTCTTCCTGGTCGACCCAGGCATCAGGCTCGTCGGCTTTTCAGCAGGCCGGGCGGGAGCACAGCAACTGAACATAGAGGTGCCCTAGCGCGGCCTTTGGCCGCAACCAACCTGTGGCACCGGCGTCTCGCCGGTGACTCCACCGGCGAGACGCCGGTGCCACAGGTTTCTTCGCGAGTCGCGAAGATTTCACCTGATAACAGTGTAGGATGCGAGGTTCGAGACCGAGCCTCGCAGTCGGGCCCCGTGCCTGATGCCCGCACGGCCACGTGGATGAGGTTGATCTTCCGATTTCACCGCGAGGCGATCAAGGACTTCAGGCTGCCACGGACAGGAGCCTCTGCTCGGACGGAGCCGACCGGCCATGTGCGATCTTGTCAACCGCGAGTTTGTGATCCCGTCGTGCTGCTCGCAAGACCGGCCGCCGGCCGCCGGCCGCCGAAGGCCCGCCGTCTTGTTCGCCGGTCTGCTTGCCTGCATCGTGGCGACTGTGTCGGCCCCCACCGCTGAAGCGATGGGCCACCCGTCCGTGTCGGCTATCCAACAGCGGCCGGGCGTCGTCATGGCCGCGTGGGCTGAAGCCCGCGGCTCCTCTTCGGAGGACGATGTACTTGGTGTTGCGGGCGCCGTGCAGGCTGAAGCCCGCGGCCCCTTCAATGGACCGCCGCCCGCCGGCAACGGTACCGAACTGCTCGAACGGTTGCAGCAGGCCTTTGAATCCGTGATTGGTCGCGTCAGCCCCTCCGTCGTCGCCATCCACGGCGAACGCAGTCCCACAAAGTCCGACGATGACACTGCCGCAGCGCCGCTCGATCCGTCCAGCACGGGTGGCGGCGTCATCATCCGAGAAGATGGCATGATCCTGACGAGCCAACACGTGATCGAGGCGGCCGGCGACATTCACGTCACGCTGCACGACGGGCGACGCCTCCGGGCGAATCTCGTCGCCGCCGACGAGCGGTCCGATCTCGCCATTCTGCACACCGGTACCGCCGGTCTGACCGCAGCCCAGCTAGGCGACGCCTCCGAGGTCCGGCGCGGGCACCTCGTTCTCGCGTTTGGCAATCCGCTCGGTCTTGCGAACGACGGACAGGCGGCCGTCAGCCAAGGCATCGTCAGCGCCGTCGGTCGGCCACTGCCCACGGCCTTCGGGCGTGACCAGGATCGCT
Source organism: Phycisphaerae bacterium (assembly GCA_016935885.1). The sequence continues at coordinate 17,315 of JAFGQA010000390.1, read as the reverse complement.
ATTACGGGGACATGATCCAGATAACCGCCCAGGTTTCGCCGGGTAACTCCGGCGGCCCGCTGGTCGATATCCACGGCCGCGTCATCGGCGTGGTCACCGCCCTCGGGGTGCCATCCGACGGCAACGAAGGCATTGGCTTCGCCGTGCCGATCACCGCGCACACCAAAGAGATCATCAGCAAGCTGCTTCGGGGGGAGCGAATCGACTACGGCTACCTTGGCGTTCAAGTCACCACGCCCACCGACGCTCAAAGACGTGCCGCCGGCCTGGGCGAGCATCGCGGCGCGCTGGTTGACTTCGTGCTCGCCGGCGGCCCCGCCGATCGGGCCGACCTGCGCTCTGGTGACATCATCGTGGCGCTTGGCCAAACGGACATCCTGTCCGCCGATCATTTCATTCGTCTGATCGGTGCGGCTGGGCCCGGACAACGCATCGAGATCACCTTTGTCCGCGACTCGAAGCAACATCGTGTGACCGTTCAACTCGCCCGACGCGAGGCCCCGACAACACAACCCTTGCCGCTACGAACGATCAACTTTCGCGGCGCCGTCTTGGGCGAGGTGGAACCCGCCATGCGCAGCGCCAGCAACCTGCCGGACAACGCCTTGCTCGTCCTCATGGTGAACGCCGGTTCGCCGGCGGATCGCGCCGGCCTCACGCCTGGCGACATCATCGTTCGCGTCCAGGGCCAATCCTCGACCTCGGATGTGGAAGCCCTGCTTGGCAGCTCGTCCGGCGATGTCCTCCTCGGCCTGGCCAACGGCGGGTCGGCTCTGGTGAAGGCTGAGTAGCGAATGGCGAATGGCGAATAGCGAATGGCGATTCGGCGATGGCTGACGGCACATTTTCGGAATGGGGACTGCGAATTGGGATCGGTGGCGGCTATGATTGGCGCTTAAAAGGAGACGAACGATGCCGACAGCGGTTTCCCTGCAATTGCCGGATGCCGAGAGCCTTGCGAAGGTGTTGCGAGACGTCCCTGACTTTCCCAAGCCGGGGATCGTCTTCAAGGACATCACGCCGATCCTGGCCTCACCTGCCGCGTTGTCGCTGGCGGTCGAGTTCCTGACGCAGCCTTTTCGAGCTCAGCCCATCGACACCGTGGTCGGCGCGGAGAGCCGCGGCTTCATCTTCGGCACAGCGGTTGCCCGCAACCTCTCCGCGGGCTTCGTGCCGATTCGCAAGCCAGGCAGGCTGCCGTGCAAGACCAGGAGCGTGGAATACCAACTCGAATACGGCGCCGACACCTTGGAGATCCACGAGGACGCGATCCGACCCGGCATGAAGGTCCTGCTGGTCGACGACCTCCTCGCCACGGGAGGAACCATGGCCGCCTGCTGCGAACTCGTCAGATCGCTGCAAGGCGACATCGTCGGTGCCGCTTTCTTGATCGAACTGTGCTTCCTCCACGGCCGCAAGAGGCTCGAGGGCATCCCCGTCCATTCCGTCATCAAAGTTGAATCGTAGCGACCGCGTCGGCCCCCGAATAGCGAATAGCGAATAGCGAATAGCGAATAGCGAAGCAAGGATGGCGGCGTAGGATCCCGCCATTCGCCCCTTTCATTCGCTCTTCAGAGCCTCCGTGATGATCCTGGCGACGTCCTTCTCGATGTCGGGCTCGAAGCCCTCAAAGACAAAGAGGATCTGGCCATCGGGTCCAATCACGTAGAGCGTGGGAATGCCGGAGATCCCGTAGGCCTTGGCAACCTCGTCAGCCTTGAGCAGAAGACCATAGGTATAACTTTGCTCCTTCATGTAGGCCACCGGATCGCCGCTCTCCCAGCAATTGACGCCAAAGACCTTGACCGGCTTGCCCTTGAACTGCTCGTGTAGCTTCTGTATGCCGGGCATCGCCAGCTTGCAGGGTCCACACCAGGTCGCCCAGAAATCCAACACCACGACGTTGCCTCGAAGCCCCTCGAGGCTAACCGTCTTGCCATCGGGGCTCTTCAGTTCCCAAACCGGTGCCTGCGTGCCGACCCCCAGGAGTATAGGTGGTTCAAACTTTTTCTCCTGGGTCTTGTATTGTTTCTTTGCAAAGCCCTTGGGACATTCCAGCCGGAAATCGTCTTCGTTGAAGACGGGTGCGGTGTTCACGGTTGCCAACGTCAGCACGTAAGCGCCGTCACGGCCATGCCTCTCAGTGGAGTAGATGCGGTCTACACGCCGCGGCAGGTAGTCCTCCGTGCCAAAGTACCAGCGAGATTCCATTGCGCCGGGGGCGGCGTACACCACGTAGATGACGTGACACGGGACGCCGCCGATTTCCTGAACACCTTCGTAGCGGGCGACCTTCCCGTGAATCTCATCGCTGAACGGCGTCTGGTGCAGGTACTCGATCATGAACAAGGGAGGCCGACCGTCCCTTCCGAGCAAGCCTTGTGCATCGGGTATCGAACCGTATGTGAAGACCTTCCTCGCTTCATCGATTCTGTAGATCCGCTTTCCGTTCGTGGCGATTTTGAGGACCTCCTCGCTGTCCAAGCCGGGCGTCTTGACGCTCGCCTCGATTCGCATCCTCCAGGCCCCGCTGGAACTGCCTAGCAGTCGGCCCAGCAAGCTTCGCCGACGTTCGGCGGCCTTGACCGTACCGGTCATCCTGACGGTCCTTTGGGCAAGGTCGCCCTCGCCGTAGAACTCAGCTTCGTAGGAGACTGCCTTCACGGCCAGGGTGGCCTGATCCGCCCTCCTGAGGATCTCCATCGCGTCCGGCTGGCCAGCATGGCTGGGAGTACGGGATTGGTCCTCCTTGTCCTGCCCGGGGGCTTTGGTTGCCGCTGCGAACGCAGGCAGCCCCATGGTCACCGCCATGACCAGTCGTGTGATTCGTCTTTTATTCATCGCTGCTTCCCAGTGATTCTGCTCCACCCTGAAGTGCTGCCAGCCAACGGCTGGCCCACTTAGCTTACAACGGTCTGACAGGCCGAATCATTCGCATTCGCTTCTGTCCTGGATGGCCTACATCAGCGTATGCGGGCACGGGGCCGCCAGCGGCAGATTGCGAAGACCTGGCCCTCTGCGCGGGGATCGTCGACCTTGATCCGTTCCAGCACCGAGAGGACCTCGCCGGGCGGCGTCTGGCCGGGCCGCTCCACATAGATGATAAGACCCTCGGCATCGTCCGGCAGGCGACTCAGGATATCTCTGAACTGGTTCACCGCCCCATTGACGTCGTCGAGGGGGCCGAAACAGTACTTCCCGACGCGTAAAACTTGATGAAACCCCCGCCGACCGTCGGCGACGACCCATTCCGTGGTTGCCAACTCCCTGGGAGGGATCGGTTCGTACAGCAAGGCATAGATGTACGGCTGATTCGAGACGTTGGTAACCAGAACGAAGTCTGCATCGCCGGCGTGAGCGGAGGCGTACTGGATGGCCTCCACCACCGCGGTCTGATAACCGGGTCGAGCCACCAGGGGGAACTCGCGGTAATAGGCGTTCGCGAAATGCGCGAGGTTCGCGGCGACGGCGATCGCGGCAATCACCATAGCAGGCCGCCGCCACTGGACGCAATGGGTGGCGATTCCAGCGATCAGCCACTGGCCGCCCGACGCCGCCAGGATCGGGAACAGCACCATGCCACCGACCGTTCGCATCGGGTGGGGATTCCAATCCGCGCAGATCGCCGCGGGAAGGGGGTACAGGACAAACCACGTGGCGAGCAGTCGTGACCAAGCATCGTGTCTCGCGCGACCGACAACGCGGATAAGACCGATCAGAAACAACGGGGCCAGGACGGGAAGGTGCAGCCCGACACCTGGTATGGATGCCCCGGACATCTCGTCGCATTGGAAGAACAGGTACCGAGGATCGAGATTGGCAGCGAAGTTGCGGATGAAGCCCCACGTGATCCCCGTGACCGGCAGGTTCTGGTGGATCAGCAGTGTCGCGCCTGACCGGGCGGCCAGGTACTCGGGATGGGTGAATACAGTGAAGATCAGCGGCGTCGCGCCAATCAGCAGACCCAGCAGGGCGAAGATGACGGTCCTTCGTGCACCGCCGCTCCGGAGCATCGCGAGATAATGCTCCCGGTATATGACAACCAAGGCGAGGCAGAACAGGGGCGTGAACAGTCTCGTGGCGGGATAGACCCAGGCATGGGCCGCGAACATGACGCCCGCGATGAGGGACCATCGCGACGCGACCCATGGCGACGCAGACCAGCCGTGCCTCGTGAAGCGTATCTCGTGAAGCGTATCTCGTGAAGCGTTTACGATCGAGGGCGCCCGTGCGCCGTCGTCGCCGGCCCCAGGCGCCCCTGTTGCCTCGCCAGCCTCCGCTGCGTCGGCGTCCGAATCGCAAACCGCTAATTGCGAATTGCGAATTGCCGAATCCTGCACGATCCTCGCCTCGCCATTCGCTATTCGCCATTTGCTATTCGCCATTCGCCATTCGCTATTCGCCCCCGGCATCAGGCCGGCGCGATACAGGGCCAGCATCGCAAACGTGAGGAAGAACGGCGCGAAACCCGATTCGTGTGCGGTCCGCGAAAGTGCGATGTGCCACGGATCACAGGCCAGGATCGCGGCCGCCAGCAAAGCCACGGTGGCGTCGACCTGTCGTCGCAGCCAGGAGTACAACAGCACCACGGTCAGGACGCCGAAGATTGCGTCCGGGAGACGCATGGCCAACGGCGTGGGACCGAGGACCGCAACGAAGGGAACCGTCAGATATGTCGTCAGGGCCGCCGTGTAGTCCCCGGGGCCGAAGCTCTCCAGGAAGAACGGCCAGCGTTGGCCGTGACGGTCGGCACCGGTTTCGAGGATCGCCCAGGCATCGTACCCGCGCGAAGCCTCGTCCTGATTCAGCGGCGGCGGGACCGTCTCAAGACCTGGAATGCGTAGCAGAGCCGCAAGGGCAAGGCAGCAAATGACGAATAGCAAATGACGAATAGCGAATGGCGAATGGCGCATGGCGGAATGCTGCATTATCCATTATCCTCACTTCGCCATTCGCTATTCGCAAGCCGCTACTTCTTCATCGCTTGCTTGATGATCTCAGCCGCTCGCACCTCCATCTGCGGGTTGAACCCGGCCTGGGCGTCGAGGATCTTTCCGTCGGGGCCGATGACATAGAAGCACGGAATGCCCATGACCTTGTAGGCGCTTGCAACGGCGTCACCATGGAGCAACTGTCCGTAGGTGTACCCGTTTTGCTTGATGTAGGTCATCGGGTCCGTTCTGGAGCGTTCCATGCAGTTGACTCCGTACACCGCGACGGGCTTACCTTGGAATCGCTCGTGCAGCTTCTGGAGCATGGGCATGGCCATCTTGCACGGGTTGCACCAAGTCGCCCAGAAGTCCAACAGGACCACCTTGCCACGGAGGCTCTTGAGCGTGACTGTCTTCCCTTTGGGTGTCTTAAGCTCGAAGTCGGGGGCTTGGCTTCCGATGGGCAGGAGGGCCGGGTGGCCAGCGTGATCGGGAAGTGCAAGCTGCCTCTTTACGAAGCCAGCCGGACATTCCAGGCGGAAGCGGGGGCTGTCGTCGGCGATGTCGGGGTTCGGGTCGAGACTGGACACACTGAAGATGATGTTGCCGGTAGGGGCCGGCCTTCCAGGGAAGGTCGGAAGCTGAATCGTCGCTTCGACGCGCCGAAGAAGGTAATCCTCCTTGGCGAAGAAAAGCTTGACACTTTGGATTCCTGGGCCCATGTCCTTGACGCCAACCACCTTGCAGGCCACGCCGGCGACTTCCTCCATGCCCAGGTACTCGGCCTTGTCGTTCTTGATCTCGTCGCTGAATGGTGAATCGTGCAGATACCTCGGCGGGAAGAGGGGATTGCTCAGCGGTATGTCAGATTTCTTGACATCGCCGGTCAAAAAGACCCGGGCTCGCCCGTCGATGGCGTAGCCGTTCGTCCCATCGGTAGCGACGCTGAACCACGCCGCCTCGCCCGATGGGTCGGTCACGGTCCCCTCGATCGCGACCTTGTGCTCTTCGTCCGTGGGGCCCCGCTTTGCAACGACGGTCCCGACCCATCTCGGGTACTTGTCGGCAGCGCCTCCCTCCGCGTAGGACTTCGCTTTGTACGCGATGGCCTTCAATTGCCCGGCGGCGGCATTCGCCTTCTGGAGGATTTCGATGGCTTCGGAAGAGGGGGGTGGCGTGGCCGACGCCGGCGCCAGCAGAAGTGTGGAAACCATGAATGCCGCAACGACGTGATCGCAACACCGCGCGGCCTGAAGCCCTGGGCTCGTCTTTGGGTTCGGGTGTTCTTGTGTTCTCATCATGCCTTCCTGAGATCGGGTTGATCCGAGCCCCAAGCGCCAGCGCGGGGTCCTTGTAGGCTGGCCGTCGGCCTTCCGACCCACTCGCTTGCGCTCCGGGCGCGACGCTTGGCCGAGAGCCCTTTCTCGGCCCTTTGTGTTGAGGTGCGGGAAAGGATTCCCGCCAACAATGGGTGCGAGAAAGGATTCTCGCCGACAATAGGTGCGAGAAAGGATTCTCGCACGAGCGGGTTCTCGCACGAGCGGGTTCTCGCACCAGCGGATTCTCGCACCAGCGGGAGAAAGGATTCTCGCACGAGCGGCAACAATAGGTGCGAGAAAGGATTCTCGCACCAGTTGCCCAACTCGCTTGCGCTCGGGGCTCGGGTCGAGTGATGATCGTGGGCGGAACCGGGCGGCACATCGCTCATTCGCGAGCCGCCCAAACTGCCATGGACCCCTTGCCGAGCGAACAGCAACGAATCAACAGCGAACGGCTCCGAACTCACTCGTAGCGAGCGACTCCGGCCCAGGAACATCGAAGTCCCGTACGTAAGGAGCCGCGCAGAAACAACTTAAACGGTTGATCCGCCAAACGGCAAGCCAGCAGGCCAGCCAAGCGGCGCAATCGATCATGTTACTCTCGCGCGACGCCTAACTTCAGCAATCAGCCGAGTTTCATATTGTAGCACAGATCGGGGCCGAGGTGTGTGACGCCCAGCACGGTCGCCCGCGGCAGATCATCCATCGAGGCTGGACCGGCGTCACGCAACGGCCCGGGGGCCGTCTCGCCGCCAATCAGCCGTGGGGCGACGAAGACACAGGCTTCGTCGGCGATGCCTTCTCGAAGGAAGGCGGCCAGGACCTTGCCCCCGCCTTCGACCAGGACGTTTGTCATGCCCCGGGCCCGAAGCTCGCGTAGCAGGGCGACGAGATCGATGCCCGCCTTATCGGACGCAATCTCCAGGACCTCGCAGCCGGCACGGGCGAGGCGGCGCAGCCTCCTGGAGCGGGCGGAGGCGATTGGGGATTGGCGATTGGGGATTGGCGATTGGGGATTGGGGATTGGGGATTTGCTGTGTCCCCTGTGTCTTCGCGCCTCCACGCGAGCGCAGGCCGGATTGCAGGTGATGATCGTCGGGATCTGCCCGGCAGTCCGGACGAGCTTGGCGGTGGCGGGTGTGCGAAGCTCGGTGTCCAGGATGATCCGCGTGGCGACGCGTCTGGGCTTTGCCAGGCGCGCGGTCAGGGCGGGGTCGTCGGCGAGCACGGTGTTGACGCCGACGATCACGGCATCCACTCGGCCACGAAGGGTATGGGCCGCGACGCGGCTCTGTCGGGAGGTGATCCATTTCGAGTCGCCGGTCCGCGTGGCGATCTTGCCGTCGATGGACTGGGCCCACTTCAGGATGACGTAGGGTCGCTGCTTTACGTGGAACGTCACGAACGGGGCGTTCAACGCCAAGGCTTCGCGACGCAACAGGCCAAGCTCGACCCGGATGCCGGCCGCCCGAAGTTGCTTGAGGCCCTCGCCGGCAACAAGCGGATTGGGATCCGTCATCGCCACCACGACCCGTTTGATCTTCGTACGGATCAGGGCATCCGCGCAGGGCGGTGTCTTGCCGGTGTGGCAGCAGGGTTCGAGGGTGACGTACACCGTGGCGCCGATGGCGTGTTTGCCGGCGGCGCGGAGGGCGTTGGATTCGGCGTGTGGAGCACCGAATCGTCTGTGGTATCCTTGCCCGACGATTCGCCTGCCTTTGACGATGACACAGCCGACCATCGGATTCGGCTCGACGAAGCCTTGGCCCCTTCGAGCGAGAGCGATGGCCCGCTTCATGTGTTCGCGGTCTGTTGGTGTCCAGCGTGACATGCGTTGAGTCACCAATACCGCCAGGGCCGCCAAACGGCAAGCCGGGATTGAGCGCCGCGCCCCACCGCGGCCGTCTGTGGCGGACGCCCGGAGACCGCACTGGCGGACAAGCCGCCAGTGGCACCCCAGCGTCTGTGACGGACGCCCAGGTACCCGTTCTCCGCCACCAACAGGCCCACTGGGGACGGCTGAGACCTGACGACTGACGACTGACAACTAACAGCTAACAGCTCACAGCTAGCAGCCCGTGGCAAAACTGTGGCACCGGCGCCAAAGCCGGTGGTTTTCACGGTCAGGAACGGCGTTTCCGAACCGCTCTTTTCCCTTTTACCGCGGGCTGCTAGCAGCTCTCTCAGGAGATTCCGTACTCCTTGAGCTTGCGATAGAGTGTCCTGGCGCCGATGCCAAGCTGCTTGGCGGCCTTCTCTCTGTTGCCGTGGTGCTGGGCCAAGGCGGCCTGGATGGCCATCTTGGCGAGGTCCTCAAGCGTCATGTCGAAGGCCCGTGGCGTGACCGGCACGATGTCCGTGGTGGCGTTGATCGGCGGCGCGGACGGCAGGTCCTCCACGTCCACAGTGTCCCCCTCCGCGAACACGACCAGCTGGCTCACGACGTTCCGCAACTCGCGGACGTTTCCCGGCCACCGATAATTGTGCAACAGACGCAAGGCCTCGGCCGTGACATGCCGGACGGCCTTGCCGTGCAGCTCGTTGGCCTGCTGAATGAAGTGGTGGATCAACGGGAGGATGTCCTCGCGGCGATCGCGCAGCGGCAGCAGGTTGATTTCCGCCTGATTCACTCGGAAGAACAGGTCCTCGCGAAACCTCCTCTCCTTGGTCGCCTCCTTCAGGTTCTGGTTGGTGGCGGCGACCACGCGGACGTCCACGCGGATCGGGTTGTTTGAGCCCACGCGGACGAGTTCACCGTTCTCCAGAACACGCAGGAGCTTTGCCTGCATGGGCATCGGCATGTCGCCGATCTCGTCGAGGAAGACCGTGCCGCCGTCGGCATCCTCGAACAGCCCTCGGCGGTCCGTCAGGGCGTTCGTGAACGCGCCTCTCACATGGCCGAAAAGCTCCGATTCGAGGATGCCCTCCGACAGCCCGGCGCAATTCACCGGCACCCACGGCTTGTTCCGACGGTCCGAGTTGTTGTGGATCGCGAGGGCGATCAGTTCCTTGCCCGTACCGGATTCGCCGTAGACCAGAACCGTGAGCTTCGTGTTGGCGACTCGGCGGACGCGATCCAGCACCTGCCGCATCGCCCCGCTCACGGCGATGATGCCCTCGAAGGAGCAGGCACTGTCAAGCTGCTCCCGCATGTGCTGGGCCTCCCGAGCCGTCATCGCCTGCCTGGCGGCGCGGTTGACGGTATTGCGAAGCTCCTCGAGGTCCAGCGGCTTGGTGAGGTAATCGTAGGCGCCCTCGATCTTGAGGGCGTCTCGGGCCAGGCGCTCATCGCCGTGGGCGGTAATCAGGACGACCTGAGTCCATGGATTAAGCTGCTTCGCCCGTCGGAGCACGTCCATGCCATCCATGTTGCCGCCAAGGCGGTAATCCGTGACCACGACGTGCGGCGGACGGTCCTTCATCGAGTCCACGGCCTCATCGCCCGTTTCGACAAGATGACAGGCGTGGCCGGTCCGCTCGAGGCCCTCCTTGATGGCCTCGCCGTGCGACCGCTCGTCCTCCACAATCAGGATGAACGCGGTGTTGGGCATGGCGACGCTCAATCGTAGTCAAACTGACCACTGTTGACAAAGAAGGGCTTTCGTCCCGCGAAGACTCGCCGGCCTCAGTCCGTGCGGCCCCTTGGGGTCTCCTATACTCCCACGTCGTTCTCGACCTCTTCCCGCTCACCAGGCGGCGGCAGGACGCGGCGCCGGCGGGCCGGGTTGCCGGCCCAGTACTCGTTCTCGCCGACCACGCTGCCCGGGAGGAGAACGGCACCTCCGCCGATGACGGCGCCGCGCTTGACGTGGACTCCGTTCAGTTGCGACATCGCCCCGATCACGACGTCATCCTCGATGACGCTCCGTTTGATCACCACCGATTCCCGATCCTGGTAGTGTGCCCCGATGGCCGCGTCGAAGCCGACAACGACGTTGCGCCCAATCGTAACGAGGTGCGGGTCGGCGATGATCGGATCTGTGACGTAGCACGAGCGCGACCTCGGCCCGAAGATCGGCCCCATGAGCCAGCGCATCGGCGGCAGATTGGCGATGTGGAACACGAGGAAGCCCGGAAACGGGGCCTTGAGCCTGGCCTTGGTCAGCACGCCGATCAAGGCGGAGTAGATCAGTTGCCGGTCGAGCTTCTTGCCGGGACCGATCTCGTAACGGCCTTCCTTCGGCGTCGGGATCGGTAGGCGGAAGACCACCAAGTGGGCCACGTAGAAGACGTTGTACAGCAACACCAAGTGCGTGAGCTTCTGGCCCCACAGCCAGGCGGTGCTCAGGTCCGCGCCCTGGATGGGGTGCCGTGGCCAGGCGTCGCAGGCCGTAAACACGGCAATGCTCAAGGCAATCGAACTGGACCAGATGAACAGACGGACAAACCCGTCGAGGAACACCAGCGCCTGGATGCCGAGTCTGGGATCGTGGGGTCTCGCGTTGGTCTTGCTCATGTCTGCACCTTGTCAGATGCGTCGGCAGGCGGGCCGAACGGCCCATCCGGCGGAACTGTTGAGTGGTCGCGCATTTCAGAAGTCGACTGTGGGAACATCCACATTGTTAGCCTTGATCGAAGGGGCGTCAATTCGGCCGGGTCGTCCCTTGTGCGGCCGGGTCGTCCCTTGTGCGGCCGGGTCGTCCCTTGTGCGGCCGGGTCGTCCCTCGTGTGGCCGCGTCCGTGACACTTTCGGCGTCATTCGATTCCGGGTGCGACAGGCGGCGGCATTCGATTCTGGGTGCCACTGGCGGCTTGTCCGCCAGTGCGGTCTCTCTGGTGGGCGCACGGGGCACACACACTGGCAGGCAAGCTGCCAGGCACGTGCCTGAACCTTCACGGACCCTGTTCGGCCCCATGCAAGCCGGCGCCGGTTGTGCTCCGCGGCACTTGAACCGACAATGGTGCCTTCGGTGGGGAGATTCACGGCCACACGCCAGGCCACACGCCGACTGAATGCCCAACGACGCCTGGGCCGCGTGAGTTCGTGGCACGGCGTTTGCCGACTTCTCGTCGCGCGTTGTGCTCGACGGTGATTGGCTTACACGAGGTGCAACATGAAGGTACTGATCGCGGACAAGTTCGAGGCTGCGGGCATCGATCAACTCAAGGAGATGGGCTGCGAGATCCTGCTGGAGCCGGACCTGAAGGAGGCCGCCTTGGTCGAGGCGCTGCGAGAGTTCAAGCCGGCCGTCCTGATAGTCCGCTCGACGCGCGTGGAGCCCGAACACCTTGGCGCCACCGACACGCTCAAAGTGGTCCTCCGCGCCGGCTCGGGCTACAACACGATCGACATCGACCATGCCCGCCAGCGTGGCATCAAGGTCTGTAACTGCCCCGGCCTGAACTCCACCGCGGTGGCCGAGTTGACCATGGGCTTGATCATGGCCTTGGATCGCCACATCGTCGACAACGTCAACGACCTGCGCCGGGGCGCATGGGACAAGAAGCTGTACGGCAAGGCCCGAGGCCTCAAGGGGCGAACGCTCGGCATTGTCGGTATGGGCCAGATCGGTCAACTGGTCGCCCGGCGGGCGCTCGCGTTCGAGATGCGAATCCTCTACCACGACGTTATCCCCGCGCCGGAGTTCGACAAGATGGACAACGTCGAGCGCGTCGAGCTGGACGACCTGCTGGGACGCGCCGACATCGTGACGCTGCACGTGCCGGAGCTACCCGAGACGAAAGGGTTGATCGACGAGCGATGCCTTGGCCTCATGCAGCCGCACGCCTTCCTGGTCAACACCTGCCGAGGCAGCGTGGTCGACGAGCCGGCGCTGATCAAGGCCCTGAAGGAGAAGAAGATCGCCGCGGCGGCGTGCGATGTCTATGCCAGCGAGCCGTCGAGCACAAAGGGCGAGTTCACCGGCGAGATCAAGGACCTGCCCAACTTCTACGGCACGCACCACATCGGCGCCTCGACCGACCAAGCCCAGGAAGCCGTTGCCGAGGAGGCCGTCCACATCGTCCGCGAGTTCAAGACCAGCGCCAAGGTGCTGCACTGTGTGAATGAATCATAACTGAGCGGCAAACGCGGCGGGAAGTGGCGGATTACCAAAGGATTCAGATAACGAAATCCGCATCATCCTTGTCGGGGTCGTAGGCAGGCTGGGCCGCGGGTGGGCGCTTTCGGTGGGGAAACACGTAGATCAGCGCCATGCCCGAGGCGAAGCCGCCGATGTGGGCCCAATAGGCGACGTTGCCTTCACCTGCACCGAACGACGCCGGATACAGATTCTGGATGACGAAGTAGACTCCAAGAAAAACCCACGCCGGCAGGCTGATCGTGGCTGGGTACCATCCAATCGGCCAGATGGCCAGGATCCTGGCACGCGGGAATAGGAGAATATACGCCCCCATCACCCCGCTGATCGCCCCGCTGGCCCCAACAAGCGGCATATACCCACCACTGAGCAGCGTGTGCCCGAGGTTACCCACCACGCCGGTGCCGATGTAGAAGACGATGAACAGGACCGGGCCCAGCCTGTCCTCGATGTTCTTGCCGAATATCCACAAATAGAGCATGTTCCCGATCAGGTGCATCCACCCGCCGTGCAGAAACATGCATGTGAAGATGTTGATCCACGCGGGGATGGCCGTCGCCGCCTCGATGGGCAGCCGTCTCGGCGGAATAATGACAAGACGACCTGTCCGCCCGTCTCGGGCGATGGTCGGCTGCATCTGTCGCTGGGCCGCCCGCAACTCCTGCCCGACCTTCTCGGAGCCGTGAATGAGTTCGGCGGGTACGTAACCGTACTTCCAGATCACCTCCTGATCGACTGCCGTGAGCCCTTGCAGCTCCAGGAAGAACACCAGGCAGTTGACAACGATCAGCCCAATCGTCGCGTACGCCGTCGAGCTCGTTGGGTTCTGACCACGAATTGGGAACATGGAGGCTTCGCTCCGGCAGAGACAATCGCGGAGAGAAAGGAGCTAGTACCGTGTTTCACAAACAGAACGACTGTACGCTCTGCCGAGAATCTTTTCTCGGCACCGGCTTCAGGACCGAGACGGGATTCTCGGTCCAGCAATCGTAGTCGCGTTTCCTGTGAAACGCGGTACTGGGTTCCGATCGCCCCATTTCTCTCGTTGCAGGAATCGTAGTGCGCCGTACGTGGCCTGGCAAACCATGACAACTCGATGGCTTCGTCATCCGCCAAACGGCAAGCCGCACTCGAGCCCATTGGCAAGCCGAATCTGAGTCAAACGGTCATCTGGATTGGGGCAGCCAGTGGGCGGGCTTACTCGTCTTCCGTTGCGAACTCCTCCGGGTGCATGCGTTCTTCGGCCTCGCGGCGGACACGCTCCTCTTGGGCGTCGGCCCGGCGCTTGACAATCCTCCGGACCAGTAGGTTCGCCGCGACGCACAGCACCATGCCCACCACGCCCGTGTAGTACACAACCAGGCACACAACGCCAGTGACGAGCGTTGCTATCAAGGCGGCGAGGAACCAACTCATGACGACCCAAATCGCCCGCCCCAGCTTCAACGCGGCGTCGCCACGGACGAAGATGCGATCCGCCATCCCTGTGGCCACGACGGCGGCAAAGGCAACGTATGTGGTCGAGACCGGCAGGGCCAGCGATGACGCCGTGGCGATCACGCATGCCGACACGCAGACGATGACGCAGGCCCGCAAGGGGTCGTAGTGCATCGTCCTGCCTCCTCGTGTCTTCGTGATGGCCGGGGCGAGCGACGGCGCTTCCCGCCGAGTCCGCAAAATAAGCGTGGCCAGTCCGATGCACCATTGCGGGGCCCACAACTTGACGCGATCGCCCGCGCTGCCCGTTCGCACCTCTGCCCGGGTCACCCGGCGCGCATTCACGGTCGTCATACCCACAACGAGAAGAGCACCGCAGACCAGCAACATCCACCAGGCGATCGGCACCTCGGTCGCGGCGGCCGTATCCATCCCCCTCAGTTTGCCTTTAATCAATTCAATGGCCGCCAGGCCGGGCGATGCACAATTCGCCAAGTCGTTTTGCCCGAACGCAAATGCCATACACAACATCCCGATGACGGTGAGCACCGGAAACAGACACCGGGCGGCACGTCTGCCGTAGATGACCAGCGAGAAGTGAATCAGAATCGCGAAGAAGACCCACAAGGTGATGATGGACATCAGTGCGTCGTATTCCGCGAACGTGTCCTTCAAGAACTCTTTGAGCGCCGCGATGGCCTCGACGTTCGCCCCACCCTTGACCATCATGAAGTAGCACAGGCCTGCCATCAGCCCGCCGCCGGCCCAACCGCCGTGTTGCAACAGCATCGGCAAGCTGGACCATTTGTCGCGTATGGCTCCGCGGGCCGCGCGCTGGAGGATAAACCCCATCGCGCCAGCCATTGCGATTGAACAGATGATTGCGAGCATCACCGTCCCGGCTTTGGCCCATTTGACGGCGTTCACGGGTTCTCCGTCGCGCAGCGCGCCGAGGAACAGCGAAGCGCCCAGCAGCTCGAATACGAGCGTCATCGTCGTGCTCACGGGCATCCCGAATGCCGAGTAGCTGTACAACAGGATGGTGTCAACCAGGTAGACCGAGATGTAAATCGCCAACGCCTGCTCCACCGTGAACAGCGCAGGACTGAAGATCCCCTTCCTCGCCGTCTCGATGACGTCCGAGGACAGATACGCACCCAGGATCACCCCGGCCCCGGCAACGCGAACCGCCCATTCCCTGGTGAGTATCCTCGAACCGAAGACGGCGTTGACGATGTTGGCTGCGTCGTTGCGGCCGACCTCGATCGTATCCCACAGGAGCATCACGACCGCAAGGATCGCGGCGGCGTACAGGAACGGCGTCATGTGTCCGGCTACACCAGTGCCCGTACCCGTCTGTGCAAGAAGGAGTGCTTCGAAAATGGCTCTACCCACCCGACAGCAAGGCTGTCGAAACGGCCAGACGGCAAGGCCGCCACTTGCGTCTTCTCACTCGTTGAGGGCTTTTTCCAAGACTACCGCACATCCCCAATACCTGGCGGATTCATTGCGACAGCATCCGCCGCAGGCGATCGGCCATATTCTCCGCGTGGTTGGCCAGCCGGCCAAGCTCCAGGAAGATCCGCCACCACAACATCAGGTCCGTCGGCTTGATCTCGTCCTCCATCGCAAACAACGACTTGCTCAACGCATACTGAGCCTTGTCCGCCTCCCATTCGGCCTTCTCGACCGACCGGATCATATCGAACACCTCGTTGGCCTTGTCGGCGCGGAACCCGCGCCTCACCAGGTCCCGTAGGTGCTCGTTCATCACACGGGCCCTCTCGCAGGTCTGCAACACCGTGTCGACATAGCCGAAGAGCTCGTCCACCAGCTTCGGCGGCATGGCCAGCCGCTTGATGGTCAGCAGGATCGCCAGGTCCTCGACCTCGTCGGCCATGTCGTCCTGAAGCTTCAGGTAGCCCAATAGGTCTCCACGATAGACCGGCAGGAAGAAGCTCCGCGGGATGGTTCGACGGATATCGTCCTTGATGATGTCCGCTTCATGCTCTCGTTTGAACACCTGCTGAATCAACCGCTGCAGCCCGTCGTAGTTCCCGTCGCGAGCGGCCTCAAACATCGGGCGGACCAGCATGATGCACTCGCGTACCTTCTGGAAATGGTGCATAAGCGGCTCAAACGGCGATGTCTGAAACATGTCGTCGATCAATCCCATAACTACCTCCTGCCCGCACGAACCACGAGCCGGCCAGCCGCCCGCACCAGGCTGCCCAAAGCTCGGCATGCGTATCCTCGGGCGATGTGCCCGCGGCCGCGTAGATACCCGCTCCGACCTTGCCCGGCAAGTGGCACTTGCCAAGGAAAACCAGATTACCCACGCAGCGCCGGCTTGACTTACCCGTTTCCGGATTCAACGACCGGGATGCTCATGCCGCTGTCTCGTACAGGTATCCCTGGTGCAAGATCGCCGCACTGCGGCTCCCAATCGACGCCACCCTAGCAGCCCGTGGTAAAATGGAAAACAGCGTTTCGGAAACGCCGTTTTTGACCGTGAAAACCACCGGCGAGACGCCGGTGCCACAGTTTTGCCACGGGCTGCTAGGCCGGGTATGCGGATAGAAGCTGCTTCGGAACTGTGGCACGGGCCTCTTGTCCGTGGGGACAAGCGAGCGGATGCTCGGTGAATCGTCCCATCCACCGGAGAGACGCCCGGCGAGGCGCCAAGGCGGTCTGGAACCTTGGTGTCGCATCTTAACACAATCTTAACATGCGCCAGGTCTGTCCACGGCGTGTACTGGCAGAAGGCCTTCTACGCTCGCGAGCAGAACGCAAGGCAAACCTCCGGGGTCCTCCCGTGCCCGACCCTCGAGGGCCGCCCGCATGCGCCTCTGCACGCGCTCACGCGCCCCACGCAGCCTCACCGGCGCGGGCTCCGCGATCAATTGCCACGCAGCCCAACCGGGCCCAGTTACGGATCGGCAATCCCCCATTCACGATGGGCGATGGGCGCGATCGTTTGGCGTTCTGCATCCTCTGCGCCTCAGCGCGAGACGATCAGCGAGAACGCCTCGGCCTTGTTCGCCAGCCACTCGGCCGCCCGGGTCCGGACCGCCTTGACCTCCGGATTCGAGCCCGGGTCCACGCCGATCAGCCGCAAATACACGAGCGTCGTGTCTGCCCACAACTGTCCCAGCCGGGCCGACACCGTCAAATCCACCTGATCCACCACGATCAGCACGGTGGGCATTTTCTCGCTGCAACGCTTCGCGCTCGCCAAGGCCAACACCAGATCCACATCGGCCGCCGCCGAAGCCGTGCTCCTCCAAGACCGATCGGGCATCGTTCGGCGAGACCCGCCACGCCTCGGCCAGGTTGTCAATCAGCCTCCGCGGGTCGATCGCGCCCGACAGCGCGTCATCCAAACGCCCTTGGCCGACTGGCACGATCCCGAACCGCGTGCATGCGGCCTCCGACGCCTTCGACAGCCTAGACGCCACTGAGCCCAAACCGGCCAATGCCATTACACAATCCTCCCGCGACCTAGTACGGCGTTTCACGAATAGAACGACTGTACGCTCTGCCGAGAATCCTTTCTCGGCACCGGCTTCAGGACCGAGAAGGGATTC
>JAFGQA010000389.1 GCA_016935885.1 Phycisphaerae bacterium | reverse complement strand
GAATCCCTTCTCGGTCCTGAAGCCGGTGCCGAGAAAGGATTCTCGGCAGAGCGTGCAGTCGTTCTATTTGTGAAACGCCGTACTAGGACTGAGTCACCTGTCCACGCCAGTCCCAAAGCGACGGAAGTGTCATACGCGTGACACCTGCCTCCGCGCCGTCGGGGCGGAAGGTTGAGAGGTACGATCCGTACCCACGGGTTCCGCTTCGCTCCACCCGTGGAAACGATCCTCCGCCCCATTCGGGGCGGGTTCGACAGTTGGCCCCTTTCAGGGGCCTTCCTCATACCACCGGCTCTGTCGGTGGTCGCTGATTCCTTTGCCATGCCCCATGCTTGCTCGTACGATCTCTCCCGGACAGAATCGGCGAGACGCCCGTGAATCCACCGCCTTTGGCGGCGGTGCCACAGGTGCATCCAACCGTGAAGCACTTTAGAGCCCGCGTGACCATTCTGCCCGGAACGGCACTTCTCCGGTGAGAGCCGCATCAATCTGCTGGAGGATGGCTTCGCGATCTCGCGGAAGTCGACCGCCAATGGAGAGATAGTTGGACGCGTGATTGCACCGGAATATCGCGTCGCCGGGATTGGCCTCGTCGACAATGATGCGCAGCTCACGCAACAGGTCCTCAACACTCGGCATCTGGAAACGCTCGGTCTGGGCAAGCCGGTAAATCGGTGTGGAGGGAATGAGCATCAGCGTCAAGGCAGACAGGAACTCGGGGTCCATGGCGGTGGCCAGCTTGGCGGACGCTGTGGCGTGTTCAACGCTGCGCTCCGCGCCGCCCACGCCGAGCAAGAAGATGAGCGATTGCTTCATCCCGGCCTCGCGGGCCTTGGCGGCGGCCTCGGCGTGGTCCGCCGCGCTGGCGCCTTTGGCGATTCGCTTCAACGTCACGTCGTCTCCAGACTCTGGGCCGATGTAGAGCAGCTCCAGCCCGAGCTCACACAAGCGCCTCAGCTCCTCCTGGGTCTTTGCCAGCAAATTCATCGCTGTCGCGTAGCAGCTTACCCGGCGCAGATTAGGGAAGGTTGCCCGAAGCGCATCGAGGATTGGCTCCCAGAGTCCGAGTTCCATCGCCAGAGCGTCGCCGTCCATCACGAAGACCTTTCGGACCCGGTCGCCGAATGCGCGGCCGGCCATGGCGACGTCCTCCAGCGTCTCGTCTAGCGGGCGCACCCGGAACCGCTTTCCCTCGTACGTGGCGCAGTAGGTGCAATGGTTCCACGAGCAACCGATGGTGGCCTGAAGGAGGTATGAGTTTGCCTCACTGGGGGGTCGGTAGACGGTTCCTACGTAGCGCATGTCGCCATTATACGCAAACGGATTCTGGCGAGAAACCGCCTCGGTCGGTTCGAGCACCCGCGTATGCCGGTGGGTCCAGTGTTGGGTTTACGAAGATGCAAGTCTGAGGCTTGGCGTCGGCAGACACCTTTGCTTCGGCGCCTGCAGGATCCGCCTACGCTGATTCCAGAACGAACAGGGGCCCAGATGGTCCGTGGGGCTGGCTGCACGTCCTACCCCAACTGTAGTGCATGATCGCCGATCGCGCAGATTCATCACGAGAGAAACCGTGACGATTGGCCGGTCGTCTGGCAGAAGCCCGGCGTCGCCGCCGGTCCGGCCGGCGCGGAGGTTGGTGTCGTGACCAGTAGCGCTCGTGGATTCGGAATCTCGATTCGTCCCTACGCGTGGATAGGTTGAGGCGATGGCGCTCGCTATCCTTGATCTGCGTCGAGCCGTCAAGGTATAATCAAACTGGCCAGGCAGAAGGAGGGCGGCCTGCTTTCCGACACGGCTGAGGCGATGGCCTGACGGCAACGTGCGAGGGTGCCGCCGATGGCTTGGTACGTGTTTAGCGGAGTGGCATGGGTAAGCAGATCCGCCAGCGGCAGCGGAGCTTACCCGTGGGCATCCATTGGAGCCTGTTCTCAGGGGTCATGAATGACCTGCCGTTGTGGGGCGTGTCGCTCGTTACCCATGGAACACCGTTTGAACGCTCAACACGTATGGCAGCTTGTCTGCCAGTGCGTCCATCATGTGGGCGGGCACTGGCGGACGAGCCGCCAGTGGCACCCATCGGTCGCAGTCGCCCCGTGCGGAAGCACTGGCTTCTTCGCCGAGCGGTTGGCGTTGAAGTAACGGAGACGCGGAGAGGCGTCCGAATCCCCGCAACGGATCGACCGTCGCCTCGGCTCCTTGCCCGAGGGAGCAGGATATCGCACTGTTGTCGTGATGTCGCAGTTCCTCAAGTGCCTTTGGAGCAGTTCTGGAGAAACGCGCATGTCTTATCTTGTCAGTTGCCGAGACCGTGCTGTCATGCTGATGGTTTTCAGCGTGCTTGCAGCTTCTGGGTCGTCGACGGAGGCGAGTAGCGTCGTACCGATGACGCTCGCCACGATGTCGGACCACGCCGGGCAGGTCATCGTTGGCGAGGTGACTCAGGTTCGATCCTACTGGGCAGAGAGCCCGAGGCGCATTGAGACAGAGGTAACGTTTCAGAACGTCGAGTACCTTAAGGGATCGCTACCGGATTCGTCTTCAATCTTCAGACTGATCGTGCCGGGCGGCACGGTCGGCGAGATGCGGATGCAGGTGTGTGGCGCCCCGACGTTCGCGGTGGGAGAGAAATGGGTGCTGTTTCTGCTGCCGACGTACAAGACCTTTCCGGTCGTCGGCCTGCATCAAGGCGAGATGCGCGTCTATCGTGATGTCGATGGCGAGGAGCGCGTCGGCAATGCCTTCCACATGCCGATCGATGGTGTCGATTCGCAGGGCTTCATTAGGGTCGCCGGTCAGCGTCCGGGGGAGCTTCCCCATCCGCATGCAAGGGCCGAACACGGCGTCCGCCTGAAAGAGGTCGCGCCCCGAGCAGGAGTGCCCGCCCGTGGCATGACGTACGAGGAATTCCTGGCCACGGTCCAGCCGCTGCTGGATCGGAGCAAGGATCATCACCTGACAGAACCAGCGGGCCGCCGCATCCTTGTGCGGTACAGCGCCGTGCCCCTGAAGCCTTCGGCGATGCAGCAGGCGGTGAACGGCTCCCGGTACGGGAATGCGAGCGAGTCGCCGTCGTCGCCGTCGTCGGAGCCGCGCGGAACCGGCGGATCGCGCCAACTGAAGGCCGTCACTCGCATCTCCTCCGAGCGTGAGAGGGAGGAGGTGCCGCGATGAAGGCCTTCTTCCGGATCACAGTCGTGTTGACCTTGGTTGCCGGTTCCGTCTGGATCGGCGGCGACCGCGTCGGCGCCTTCTCGTACTTCACGTACGGTGGGTACACCGTGGTCTGGCCTGGTGGGCAGAGCCTTCGCTACCTCTCCCCGGGCACATTTCCGGAAGGCAGCGACCCGGACATTCTCATCCAGGCGTCCATGGGGCAGTGGAGCAGCGTCCCCGGCGGCGGCTTCCAGTACTCGTTCATCCGCCTGGCGGAGGACCCGGTGATAGACCCCTACGACGGCTACAGCGACACGGCGGCGGTGCCGGCTGAATGGCTCGACCCAGGCGTTCTCGGCGTCACGTACATGGTCAATTACATGGACCAGTGGTACGACATGGATATCCTGTTCAGTGATTATCCCGAAGACGTGGGCTGGCACATGCTCACGAATCCGGACTGCGAGGTCACGTCTCATCCGACGCCAGACAACGGCTTCTCCTTCTACCTCGTGGGGCTGCACGAACTGGGGCACGCGATCGGCCTTGGGCACGATCCGATCGGAGACGAGCCGCCGGGCAGCCCCTGGTTCATCGCCACGCTGAACCCAGGCTATCCCGCTGGCGGCCCGGTCGGACAGGGCAACATCGTGGAACTGCACACGGACGATCGCAGGGGTGTGCGGTTCCTTTACCCCGGCAGCAGCACGATGGTGGACCTGGCGAACGCTTCCTACTGCTCCCAGGGGCCCACCCTCGGCAAGGCCGTGCCCACCTTCGTCGATCCGCCGAGCGTCACGCCAGGTCAGGAGCTGACCGCCTGGTGCGTCATTGAGAACTTCGGAACGGTTGGCGTGACCGACGTGCGGCAGGGCTTTTACCTGTCCACGGACGGCGTCGTCGATTCCGGCGACCTGCTGCTCGGCGACATCCTGTGGGACATGCCGGCCAACGATGGATTCGAGTTCAGCGTGGGCATTGATATACCAGACCTCCTGGCGGGCACGTATACCTTCGGATCCATGCTCGATGATCTCGACGAGGTGGCGGAGCACTACGAAGACAACAACGACGCCATCTGTTGCGACCCGTTCACCATCGGGCAGGCGGTGCCGACGTTCGAGCCGTTTAGCCAGCAGGTGATCACGTGCGCCGGGCCGTTCGTTGGCCCAACGCCGGACGTACACTACCCGATCAACACGGCGCCGATCACCTGGAGTCTGGACAACCCACAGCCAGGCATGACGATCAATCCGAACACCGGCGACGTATCCTGGCCCGAGCCGATCAAGGCGCCATTCATCTACGAGCTTGACGTCCGCGCCACCAACGCCGCGGGAACGTCCGTGCAGACATTGCCACTCGGCGTTCACCAAGGCGCGCCGGCGATCGTCGCCATTCCCGACGAGGATCTGCCCTGCCGCGATCCGTACACGGGCCCGACGCCGGTGCTCACCGCGCCGGCGTGCATGGAGCCCATCAACGCGTGGTCGCTGATCGACGGCCCGGACGGGATGGTGATCAACCCCAGTTCGGGTGTCGTGTCGTGGCCCGATCCGCCAACGCTGGCCTCGTCCCACAGGATCACCATCCGCGCGTCCAACGACACGGGCAGCGGAACCGCAAGCTGGGACCTGAGCATCGTCGATGGCGGGGGCGATCTGGACGAGAACGGCGTCGTGGAGATAACAAACGATCTACCCGCCTTCGTTGCCGTGCTGCTTGGCCAGGACCCGGGGCCGGGATACAACACCGACCAGGCCGACGTGAACTGTGACGGCGCGATCGACGGCATGGACATCGGCTCGTTTGTGAACGTTCTTCTGACGGGTGGGCCGAGTCTGGGGGCCTGCTGTTATGCCGATGGCAGTTGCAGCGAGGAGGAGCCCGCCGATTGTTATGCGCAGGATGGTGTGTACCGTGGTGACGGCACGACCTGCGCCAGTGTCGATTGCGACGGGGCGTGTTGTTTTCCCACAACGGGCGGTTGTCTGACGTTCTCGCTGGACTACTGCAACACGGCCGGCGGGACATTCCAGGGGATGGGCACCGATTGTGCTGAGCTGAGCTGCCCGCCGATCGGCCAGGGGGCATGCTGCTTTCCTGACGAGTCGTGCTCGCACACCACGCTCGCCGACTGCGGAATGGGCGGCGGGACCTACCGGGGCCTGGGCATGTCCTGCGATGTGGTCGACTGCTCGACGCCGTTGGGCGCCTGCTGCCACTCGGATGGCACCTGCTCCGAGGGGACAGAGGACGACTGCGACGTGGTCGGGGGGACGTACATGGGCGATGAGACCGTTTGCTCGGGGGCAACGTGTCTGGGTGCCTGTTGCTACCCATCGGGAGCCTGCCTCGATCTGAGCCAGCCGGATTGTGGGATCAGCGGCGGCGTGTTCCAGGGACCCGGGACCAACTGTTCGTCGACCGATTGTCCGGTCGTGCCACAGGGCGCCTGCTGTCACGCGAATGAGACCTGCACGATCGAGACGCAGACATCATGCTCGGTGAGCGGCGGCAGTTACCAAGGTGACGACACGACCTGTGAGACCACGGATTGCTCGGCCGCGGCCCGAGGGGCGTGCTGCCTGCCGGATGAAAGTTGCACGGAGGTGACCGAGGCCGCCTGTGGCTTGGCTGGCGGGACTTTCATCGGCGAGGGCACGTTGTGCAGCTCGGTCGATTGCTCCCTGACGGATGTGGGGGCGTGCTACGATCCTTCGGATTGGTCCTGCGTGCTGACGTCACCGGCCATCTGCGCGGCGCTCGGCCACACCTTCGAGGGGTCTGGCACCGCGTGTGCCTCGACGATGGCCCCGGAGTATCGCAACGACATTGCCAACCCAACGACCTACTGGGCCCCGGGCGCATCGAAAGCCATGGCGGATGATATGTCGCTGGCCGGCACCTCGCGCGGCATGAGTCACTATGATCTCGCTGTGTACGGCACAGGTGGAGGGACCTTCGACGTTACGACCGGCCTCTATGACGGATGCCCCGGCGAAGGCGGTGTTCTGATTGCAGGCACGCAGGCGACGTGGGAGGACATCCCCGCGGATGACGGCATCTATCTCATCTCGGTGGATGCGTCGGCGGAGCCGGTGACGATACCCGACACCGTCTGGATGGTGGCGACCTTTTCCGACGACGACGCGGGCTGGGTTCTGGCGGAGGAAGCCGAGGTTGGAACGACAGCCGACCTCTATGGCGAGAACGATCCACCGTGGGTCTGCAACTACTGGTTTGGTGGGCCGCCCGATCCGTACGCCGGGTTTTGGGCCGACATCCAGTGCGTGGATGTCCCGGAGGGCCAAGGTGCCTGTTGCCATCCGGACGAGAGCTGCACGGAGGGAACACCGTCCGTGTGCGATGCCGCGGGTGGACTGTACATGGGCGACGATACGACGTGTGGCACGACGGACTGCACGGGGCTGGACATCGGCGCGTGTTGCAGCGTGGACAACTGGGATTGCACGATCACGACGCAGGGTGACTGCGCCGCGAGCGGCGACAGCTTCGATGGCTACGGGACCACATGTGACGGGGCATGCCCGGAGTATCGCAACGAGATCAGTCCGGCCACGCTGTCCTACAATCCGGGGAAACCGATGGCCGACGACTTGGCTTTTGCCGGGACTGCACGTGATGCGTCGTACTTCGAGATCGCCGTCTACGGGGGAGGTGGTGGAACGTTCGATGTGAGTACGGCCTTCTACAACGCCTCGCCGTGCGCAGGCGGGGCACAAATCCCGGGCACGCTGGTCTCCGGCTACGGTCTGCCAGACAACGGGCAGGTGCTCGTTCTGAATGTCACGTTCCCAACGCCCGTGACGTTGCCAGACGAAGTCTGGCTGGTGGTCGAGTTCTCGAACGCCTACGCCGGGTGGATTGTGGCGGAAGAGGCCGAGGTGGGCAGCACCGAGGACCGCTTCGCGATGGCGACCTACAACGAGGGCACGGAGCAATGGGAATGGACGTGCAACTATCAGATCGACGACCCGCCGAATGACCCACATGCTGGCTTCTGGGTCAGCGTGCAGTGCGTTAACGCAGGGGGCCGTGCTCGCTCGCGACAGGGCGGCGGGCCTGTGATGACAGTGACGCCGACGGATTGGGGCGTGCACGAACCGGTGCGTTGCCTCAACAGTGTCGGCTTGTTGCGGGAGGCAGTCGACGGCGATCGGTCCGGACCACCGCTCCTGCGTCCCGGTACGGCGCTTTCCACAGTCTCGCCCCCACGGGATTCGAGCGTCGTACGGATGCACAGGCGCCTGATCCCGCGGCTTGATTCGGGTGTGATCGTGCCCGCGGAAGGCAGGCGACTCCGGCGAGCGCCTAGCCGATGAGTCAAAACCCGATCAGTCTGCGAGGGCATCGAGGTGCAGATGGTGTCGGGCGCCGAGGCGCATCGGGCCGACCGCTGGTGAAGACGGAGGGCAAAAGGTCATGCGCTCATGGCGGAACTTGACGGTGCGGAACGTAAGTGGCTCGGTCGTGGTGTTGTTCGCATTCGCGGTGACGCCTGCGACCGCGCAGGAGACCATGACCGCAGGCCGCCTCGGTTTGGATGGCTTGGCACCGGACGTCGAGGTCCTGGTTCTCGATAGTGATCCCACACTCGAGCCGGTGAGGCCCGTCCATGAAACGTGGCTGAGGCCTTCCACATTGGCTGCACAATGGACCGAAGGGTTGGGACGAGGCACGGGGATGTCGGGACGGCTGCTCAATCTGCTGTCGAGCCGTGGCGGCGGGCCGCGAATGGGCTGCCCGGACGAGGGCTACTCGACTCGCGGCTACGCCAGGGACTCGGGTAACGACTGGCCTTGGCTGCCCGCCAACACGATCGTGGCCGATGATCTCACGCTGGAGCCCGGCACCTGGATCATCGGTTGCTACGACGTGCTGATCTATGCCGACAACGATCCGAGTTACAACTGCGATCAGAGCCGGACCGTGACGCTTTGCGCCTATGACGACTGCAACGGCGCCGCGATCCCGGGTTCGGACGAGAGTTGGGCCGTGCCACCGCACGGCGGACCGGTTCTTCTTACAGGCGTAACCAGCATCGAGTTCCAGGCCGCCGGTACCATCTGGTTCGCAATGACGACGAGTATCAACGAGTGCGACGGATGGTACCTTGGCCAAACGCAAGTGGAAGGATCAACTGCCAACGTCTTCCAATTGGCGACGGACTGTGACGCCTGTATCAATCCGCCTAGCTGCAACCCTTGGGCCGGGTTCATCGTGATCCTGTACGGGTGCAGACTACCGGAGATTACGTCGCATCCGGAGGATGCCGTGATCTGCACCGGCGGATGGCATCAGTTTTGTGTCATCGCATCGGGGAGCGGGACGATGCGGTATCAATGGCAATTGAACGAGGACGATATCGACGGGGCAACTTCGCCCTGTTACGTTGCCACCGAGGCCGGATCATACCGTTGCATTGTGAGTGATGACTGCGGTTCGACGACAAGCGACATCGCCACGCTGACGCTGAGCACGGGACCGACGATCACTTCCCATCCCATTGGAGGCAAGACGTGTCCGGCCGCGTTGCTGGAGCTTTGTGTTGCGGCGGATGGGATAGGTGAGATGCACTACCAGTGGAAGCGAAACGGCCTGAATCTAATAGGTGCCGTGTTGCCGTGCTATACCGCCACGCAGGACGGTACGTATTGGTGCGTGGTCACGGACGATTGCGGCTCCACCGCCAGCGAGACGGCGGCCGTACAGGCGTCGGGTTCGGGGGATTTCGACGGCAATCATGAGGTGGATCTGGATGACATCGGCCCGTTTGTGGCCGTGCTCCTGGGGACCGACACCGTTCCGGAACACGTGGAGGCAGCCGACACGAACTGTAATGATGTCACTGACGGCAGGGATGTCTTGTCGTTTGTCGAGTTGCTCCTGGCGGACGACTGACACACAGCATGGGGAGCCTTGGAGGGTGGTTCTGTGTCAACCCGAATCTTGATGACGATTTCGATCTCCTGGCTCGTTTTCGTCGGAGCTGTGGTGTTGCCGGCGCGCGGCCAGACGTGCGATCCGGTATGGGCGAATGGCGTGGGTGATCCGGGTCTGGATTCACCGGTCTGGTCACTTTGCTCGACGCAGCGGGACTCGCCCATCGGCCCGGCATTGTACGTCGGCGGACAATTCAGTACGGCCGGTGGTATGCCGGCCAAGAGTATCGCCAAGTGGGATGGGAGCGCCTGGTCGCCGCTGGGAACGGGTGCCGAGAACGGCGGTGTGGTTTACGCCTTGGCCGTGTCGGAGACGGATGGTCTGCTCTACGTCGGCGGCGCCTTCGGCAACATGGGCGGTCAAGCTGGGACGAAGAGGATCGCCAAGTGGAATGGGACCGCTTGGTCGGACGTTGGTGGCGGCATGAGCGAGAACAACGCCGGCATCCGCGCCTTGGCGTTCTACGGTGAGGATCTCTACGCGGGCGGATACTTGAATGAGATCGGGGGAATCACCGCGCACAAGATCGCCTACTGGGACGGCGCCAGTTGGTCTGCGCTGCCGGGTGATCCGTTGGGCAGCACGGACGTTGTCCGAGCATTGGCCGTCTACGACGGCGGCGCCACCGAGGCGTTGTACGTTGGTGGTGAGTTCGAGAGCGCCGGTGGCAGCACTGATGCGAGAAACATCTTCAGATGGGACGGCGTAACGCTGGCACCACTGGGCCGTGGCGCCAACGATGATGTCGAGGCCTTGGCCGTCTTCGATGGCGATCTCTATGTGGGCGGCCAGTTCACCGAGGTCACCCAATCCGACGGCACGGTCGTAGCGGCCCAGAAGGTGGCGAAATGGGATGGGGCCTCATGGTCCGCGGTGGGCGTCGGCATGGGCACCAGCGTTTCGACGCACGTTTGGACGCTCGCAGTTTTTAACGATGATGGTGCGGGCGACGACCTTTACGCCGGTGGCAGTTTCTCGACTCCGGCCTCCAGAATCGCCCGATGGGACGGCAGCGACTGGTCCGGGGTCACGGAAGGATCCGGCCTGAACGGCTACGTCTACGCCCTGTCCGTGTTTGGCGACGGCTACCATACCGGTCTGTACGTCGGCGGCACGTTCAGCGCGAATGACGGCGAGGCGGCCCAGAAGATCACCGCCTGGCAATCACCTTCGCCGGTCACGCCGGCGAATGCAGACGCCGATCCCCCGATGATCTGCAGCGGCGACTCGGCGACGCTGACTGCGTCGCTCGAAGGGGCCGAGATTGACTGGTACACGGGCGACTGCGGTGGCACATTCATCGAGACCGGCGATTCGATCCTGGTCAGTCCGGATTCGACGACCACCTACCATGCGCGGGCTCGCAACGGCACGACGGGCTGTGTCAGCGCTGGTTGCGACACCGTGACCGTAACGGTCTCGGAGGGCCCGGCGACGCCGACGAATGCCCACGCGGACCCGGACACGCTCTGTGGCGGCGGGTTCGCGAACCTCGCGGCATCGGTCAGTGGGGCCGAGATCGATTGGTACACGGGAAGTTGCGGGGGCACGTACGTTGACACCGCGGACGTCCTGATCGTCTATCTCACCACGACGACGACCTATTACGCTCGGGCCCGAGATCAGGCCGGTTGTGAGAGCCCCGACTGCATGGCAGTGACCGTGACGGTCTGGCCCCGGGGCACCGGCGACGCAGACGGTAATGGCTTCGTCAACGGCGAGGACATCGATGAATTCGTCGAGCAAGTGCTCACGCCCGAGCCATCGAGCCAAGCGTATTGCGCGGCCGACACGAATGGCGATTCGGTCGTTACGTTGGCGGATGTTCCCCTTTTCGTCAACGCAGTCCTATCCCCATGATACCGGATCGTCGCCTTGCCCACATGGTTGGTTTGGGATGGTAGTCTTTCGTCCTCTCGTCCCTCCGCGCCGATTATCGGCAGTGCGGACCCGGGCAGCGCCGGCACCCTGGGTCACGGCTCTCAGTTCGATACGATGAGACGTGCTGTCGCCATGTAAGGATCTCGCGGAAAGTCTGATCGGGAGACGGATGTCCGGTCCTGACCGGCTTGTGGCGGTGCGCGCAGTTCGATCGCTACGGCGCCGCCTTGGCCGTGGAGAATCGCGTTACCGAACGCCTTTGTGCAGCTCTGTTCGGATGATCATCAGAATCTCGCAGTACCGCCATGCGGGCGGTGCATCGGCAGCCTGATGGTGGTCTGGCCGAAGTGTGAGATCGCCCGTCGATAGCAGGACGTCGCGTACCTTGGCGTTCTGCCGAACTTTCGCCCATGTGGCTTCCACGATGAGATCGTGATGGTCGCCTTGTTCTTGCGCCCGATACTTCATGTGCCGGCCCTCAAAGGTGACCCAGTCTATTCCCATCGCGTTCATGTTCTTGGTGCCCAATCCGCCTGCCGCCTTTGCCTCGGTTCCGACCATCTGGGCGACTTCTTCGCGCGTGTACTTCCAGGTGATGCCCGGGAAAATCGCCCGTGGGTCGCTGGGGCCTTCCGGATACTTCATCATCTGCCAGAAGCCTTCGAGGCTGCGGTAGCGTCGGCCGTGGAAGACAAACGGCGTGGGGGCGAAGTTGGAGAGCAGGCCGAGCTCGTTGCGTTTCGAGACGATGACCTCACCCTGGCCGGCCGCCTGCGGAAGTATCTCCCATGATGCAGCTTCCGCTTCGGGGACAGGCTCCCACCAGTGCGGCGGATAGGAGTCTGATTGGGTATGACGTTCTGTGGCCGGCGAGCAAGTAGTAAGCCCGGTACATCCCGTCGCCCAGAAGGCTGCGATCACGCCGTAGACTCGCATGGTGTTCTTCATCGTGAGTTCCTTCCAGAAGCCTTGCTCATTCTATCCGTCCGTCAGCGTGCGGCCATTGCCTCACAGTGCGCCAGTACCGTGGCGAATCGGGCATTGGCATGTGGGCCGTACATCCAGTCTGTCAAGAAGTGGTGTCCTGAGGCGGACATCGTCTCTGATCTCTTCCACGTAGTGAGAGCCTTCAATAGGGTGATCGACGACATTCGCAACGAGGAGTTTCGTAAGGCAAAGCGGGGTGATAAGACAATCCTCAAAGGTTCGAAGTACCCATCCCCCAAGACGTGGATCAGGCTGAAGCGGTACCGGCGTGCGCGCCTCAAGGAGATCCTGGCCGTGAACAAACGGCTCAACACGGTCTACCGGCTCAAGCGTTTCCTGAAGCGTCTTTGGGAGTATCACATCCCTGGCTGGGCCGAGGGCGCGCCGGCCGAGTGGTGCAACGTCGCCAGCCAGGATGCCCACCGAGACTTCGTTCGCTTCGCCCGGACGCTGCAGCCTTATCAATACGGGATCGTGAACCACTGCAAGCATCAGATGCACACGAGCAGGTTCGATGGCGTCCACAACAGGATCAAGGTCATCAAACGCGTCGCGTACGGCTTCCACGACCCAGGATGCTCCGCCGTCAACGTCAAACAGGAACTGCCAGGCCGCGAGTGGAGCAACTGAATTGGAGGAGAACCGTTTTTGGAAGGAGCGATTGATGACCTCATTACGCCGAAGAGTGTTGGAGCAGACCGGTCCTCCGCGCTGGTGCCTCACGGCACCCTCTCTTAGATTAGTGGATTTTAATCCTGATTTCAGGTAGCCTTCACGCCCCTGGCGTATGTTTTTGGACGGTATTGAGTGATTCAGCCCCAGGTTGCCTATACGCCGCCTTCTGAGGCGGGCGCAAGGCCAAGGATATGGCACGAACAACCGCAAGATCGGTGAAAGGCGTGGGGCGGCCAGTCGCTTGTGCTCCGACGCGTCGCCAATACAAAACCTGGACAGCCTGGAGAACCGGGGCTCACAGATTCAAGCAGGGAGGCCACCTCCTGTGACGCCCGTAGCTCATCCGCGGTCGAGACGACTTCGCCTGATGTCAAGAAGCGCCGCAGACTGCGTGAGAATCCATCTAGAACATATCCGGATCAGTCGTCGAGACGCAGATCAGCAGGCCATTGTCATGTATAGGTAAGTGATGCCCAATCCCAACGAATCGACGCAGAACCAGATGCTGAATGCCGAGCCAGGTGCCTACGTGGACACCATTCTCGATGGAGCCGCGCCAGCGACGGTCGGTTTCTCAACGGAGCACGGCGCCCAGCAGCAAATTGCTGCCGATCCAACCCGCCTCCTGGAAGATCGCCTTGAAGCGTACGAGGACATTGTGGACTCCGAGGTCGGCGATACGGCGATGGCCCGCGCGAGGAACGTGGAGCGTGAGGTTGGAGTTCGGCAGCTTTATCTGAAGTTTGAAGGCGGCAACCCGACCGGGACGCAGAAGGACCGCATTGCCTTTGCTCAGGTGATGGACGCGCTGAGGCGGGGTTTCGACGCCATGACCCTTGCGACGTGTGGAAACTATGGTGCGGCCATGGCTCTGGCGGCCTCATTCGCCGGGCTGCGTTGCTACATCTACATTCCCGAAAACTACCACAGCAAACGCAGCCGCGAAATGGATCTGCCAGGAGTGGAGATTGTTCACATCCCTGGGGACTATGAGCAGGCCGTAGAAGCTTCACGCAAGAGAGCCAAGGAGGACGAGATCTACGATGCGAACCCCGGGGGAGCGAACACGGCTTTGCAACTCAGGGCGTACGGTGAGATCGCGTATGAGATCTACGACGAGTTGCGAGATGCCCCCGCGGTCGTAGCAGTGCCGGTGTCAAACGGAACGACGTTGGCGGGCATTCACAGGGGCTTCGTAAGTCTTTATCGGCGTGGACGGACCTCCCGAATACCACGCATGATTGCCGGATCATCCTTCGGCAAAAACCCGATCGCATGTGCCTTCTTGAAGAACAACTTCCATTGTGAGGACCTGGCACCACAACGGGTCCGGGAGACCCCGGTGAATGAGCCACTGATCAACTGGCACTCCATCGACGGAGACCTCGCGCTGGATGCCATCAGGAGCAGCGGGGGGTTCGCGGGTCATGCCAGCGACAAGAACATGCTGCATTTCTCTCGGTTGCTTCGCGAGCGGGAGGGTTTTAGCGTCTTGCCGGCCTCGACCGCCGGCTTGATCGTACTGCTCGACCGGCATCGCCAGCAGCCGTTTCCGAACGATCGATATGTCGTTGTTTTGACAGGGAAGAAAACATGACGTCGAAACCAGAAGGGAACGCGATCATCTACTGCCAGAAGGCATTTACCACGACAAATGGCAAAACGGCCCATGGGCTTGTGCGCCGCACAAGTCGATATCGGGTCCTTTCGGTAGTCGACTCCAGGCAGGCAGGGCGTGACGCGGGTGAGATCCTTGATGGCCGATCCAATGACATTCGAATCCACGCCAACGTGCAGACGGCGGTCAAGGCTTCCCGCACACAGGGAAGCCCTGCTACCCACTTGGTGGTCGGCCTGGCTCCCGACGGCGGGAGGTTGTCGCCTTCGGTTCGAGAAGATCTCATCGAAGCCATTCGG
The DNA here is from genome assembly GCA_016935885.1 of Phycisphaerae bacterium. The sequence goes on along the minus strand of JAFGQA010000389.1, from coordinate 13,555 downwards.
ATGGGGCTGAACGTCGATTCAGGTTTGCACGACTACCTGTCTGAGGACGAGGAGATCTCGCGATTGGCCGCCGCATATCGCGTTCACATTCGCGACATTCGTAAGCCGAAACACACGTCGGAACTTCATTTCTTCAACGGAAAAATCGACGAAGTGAAGTCACTGAAAGTGGCGGTCTTGGGCACGGATTCGGCCGTCGGCAAGCGGACTACGGCCTGGTTGATTGTCGATGGGCTAAGTGAAGCCGGGTATCGCGCGGAGCTGGTTGGAACCGGCCAGACGGCCTGGATGCAGGGGGCACGGTATGGTATTATCCTGGATACGCTAGTCAACGATTTCTTGACGGGCGAAATCGAACATGCGGTGTGGATCGCCTGGCAAGAGCAAGCGCCAGACGTCATCGTGATTGAGGGGCAAGGAGGCCTGTTGAATCCGGCGTACCCGGGCGGTTACGAGATTCTGGCGGCTGCCCGCCCGGATGTGATCGTCCTCCAACACGCCCCCGCCAGGAAACACTATGACGGCTTCCCCCAGTATCCGCTACATCCCCTTAAGCAACAGCTCGAGGCAATCAAGGTGATCTCAGGGAAACCTGTTGTCGCGATCACCGTAAACCACGAAGGTCTTAGCCCTCTGGACGTCGCGAATGCCTGTGAAGACATCCGAAAGGAAACGGCGCTGCCTGCCTACGACGTTCTGCTGTCGGGCAGTGCCGGATTATGTCAGATCCTTTCGTCGTGCCTGGAAGACAGGCTCCGTGAGGCCAATGACACCACGACGGCGGCGATCGGTCCTGCCGTACGGGGCTAGCAGCCCGTGGTAGAGGGGAAAACATCGCTTCGGCAGCGCCGTTTCCGACCGTGAAAACCCCCGGCTTTGGCGCCGGTGCCACAGTCTTGCCACGGGCCGCTAGAGGGAACATTATGCCCAACACCGAGCAAGCTCTGTCCAGTCTGACCGTCATCGATCGACTCGAAGTCGGTCCAGTCAAGATCCAGCCTCGCCGTGTGACAGCACCTTATAGGGTAGTTAAGGGCGACCAGCACGACGTGTGTGATTTCCAGTATTCCTTTGAAGAGGATGTTCTCGACGCGGCGGACCCGGCCTCCCTGAACCTCGCTTGCATGATGGCGGCACAGGTGGCACTGAATTACGGCCTGTTTTGCAGCGAAATCGTCTTTCACGGAGTGTACGACGACGCCGACCGACGGTTTCTCGCAGACATGGCCGAGAACACGGCTCGTGAGATTTATGTGAAGAAGCTCCTGGAACCCAATCCGCTTCTCGTTGATACGGCAGCCGAGCTGCCGGCCGTGAGGCTGGATTCCTACTTGAGGGCCAGGCTGGTCTTTGATGAAGAAACCACACATCAGAGTGAGAGCCACGACCAGAGAGAGCCTGGCGACTGGCCTGTGGCTCGGTCACGCCATGCCGTTCTCTCGAGTGGCGGCAAGGACAGTCTTCTGACGTACGGCTTGCTGAGGGAAAGTGGCGTCGAGACGCACCCCGTCTTCGTGAACGAATCCGGTCGACACTGGTTCACCGCGATCAATGCGCATCGCCACTTCGCAGACGATGTTCCAGAAACGACCCGCGTATGGACGAACTCAGATCGTGTATTCTCCTGGATGCTGAAGCACCTACCTTTTGTTCGACCAGATTTCGGTAGGAGACGTTCTGATGACTACCCCATTCGACTTTGGACCGTGGCAATATTCGTTTTCGGCGCGCTGCCTATTCTGAGAAAGCGTGGCATAGGCCGCCTTGTCATCGGCAATGAGTACGACACCACGCGGCGGAAGACGACTCGGGGGATCACACATTACGACGGTCTTTATGATCAAAGCCGATACTTCGACAATGCCCTGACGCGATATTACCGCCAGAAGCGCTGGAACGTCACCCAATTCTCGATCCTTCGGCATCTCTCGGAGCTCTTGATTCAGAAGATACTTGCCGCCCGGTACCCTGACATACACCCTTTGCAGGTTTCCTGCCACGCCGCGCATGTGCAGGACCATCGAGCATATCCTTGTGGACAATGTGAGAAATGCCGGCGCATTGTCGGCATGCTCACGGCGCTTGGCGCGGACCCAGAAGTCTGCGGGTACACGAAACGGCAGATCGCCCAATGTCTCGAGTACTTGAAGGCCAAGGGCAATCACCAGGTCCTCGGGGATGTCCAACAGTTGGGTCACATGCTGTGGGAGCGAGGTTCAATCTCGGAGCCCCGGTTGGGTCCTGTGCGAGCCAAAGAGCGACCTGAGATTCTGCAATTGCGGTTCGATCCCGTCCGATCTCCGCCAGAGACGATCCCCAATGACCTAAGAGAGGCCATATACCGGATCTGTCTCGAGCACGCAGAGGGGGCTGTCTGGCGCAATGGCCGGATGTGGACCCGCTTTGATCCCACTACTGAACAAGTCATGACGCAGCCTTACACTTTTGAGGTGCCGGGTTCGACGAGCCGCAGTCGTGTTCGCCAGGCGGCCGCAGGCCACTCGCCATCCGATGGCTGTCTGCTTGGTGAAATGACCTGGCCCCAGGCGAAACGGCGATTGCGCGAGGTCGACATCGCCCTGCTGCCGGTCGGCGCAACCGAGCAGCACGGCCCACACCTACCCGTGGACACGGATTCCTTCGACGCACAGTACTTGGCGCAGCGTGTCGGCGCCGCATGCAGCGCACCCAGACCCCTGGTTCTCCCTCTCGTCCCCTACGGCGTGTCATACCACCATGAGGATTTCAGCGGAACGATCAGTGTCGGCAACGAGACACTGTCCGGGTTGGTGTATGACATTGGCATGAGTTGTGTACGCAACGGCATTACCAAGCTCGTGATCATCAATGGTCATGGTGGAAACACTCCCGCCTTGCACTTCGCTGCTCAGATGATCAACCGCGACACCCACATTTTCACGTGCGTTGACAGCGGTGACACCAGCGACGCCGACGTTGAAGCCCTGGCCGAAACCCCCAACGACGTCCATGCGGGTGAAATCGAGACGAGCACGTCGCTCGCAACAAGGCCGGAATTAGTCAGGTTGGATGAGGCCAAGAGAAGCGTGCCTCGCTTTTCGAGTCGGTACCTCGATTTCAGCTCGAAGCGGAGCGTGGACTGGTACGCCCACACGAAGAGCATCTCGAAGACCGGCGTCTTGGGCGACCCAACGAAGGCGACCCGCGAAAAGGGCGAGAAGATGTGGGATGTGATGATTCGGAACCTTGTCGAATTCGTTGAGCAGCTCAAGGGCATGAGTCTGGACGAGATCTACCAGCGACGCCGGTACTGACAATCATGAAGATTACGCGGACAGAAGCTTGGGTGGTTAGGATGCGCCTGAGCACGCCGTACACCATCGCCTATGAGACGGTCGATGAGGCGACCAATGTGTTCCTTCGCATTGAGACGGATCGGGGCGTGACGGGATTGGGGTGCGCGGCGCCGGACCTGCCGGTGACGGGTGAAACACCGGAGAGCGTTTTTCAGGCATTGACCGGCGTCGTCGAACCCGTGCTAAGGAACGCGGATCCCCTGCGGTGGTTGTTCTTGATGGAAGCCCTGACGACCGAGTTGAGTTCTCTGCCATCGGCCCGTGCTGCCGTGGATATGGCACTCTTTGATATTCTGGGCAAGGTCAGCAACCTGCCGTTGTGGGTGCTGTTGGGGGGCTATCGGCAGGAGATCAAGACGAGCATCACGATAGGGATTCTATCGGAAGATGATACCGTGGCCCGCGCCCGAGAGTGGGTCCGGAAGGGATTCAAGTGTCTAAAGATAAAAGGAGGGCGAGATGTCGAGGCGGACATCGTTCGCGTGATGAAGGTGCGGGAGGCCGTCGGCGATGACCTTGAGCTCAGGTTTGACGCGAACCAGGGATATACCGTCGAGGAGGCTCGCCGCTTCGTAGAGCAAACCCGCTCGGCGAACCTTGAACTCCTTGAACAACCGACGCCGAAGGGCATGCCGGAGCTCCTGGGTGAGGTCACGCGTTCGGTGTCGATTCCCGTCATGGCGGATGAAAGCATGATGACTTTGCGCGACGCCTTTCGCCTGGCTCGAAACGAATTCGTAGACATGGTCAACATCAAGCTGATGAAGGTCGGGGGCATCTCCGAGGCGCTGCATATCAACTCGGTCGCCCACGCCGCGGGCTTGGAGGCGATGGTCAGTTGTATGGACGAGGCCGGTTTGGCAATCGCCGCCGGTCTCCATTTCGCCCTGGCGCGACCCAACGTGGTCTATGCCGACCTGGACGGCCACCTGGACCTGGTCGGCGATCCCACTCACAACGCAGTGACGATTCACAAAGGCTACATCTCCCCAACCGATCGGCCGGGTCTTGGCGTTGACTTGGTGGGATGAAACCTCATCAAGAACGATGGGTGAACGGCAACACGCAGACTCAATCGCAGGAGGAGTCTCCCGCGATGATGTGCCTGAGAATGGATTCCCGCGCAAGCGATCACTATTCTTCACTGACGGCGTGTTATCGTGTGAGCGACGTGGCCGTCCGGCGAACAACAGGTCGCAGGATCGTAAGCACTGGCACTTCAATTGCTCGGCGCGTTTGATTTTCTCCGGGGATCAGTTCGCGACGGTGGTTTGCCAGCGGTCGGGAAGGAGTTCGGCGAGTTGGGTGATGGGCGTGGCGGCGATGCGGGTGCCGCCGAAGTGCTTCCTTCTTCGGATCGCGTTTCTTTTGCGCCATGCATCATGCCTCCGCAAAAGGAGGACATCATGACACGCAAGCCGAGGCCAGCTTGAAGATGCACTTCATCGGACGCATACATCGCCCCGCCGAAGACGGGGCATTGCCATGCCGAGGTGGCCAGACGGGTGGATGACCCGCGGGGTCAACCGTGCGCCCTCAAGTCGCAACCTGCCACACGGAATCCAGGACCGTGCCGTCGACCCATTTGACGGCTGCGACGACCTTCTCTCCAGTCCTCGCCGGCGTCGGAGGACCGCCCAGAAGTACCTCCACTTCGTTCTTAATGTCCTGGATCGGGCGCACAGGCAGATTGGAACCCCTTACGGCGTCGATCAAGTCTTGCCTTCTTGGGTTAATGGCGATTCCACGCTCGGTTATGACCACATCGATGAGTTCACCCGGTCCGCACAGAGTCGTCACTCGATCAACGATAACGGGGATGCGGTTGCGCATCGAAGGAATCGGGAGAATCACGCACTTTCCAGCCAGGCAGTTCTGCCAGCCTCCGATCCCGTGAAGCAAGCGACCGTCGGAGTGGCTCACCACGTTGGCGTTGAACTGCACGTCCACTTCGGTGGCGCCGAGAACGGTCACGTCGAGCATGGTGGCGAAACACCCCTTACCGTGGAAGTTGTAGCTGGTGAACGGGCTGGTGTCTTGGTGGCGGGGGTTCTCTCGCATGGACCTCACACCCTCCAGGTCGAATGTCTGCCCATCCAGAATGTAGTCTGTAAGCCCCTCTTCGAGCATCTCAACCAGGTATTTCGTGCTCCCGCCGCGGACGAACCGTGATTTGACGCCTGCCTCCTTCATCATCTCCTTCAAGAAAACGATAAACGCCAGTGACGTACCACCGGCACCGGCCTGAAACGAGAAGCCGTCCTTCATGATCCCGGCGTCGCGGATGAATTGCGCGGTCGTCTCTGCGATCAACAGGCGGTCCGGACTCTTGGTCAGTTGCGTCGTTCCCGACACGATCTTCGCGGGTTCGCCGATGCAATCCGTCACCACCACCTGATCGATGTTGTTCCCTTGAATCTGCCACGGAAGGCAGGGGAACGGAACGAGGTTGTCGGTTACCACGATGGAGTGGTCGGCATATATGGAATCAGCCAGGGCGAAGCCGAGCAGGCCGCAGGCCGACGGACCAGTCACGCCGTTGGCGTTCCCGAATGGGTCTGCCGCCGGTGCGGCAATGACCGCGATGTCTATGTGGACTTCGCCGTCCTGTATTGCCTGCCATCTTCCGCCGTGGGACCTGAGCACACCCATACCGCGCATCTTGCCCGCGGTGCAGAAGTCGCCCAGTGGTCCGTTCATGCTGCCTTCGATGTGGTGGATGACACCGCTTTCCAGGTGCTTAAGCAGCGGCGCATGGCAGGGAAACGAGGCGCTGGGAAACCAGCGTAGATCCTTGACACCCAAGGCGGCAGCCGCATCAAAGACCGCGTTGCCTACCTTGTCGCCGTCGCGGAAATGGTGATGCGTCGATATGGTCATACCGTCGCGCAGGCCGGCATTCTTCATCGCCGTGATTAGATCGGCAACGACCTTGTTGCCGTCCACAGGGTAATTGACACAGGAGCGGATGGGCGGGGCGGCCTTGTTGCCGCTGGGAAAATACTTCCCAACGCCCAGGAAGGGTACACGCTCAACACCGTTGATTTCCGCGGGGACCAAGCGTCCGGCCGCGTTCTCCACCAGGTGTCGTGTCATGCTCCGCGTACTACGGGTCATTATCTACCACCTTTTCCCATTGCCTCTGCCAACCGCACGATGCGTTGTGCGCGTTTGACGACCGGGGGATCGATCATCTTGCTCCCAAGCGATACTACGCCCAAGCCCTTGGCCTCAGCCTCCTCGAAGGCGTCGACGATGCTGCGGGCCTTCGCCAATTCCTCTTCGGTAGGTGCGAAGGCTTCCCTAATCACCGCGATCTGCCGCGGATGGATGCATCCCTTGCCTTCAAAGCCGAGCGATTTGGCCTCCAGGACACTCTTGCGCAGGCCTTCCATGTCCGAGACATCGGAGAAGACGGTGTCGATAGGCTGCACGCCCGCCGCCCGAGCGGCGTTGACCACCTGCGACCTGGCCCAGAAACTCTCGCGACCGTCCAGCGTGCGGGCGGCGCCGATGTCAGCCGTATAGTCCTCCAAGCCGATGGCCAGTGCTACGATGCCGTCGGAAGCCGTTGCGATTTCATACGCCTTGATCGCACCCAAAGCGCTCTCCACAATGGGCATCAGATAGACTGGACGATCGATTCCGTGGGCATCCAGCAGCCCACGGATTCTCTCCTCCACTCGCTTGACCTGCTCAGCGGCTTCGACCTTGGGGATCAACACGACGTGGACATTGTGTGGAGCCACGAATGCGAGATCCTCGATTCCTGCGTCGCCCTGGTTGATCCGTACCATGCGCTCCGCCCCTTTGAAATCGAGCGTTCTAAGTGCATTCCGGACGAGTATCCGGGCGGCGTCCTTTTGCGCAGGCGCAACGCTGTCCTCCAAGTCGAGAATGACGCCGTCGGGACGATGAAACCCGGCATTGAGCATGAACTTCGGTTCGTTCCCAGGAAGGTACAGCCGCGATCGGCGGAAGCGGTCGCGCCGTGTCTCATATTGGGTCCCGGATGCGAATTCGGGAATGTATCCGGTCCCGATATCGCGCCCCAAGCGCCGGACCACCGCTTCGATCCGCGCGGCGATGACGAAAGGCACCGCTCCGGTGTCGTCAACCTCCACATGAGCATTCTCGACGCCGAGCTTTGCCAGCACCTCGCGGACGAACTTCCGCGTGGTCTCGCCGTACATTGACTCAACCTTGGTTGTAAGCTGTAGATCGATCCCGCCGGAATCAGCCGGCGTGATCCCCACCCAGCAATCCGAGCGAACGTCCTCGCCTTTGCGGCCGACTTCCGCGGTGTGCTCTGTTGACGTCGTAGTCATTCGTTTGGATATCCCAGTTCAGAGGCTATTAGCTGTTAGCTCTCAGCAGTCAGCCAATCGCTACTCCACCGTCTGCGCTACTCCACCGTCTACTTGTCTGCTACGGTCAAGGCCATGAGCCTGCCGACGTCTCCCAGTTCTTCCAAAGAGAAGATACTGGCCTTGAGTTCATCTCGGCGCGACTCCGTCATCACTGGGCCCGCCAGGGAATCGAATTTGACGGTCAGCTCTTCGATGGTCATGGGGTCGCGCGGATCACCCTTGGGAACATCCACCGCATGGGAATGTCGATGTCCGTCCGTCGTGGTAATGGTAACACGCGTACACTGTTTGGCGGGGAACGCCTTCTCGAACTCCTCATTGGCCACGACCTTGACTTTGGCCATCTGGGCGCGCAGTCGCTTATCCCAGAGCTTCTCCTCGGCAAACTCCTGCCGGGTAACGCGCCCTTCGGCCACGGCGGCGGCGATGGCGTAGGGTAAGCTGTGGTCTGCCGACTCCTTGCTTTGCGGGTCATACTTGGCCGGGTCGCTGAGAATATCCGCAGCCCGGGCTATGCTCTCAACAAGCACTTCCTTGATATCCTCCGCTTTAAGACTGTGCTCTTTGATTAGATGCAAAGTCGCGGAGAGCGGCGAGTGCATCAGGGCCTCTACCGGGAAGGACTTCATGCCGCAGTCGGTAATCATGAACCGCTCGCCGAGCTTGTCGGTGATCCAGGAGTAATCCCAGCCTTCGCCCAGGCAGTGTTCCATGCCTTCCTTGCCTTCGATGACCCCTTCCGGCCCCGTGTAGCCCTTCTGGGCGAGCAGGGCGGCTTCCACGCCGTCGCGCGTGCCCATCGGGCTCACCGTGTTTTTCATCATAGTAAGCTTGCCCGCAACCGCACAGCCCAGCGTGAAGCAATGGCAACTCGCGATACCGATTGCATGCTGTATCTGCTGCCAGTCAAGGCCGATCATCTTCCCCGCGACAATGGGAGACACGTAAGCCATCAACGTGGCGTGATGCCAGCCACGTTCGCGAATCCCCGGCACCGCCACGTGACAGAGGCGCATGGCGATCTCATAAGCCAAGACGATCCCGAGGATCACGTCCTTGCCGCTCTTGTGATCGCGCTGAGCCAATGCCAGCGGAGCGGAAAGAAGGTCGCTGGGATGCGAGGGGTCCTGCTTCCAGTAGATGTCGTTGAAATCCATCGCTCTGACCATGAGGGCATTTAGCATGGATGCCGCGACGGCGTTCATCTGATCGCCGGCCCCGATGACCGTACACGGGCCGGGCTGCCCCAGTTCACGGTAGTAAGCCAGGAATTTCTTGACGTCGTTGGTCTGGTAGCCGCCCAGGGCGCACCCCACCGAGTCGTATAGGAACCTCTTGGCCGCGTCGACCGACTCGCGGGTGAGGTCTTCGTAATTCAGCTCACAAGCCCAGCGGGCGAGTTGCTCAGTTAACGTACCCATTGCGCCTCCCTATTTCCTTCCTAGCCCGCACGCGATGTCGAAGTCGATGAAATCCGCATGATGGAAGATGATGGACTCAGTAGTGCGCTGCACGTGGTCACCCTCTTTCGAGTGCGTGGCCACGATGTGCATCACTTCATCCGGCAAACCGTGCTGCCAGCAAAGGCCCACGCCGCTGAAAGGGTGGCGCAGGTGGTCACCGCGCTTGCCCTTGACGACCCGGCCATCCTTCTTGGCGTACTCGATCGGCTTACCGACGTCCGCGAGCAAAGCCCCGGCAAGAAGGTGATCGTGGTTGATGGGCACGCGACCACCCCAGATCTCGTTCAGCACACGCTCGACGGCCAGGCACATGCGGGCACAGGATCGAACATGTTCGATGAACTTCATTTCGATTTCCCCGGCCAGCAGCGTGAAGGGAATCTCGAGCAGCTCCTTCGGCTGCCAACCGCCGGTTCTGATAGAGGCCTCCCAAACGTCGATCACCTTGTCCCGCAGAGTGTGGTCGCGAATCTCATCCACCTCGGGCAACAATTCAGCGATTTCGTCACGCATCAGTAGCTCTCCGTTTGAAGCCGTCAACCGCCACGCCTCATCCTTCATCCTTCATCCTTCAACCTTCATCCTTATCAACGCCTCCATCCCGCCTCCGGTAACCAACTCCTGCGCAACGGTCCCTAACGGACCGAACCTGTAGCTTTTCCCTTTGCTGTCAATCCGAGCGCGAACGAAGTCTACGACCACGCTCATCCCCGTGCGGATGGTCAACGCCTGCTCGCCCGTATGAGCGGCCTTCAGGTCCTCGACGAGTTCGGGGCATTCGATGACGATGTAGCCGTTGTTAAACGCGTTCCGCCTGTAGGTCTGCGAGTACGAGCCGGCGATGACCATCTGGAGGCCGCGGAACTTCAGCGCGGTCGCCGCCTGCTCCCTTGAGGAGCCCGACCCGAAGTTGTATCCACCCACCAGGATGTCGCCATTCCGCGCCAACTTCTGGAACTCCGGGTCGTAATTGAGCATCGCCTTCGTGCCCATCTCGTCAGGCGTCAGATCCTCCTGATACGTGTACTCCTTGCCGTAGATCCCGTCGGTATTCATGTTGTCCTTGGGGACAAACAGCAGCTCCCCCTCGATCCTGGCCGGGAAGCCCTCGACAAGACGAACCTCCGGCACTTGTTCTGTACGCCGCGACGCAACGCGGATCGCACTGCCACGCCGCAAGGCCTCGCGGAGTACGTTGCCATCCGATGCGGCTCCCTCCCGTGGCGGCCCTGCTATATATCCCGCGACGCCTGAGGCGGCGACCACCGCCGGACTGGCGAGATAGACGAAGGACTCACGTGAGCCCATACGCCCTTTGAAGTTGCGATTGGTCGCGGAGATGCCCACCTCGCCGTCTTTCAAAACGCCGTTGCCGAGTCCGATGCACGGGCCGCACCCCGACGGGAGGACCACCGCACCCGCTTCGAGGATTGCCTTCCAGTGGCCCAATCGGGCGGCTTCCGCCTGCACCTCGCTCGAGGCCGCCGCGACATAGAACGTGACGCCGGCGGCGACCTTCTTGCCTTTAACCACCGAGGCGGCAGCGGCGAAGTCCTCCAGCCGCCCGTTCACGCAACTGAGCAAATAGGCCTTGTCGATCTTAACCCTCTTCGCCTCGATCTCCGGCAACGGCGTTATGGTCTTCACTTCGTTCGGTCCCGCCACGAAGGGCGTCACGGCGGAAAGATCGAACTCGAGTTCCGTAGCATAGACGGCGTCCTCATCGGGAGTCGGACACACGGCCACCGCGCGCTCGACGATCTCCCGTGTGAGTCGAGGATTCGTGTCGCCGCGCCGATGCATCCGCTCGGCACGGCCCAGCAAGGACTCCTTGGTAACGTCGTCACAGGGGAAGACGCCCGCCAGGCCCCCCCATTCGGTCGTCATGTTCGCAATGGCAAGGCGATCATCCATGCCAAGCTCGCGCACACCAGGGCCAGTGAACTCGACGCAGCAGTTGAGCACCTCATCTTGGTTGAACGTGCCGATCAGGGTGATGATCACATCCTTGCCCGAGACTCCTGGAGCAAGCTTGCCGGTGAAGTTGACCCGCACGATGTCGGGAACATGCCACCAGGTTTGGCCCGTCGCCCAAAGCGCCGCGGCATCGGTGCGCACAACCGGCGTGCCCAAGGCCGCGAGCCCGCCGTAGAGATTCGAGTGCGAATCAGAGGCGACCACCAGCGTGCCCGGTAATACGAAGCCTTCCTCGACCATCACCTGATGCCCGATTCCCCGTCCGGCCGGGAAAAAGGCAATGCCGTGCTTTTCGGCAAACGCCTCGATCCTGGCGTACTTCGCTAGGTTGCCTTCGCTTTGGTTCTGGATGTCGTGGTCAAGGGCGAACACCGGCTGACCGGCGTCGGCCACCTTCGTCGCCCCCATGCTCTCGAACTTCGGTATGACCGCCGCGGTGTTGTCGTGCGTCATCACGTGCGCCGGGCGCACGGTAAGGAAATCGCCGGCTCGGACCACCTGCCCCGGCTCGAGCCCCACCGCATAACGCTGTGCAATCTTCTCAATGAGGGTTTGTCCTGACATTGGATCTCCATGGGGAACAGCCGTGGCGGGTGGCCGCTACATCTTCTCGATGATCGCGTCGGTCATCTGTGTTGTGCTTGCCGCTCCCCGGCTGATGGATTGCGGCCCGCCGGGAATACGCAGCATGTCGTACGTCCGCACGTTGCCCTCAGCGATGACCTTGCCGATTGCCCCGCGAATCCGCTCGGCCTTGTCCGTCTCGCCTAAGTGGTCGAGCATCATGCAGGCCGAGAGAATCATCGCGATCGGGTTTACGATGGGCGGCGAAAGCCGCTCGTACTTGGGTGCCGAGCCGTGAGTAGGCTCGAACACGGCGACCTCGCGGCCGATGTTGGCGCTGCAAGCGAAGCCGAGCCCGCCGACCAATCCGGCGAAGCCGTCGGATACGATGTCGCCGAACATGTTGCCACTCACCAGGACGCCATAGTCCTCGGGGTTCTTGGTGAGCCACATCATTTGGGCGTCAATGTTGGTTTCCCAAAGCTGAACGTCGGGGTAGTCCTTCGCAGTCGCCTGGGCCTCCGCCCGCATCATCCCGGAGGTCTCGCGGATGACATTGGGCTTCTCGCATACCGTCACGGACTTGTAGCCGAACTTTCTGGCATACGCGAAGGCTTCGCGCACGATGCGCCGACAAGCCCCACGTGAGAAGATCCGTGTCGAAACGGCAAGGGCCTCGTTGGGAACATCCTTGAACTGGGCCATCCTCGGATGGGTCTCCAACGCGGCTCGGACTTCGGCAGGCGGCCCGGTCCACTCCACACCGGCGTACAGTCCCTCCGTGTTCTGTCTGAAGATCACTGCATTAACCTGCGGCTCCTCAATCCCGCCGTCCGGGCTCCGGCGTATGAAGTTCAGGGGATTGCCCTGAAACGAGCGGCAGGGCCTGATGCAGATATCCAAATCGAAGTGCTGGCGCAGCCGAACGATCGGGCTGGCATAGACGTAGCCCTTGTCGCGAAGTCCAGGAGCCAACTCCGCCGCGGCTTGGTCCTTGGGCTTGGAGGTGATTGCCCCAAACAGGCCGAGCTTGTGTTTCTCCAGCACGTCGATCGTCTGATCGGGAAGGGGGTTTCCCTGGTTGGTCCAGAAGTCCCAGCCGATGTCCGCGTGTACGTATTCGGCATCGAAGCCCGCGGCATCGAGTACCCGAATCGCTTCAGGCAGCACCACCTTGCCAATGCCATTACCAGGCATCGAAACGATAGTTCGCTTGCTCACTTGTCTTCTCCATTCCTGTATCCGTGGAGCCCCAACACGAACGGCTCTCCGGCAACCCGGATCCAAGCCCCACCCAGCGAGAACCGTCTGTCCGTGTGCCCCTGTAAGCTTCTGCATGCTATATGCCAACGGCCGTTCGTTGTAAAGGTCTGTTGACGGACAGCGGCCCCCTGATGGATGGAGAGCTGGACGTCGACCCTAGCGGCCTCGCTTTGCGGGGAGCTGCTCCCCGCGGCCACGACTTGGCGGCTGCCAGCTTGGCCATTCGCAGGGCGGCGACCTAACCTCTGTAATGGAAGGGACGTAGCATTGGCAGGGCAGGTGTTTTGGACACTGCTGTGTCGCCAATCCGGAGCTGGTTTCGGGGCTGCTTTCAGGGTGTTCGGGCCACGAATGTGCCTGCGATTCGGACCCGAACGCACATGCAACTTCGGTCAAGAGTTTGACTGGTGCTGCTCGAACTGGGGCGGTATGACGAAGCCGAAGGACTCCTTCGACAGGCTGAGCAGAACTGGCGGGCGCTCTTTGGCACCGGTCATCCTAATATGGCAGCGCCAGGTTTGCTCAAGCCGAGAGGCGATGTTATCCGATGGAACTTCTGACGTGGGTTTTGGGAGCGCGCTCT
>JAFGQA010000388.1 GCA_016935885.1 Phycisphaerae bacterium | reverse complement strand
GATGCCAAGGAACGCCACATTCAAAGCCACCGACAACACGATCAGCAAAGGAACGATCTTCTTCCACATGATCAGTATCCTCCCTCATTCGTCGTCGCAACCAGCGTCAGAAAGCTGCCGGCCAGCGACCCATTAGGTGCCTCGCTCAGAACGTCAAGCTGATAGGTGCTAAGGGGGTCATTCTGCGCGGCTGAAGCCATCTGACCCGCCGACGGCGCTGTGGTCCATCCCATCATCAACCCGACAGCCAATCCGACGGCCAGGACCGCCGCAGCCGCCAGGTGCATCGGCGCCGAGGTCAGCCGCCACCAGCGCAAAAGGTCCCACGCCGGAACGGGCTCCACCTGCCTCCGCCGCCGGGCCACCGCCATCACCCGCGCCGCAAACCCTGACGGAACCGGAGGCGTCTGCACAAGGGCCAATGACGCAGCCACCAGGTCGATACGCCCCAGCGCCGCGCGGCAGGCCCCACACTCAGCCAAGTGCATCTGCACCGCCTCACGCACATCAGCCGTCAACCGGCCGGATGAGAATCTCTTCAATTGTTTCAGCACATCCTCACAGTTCATCGACTATCTCCTTACCTGAACAAACGAACAACCCGGCGCAATCCCCCTCGGAAAAAGCGAATGAGCCCCTCCAACGGGCGGCAAAGGAGGTTTGCCAGACATTGGAGAAGACGATTCCCGACACCTGTGGATCGCCTCACGACGGTATAGGGTGGGTCTACCACTGGCGGATTGCCGATGCTAACCTTGCTGTTGAGGAATGTCGCCCAGCCGCCCCCGGCTGGGACCACCCATTCGCAGTGACGCCGTCAGGCGTCATTCACGCCCTCATGGGCCACTACAAACCGGTTCTGCATTCGTCGCATTGAACCAAGGCATGTTCATCGCTTCGCCACGCCTGGCATGGTCACGAGGAGACGCGACGCTTATCAGATCTTCACATCTTTCGGCGGATCGGGGACGCCCGCACGCGCCCGGAGGTCCGCCTCCATCTTCTCGAACTCATCGTGAGGGAAACGGGAGTTCACGGGCGGCATGTAGGGTTGTGAACGGGCAAGCCACTTGCCGGTAGCATCCCAGAGTTCGATGACACCATTACCCCCAAACCACCATCGATGAGCCTGCGCCCATTGAAGCATCATCTTGGCCGCGTCGGGCGTGCCGTCGTCGTGGTATTGAACGTCGGTGAGAGGGTCCGACACAAGGCTTTCACTGCCGAAGCAAAGGCCCATGAACACCTCCATCCGCCGACACGTCGATTCCAGACGAACACGCACGCACCCTTTACGCACCCACGCGACCGTGACATTCATCGACTCGAACGGTTCGATGCGGTCCCGATCACGCAGGCGCAGCGAGAGCACGTTTGGAATCGGCACGTCGCATGGCGGAATCTCTTCCCCCGCTTTGATGCGCGCCACGAGTGCCTCGCCAAACAGCGAGCGGAATCCTTCCAGTTCGTAAAGGTGTTCGCGGTGGAAGTCTCGCTCGGACTTGATCCCGAACTCACGCTCGACTGCCACCCTCGCGAGTTCACGGATCACCGGTAAGTCTTCGGACAACCGAATAAGGTCGGCTGGGTCATCCGGATTCACGGCGTTCGTTTGATCGAACGCATGGGCAACAGCGCACCGACCGGAGGCATAGAGGTAGTTCGCAACGTCGGGCTCGGATTCTCGGAGCACCTTGAGCCGGGCGAGTGCCCGATTCTCCGTGATGTGCTGGAGGTTGTCCGTGATCCACTGTTTCTGATCCTTCCCTTTGTTGCGGATGATATTGATAACCTTGAAGAACCCGAGAAATTGGTAGGGCTTCAGATTCACGGATAACCCCTCGCGGTAGAGCGCGAGCGCCAGCTTTGCCTTCGGGTCTGGTGGATCGGGTAGATAGTCGAAGTGCCCAGCGCCGATCATCCCCGTCGGCCCCTTGCCGACATTGAGCGGAGTAGTACACCAGTTCCCAGAGGTTGTGACCGCTATGGCTTGCTCGGCCCACGCGAGCGCGCTGAGGAGCTCGAGGATCAACTTGTCGGCATCAACTTGTGTGAACCCCGTTTCCGTTTTCACGCGGATCATGCGGGAGAGAGTGTCTGAGCCGGGGAGAAGTTGAAACTCGCGTCCCCGAAACGTGACCACCTGCTCTTTGGCGGGCCACCGAATCTGTGTGTCGATGCCGACGGTACGGTAGCCTTTGAGTTCGGTCTTGTTGCTCATGATTGTTCCACCAACTTCATCACTGCCCAACGCCGGGCGCGTTCTTCTCGCCCGTCCGCTGGAGCACCTTGTTGCAATTCAGGGGACGTCTTACTCATTTCGCGTTCGAATCGAGTATACCGTCCTCACACGTTCGGACATTTCCGTCAATCAGTAGTATCTTCTCTATCGGGAATCCGCTGCGCTGCTGTTTCCCTCGACAATGCTTCCATTCGATCTGTCTATCGGCAGGAAGGCGGGGCGGGATGAGGGGAAAGTGGGGGAAACCAGCGTCCGATGGGGCGATTGCCGTTATGGCTCCAGGAGGTGCTTCAATTGGGGTTCGAGGGTGGCTCTGGCGCGGGCGAGGACGCGCTCGACGGCTTTGACACTGCGGCCCATCGCGTCGGCCATTTCGGGTCCGCTGAGTCCTTCGAAATAGCGCAGGACCACGGCCAGACGGTAATCCGGTGGCAAGGCGTTCAGGGCGGCCTGGATCAGGGCGTCGCGCTCCGCCTCGGCGAGTTGCTGGGGTGGAGAGAGCGAATCGTCCGCCTGCGGCGGCAGGCTGTCCGTGACCGTCGGGCGTTTCTTGCGGACATGGTCGATGCACAGGCGGTTGAGAATGCGGGACAGGAATGTGCGGAAGGTCGCGGTCGGCTGGTAGCGGGACGCCGCGTCGAGGACCTTCAGGAAGGCCTCCTGCGCCAGGTCCTCCGCTTCGGCGGCGTCACCGGTGAACCGGTAGGCCACGCGCCACGCCTCGGCCTGGTGACGCAGGACAATCTGCTCGAAGGCGTCCAGGTCCCCATTTCTGACGGCCTGCATGAGGTCTTCATCGCTTCGCACAGGTCACTTGATCCATTTCCGACGGATGTTCCGCAGGCTGACGGCAAAGAGCACGGCGCAGAACGTCCCCAACATAACGAAGTCCAGCACCAGCGGCAGATGGCTGGGTGCGTGGATCGAAGCGTGCAGGACGTCGGCCCCATACGTTAGCGGCAGAACGTAAGACACGGGTCGCAGCCAGACGGGCAGTTGTTCGAGGGGAAAGAACAGTCCGCACAGGAAGATCATCGGGAAACGAAAGAAGTTCGAAAACGT
>JAFGQA010000387.1 GCA_016935885.1 Phycisphaerae bacterium | reverse complement strand
GAATCCCTTCTCGGTCCTGAAGCCGGTGCCGAGAAAGGATTCTCGGCAGAGCGTGCAGTCGTTCTATTTGTGAAACGCCGTACTAGGTTCCGCCGGCGTTGGCGGGCAGCCACGTCCTCGCGTATAGTGCCCTCACTCCAACAGAGGGCTCTGCATCATGAATCGATTCCCAGTCGATCTCTCCAGCGACACACAGACCCGGCCCACGCCGGGCATGCGCCACGCCATCGCCAACGCGGAGGTCGGCGACGAACAGAAGCGCGAGGACCCATCTGTCAGGCGCCTCCAGGAGATGGTCGCCGAGTTGACCGGCAAGCAGGCATCCCTGTTTCTGCCGACCGGCACCATGTGCAACCTGATCGCCTGTGCAGTCCACTGCCGCCCCGGGGATGAGATCATCCTCGAGGCAAGCTGCCATCCAGCCCATTTCGAGGGAGGTGGACCGGCGGTCCACAGCAGGGCGATGCTGCGGCTGATCGAAACGGAGTTCGGCGTCTTCACACCCGAGCAGGTCGAGCGTGCCATCCGCCCGAACGATCCACATTTCCCCCGGACGACACTCGTCTCCGTGGAGAACACGCACAACCTCAAGGGCGGGCGCATCTGGCCCATCGAGGCGGTCCAGGCCGTTGACGAATGTGCCCGCCGACACGGGCTGCTGCTGCACCTCGACGGCGCCCGGCTGCTGAATGCCGTCGTCGCCACCGGCACCCCCGCCCACGAATACTGCCGGTTCTTCGACTCCTGCTGGATCGACCTCAGCAAGGGCCTCGGCTGTCCCGTGGGCGCGGTCCTCGCCGGGTCCGACGAGTTCATCGCACAGGCGTGGCGATACAAGCACCTGTTCGGCGGCGCCATGCGCCAGGCCGGCATCCTCGCCGCCGCCGGCGTGTACGCCTTGGAACACCACGTCGAACGCCTGGCCGAAGACCACCTGAGGGCGAGGCAACTCGCCGAGGGCCTGGCCGAAATCGACGGCATCCACGTGAACGTCGACGCCGTCGAGACCAACATGGTCATGTTCGACATCGCCGGCACCGGTCTGAACCGGGCCGACCTGCTCGAACGCCTAGCCCCCCACGGCGTGCGATTCAGTCCCCTACTCGAGCCAACCCGGCTCCGCGCGGTTACGCACCTGGACATCCCCCCCGATGGCATTGCCCGCGCCCTGGGGGCCCTGCGCGCCGTTCTCGCCGGCAAGTAGGCAACTCCCTCGCGTGTCCATCGTGCTCCGACCCTGCACTGTGCGCTCAGAGTACCACAGCCTCAGCCGGGGAAGCACTGGGCAAACTCAATCCGTCGAAATCGCTACAAGGCCGAGAAATGAAGTCCGTTTTCTGGTATCCTCAAGTGTGCTTGGTGTAGCCTTCGGCCGCAACCGGACTGTGGTGTGGGCGTCCCGACTGTGATCCTACCGGCCTTCGCGCCGGTGCTACCGCCTTCTTCGCAGCCGGCGAAGACGTTGGCCGTTTGCAGTGCAGGGACAGTGGAGGATCCCGTGAGCGAACCGGAGACTTCCAACGGCGAATCTCGCGATGCTCGAATCGGGAGAATCCTCAGCGAACTGCACGGCCGCAGGGCGCGCGGAGAATCGGTGTTGGCGGCGGAGGTCCTGGCTGCTCATCCGGATCTGGCGGATGAATTGCGCCGGTATCTTGGCGTGTTGGGAGAGATGCAGTCACCCGACGAACACATCAGGGCGCTGGTTGATCGAGGTGTCCTGGCGAAGTCGGATGATCCGGCGTATCGGGCGAACCTGGGACCGTATCAGACCATCGAGTCTATCGGCCGCGGCGGCATGGGCATCGTCGTCAAGGCCTACGAGAAGAGCCTCAACCGCACCGTCGCGATGAAGATCCTCCGCCCGGAACTCGCGGCTGACAAGATCGCATTGGAACGCTTCACGCGCGAGGCAAAGGCCGCCGGGACGCTTCGCCACCCGAACATCGTCACGGTCTATGCGGTCGGCGAGGAGCAAGGCGTTCACTTTCTGTCTATGGAGTACATTGAGGGCCCGACACTGGCCGACGTGATCCGCCAAACGGCAGAGCCAAGGGTTGCCCGACCCCAGAGCCCACGATCCCAGAGCCCCCGACCTTGGTCGGGGGGTGCGCACCCCACCAATGACTCCTCCTCGTCGCCCTCCGCGGAAGACGCTGGATCGAGAATCCCTTCTCGATCCTCACTCCCAACCGACCTCATCCGCGACATCTTCCGCCAGTTGCTCTCCGGCCTGGCCGCCGCGCATGAGGCGGGCCTGATCCACCGCGACATCAAGCCCGCAAACCTCCTGCTCGACAGACAGACGACCACGGCAATCCGGACCCCAAGCGTCAGCGCGGTGTCCCCATCGAGCCCCGCACAACACCGCCGAGCAACCCGTCGCTTGCGCTCCGGGCTCGGTTCACCCGAGCCGAAGTCGGCAAGCCCGACAACCGCGGAGCAATCGTCAATCGCCGATCCAGAATCATCAATCGCCAATCTACAATCGTCAATTCTGAAGATTGCTGATTTCGGCCTCGCCCGGATGGTCACCGCCAAGACGCGCCTGACCCTGACCGACTCGGTCCTCGGGACGCCCGAGTACATGAGCCCGGAACAGGCGAGGGGAGACGCTGAACTCGATCAACGTACGGACTTGTACTCCGCCGGCGTGGTCCTCTACGAGATGCTCACCGGCCGCCCGCCGTTCTCCGGCGGCTCACCGTCCGCCGTCATCCACCGCATCCTTCACGAGGAGCCCGCCGATCCGCGATCAATCAGCAAGGACACCGACCCGCACTTGGCCAGCTTGGCCCTGCGCCTGATGGCCAAGCACCCGGAGGACCGGTTTGCGTCGGCTGCTGAAACGCTCAAAGCCTTGGGGGCGGGCGAGCGCGTGCGCTCACCGGAGAAACGGCGCCGACGAGTTCGCAGTTTGGCACTTGTCCTGGTTGCGCTTGTGCTGCTCTTCGGTGGCGCGTGGCTACTGAGCCGTATCGAGCGACCACCGGACACCGTCGCCGGCGCAGCCAGGCCGCTTATCACGGATGTGAAGGTCGAGGACGTTCCACTTGGAGAACAGACGACGACGATCCTGGCGAGACACGATGATGATCCGGCTTGGAGGGTCTTCCATCGGTTTCAGGACGAGGCGTTCAACGTGGCCGGTGCCGCGCTGGTGGACGTCGACGGGAGTGGGCGTCAGCTCGTCGTGGCCGGCACCAATCGCGTGCTCGATGGCAACTGCCTCTTCACGTTTGACTCTGACGGCGGCGAACCCTGGGGCATGGGCTTGTCCTCAACAAGGCAGTGGCCGGATTGCGCCCCGCCCACGCAATGGTTCTGTCGCACCCTCGCGGTGGCCGATCTGGACGGTCAAGCTGGTGACGAGATTGTCGTGGTCGCCAGTGATCTCAACGAGTACCCCACACGGGTCTCGATCGTCGATCCGCGGACGCGGGAGATTCGCCCGACGTTCTGGCACATGGGGAACATCGACTTCGTTCGGGTCATCCCCGACTTCTTCGAAGGAGGACGACCCGCCATCATCGCCTGGGGGACAAACAACAAACTGGACGGCTTCGGAGATCCTCCTCCTAAGTCGTACGAGCCCCCTCCGGGTGAGGACAAACCGCGAACGAAGTGGAATCACGTCGCGGTGGTGATGATCCTTGACCCCGATGATATGGACGGGCTGGGCCCGCCGCGAACCCCACGTGTCGACATCCCCTCGTTGAGGCCCTATGCGTACGCCTTTCTTAACCTAGCGGCTTCGGTCGCAACGGGCGAAGGCGATGCGGAGCAAAGAGAACCAGTGGAGCCGAAGCCCGAGGAAATTGGTACTTTCGGTTCCGAGTTTGCGGTGTCTAACGCGCGACGCGACGTGGAGGACGGCACCGGCCCCTGGTTCACATTGGTCATTGGTCGTTCTGGCTGCAAGGGTGGCCCGACGTTTCGCCTCGATCGCTACCTCAAACTGTGTGATGTCCTCTTCCCCGACTCGGCAAGATTCGACGGCACCGAGGCCTTCTGGCACGAACACTGGCAGCCGATCATACGGAACGGCAAGTACGTGAAGGAGTAAGCCACAACCGCCGTGGCTTTCGAGAGGAAGCCCACGGACCGAGGTCCGTGGGCTTGGGAAGCGTGTGCAATCCCTTACGCGATGACGCCGTCCAAAACTCGCCGAGGATGTGTATGCGATCAACGGCATGTCGACGAAGCACCGAATGCTGTCACCAATGCTGAGCCGAGAATCCCTTCTCGGCCCATCGCGCCCTTCTGAATCACGCCCGGCACCGCCGTCGCCGCCTGACGATCGCCAGCCCGCCGAGGGCCAGCAGCGAGAGCGTGGCGGGTTCAGGAGCATACTCCACAACGTAGGGCAAGGGTGTGGAACAGCCCATATCGTTCCATTTTCCTTGCGTGGAGCTTATGTCGAGGCAGTCCTCTCCTCCAGAATTGTCAGGTTGTGTGGGAGCCCAATTCGTGTAGTCCCAAGGCTCAGGTTCAGGCAGGTATGGCACCTCAATCCATTCCCACCCTCCTGAGGGTTCCGAGTAATCTGGAGAATCGTGGTTTTGCCAACCACCCACCCACATTGCGTTGTTTTGCCAAAACTCGTCCACCAGAAAATCGTGTTCCTCTGGAGAAGTAATCGTAGCCAAGTGCCCGGTCATGCCCAGATAATGACACAGTTCGGCTGCTGCCTTTGCATCTTGCCAGCTCTGTGGTGGCTCTGAGACAAGCTCATACCAGTGCCCGTTGCCCCCCTCTTCGGTCCATTGGACAGGATCAGCAACCACTTGGCTGCTCACCGCCAAGGCCAGCAGGCCCACTGTTGCCAGTATCGCTGAAACTTTCTTCATAATCATATCCTCCTCAAGATGTTTGCCGCATGTTTCAGAAACCCGTCGTGCCTCGCCGAAGCGAGCAGGTTCTGTCACACACAGGTCCGGGCCCCGAACATACGGAGCCTCTTGTGTCACGCATTACCGTTCACGCTCCGACCGCAGTTTGCGGCACTGGCCAATGCAGAAAAGCCCGCCCAATTGTCTAGAAGCCGCGTGGCAGGCGATGGGTGGCGGCGCGGCGGGCCGTCGCGGGTGCTGTGCATTCGCGTATTCGCTCGGAATGCCTCTTTCCCCGAAACGCCTCTTTTCGCAGAACCAGCAGTATCGCGGAATTCGCCGTCGCCGTTCAAGATACATGATCGTGTAGGTTTCCATGATTCACCCCGCGTAATGCGGCCGGCGCGTCTTTAGCCCTTGCCGCCGATCTTCCGGTCCGCCAGCACGAGTAGCACGACGACGCCGACTCGGTCGTGTACGTCCAACCTGGCGAAGAGCTTGCGAAGGTGCAGGCGGGCCGTGTCGGGGGAGATGCCGATTCGGGCTGCGATCTGTTGCGTCGTGCAGCCTCGACATACCAGCCGGGCGGCGGCCAGTTGCCGCGGCGTCAAGTCGAGCCGATCGGCCAGTTGCCGCCACTTCGCGTCGCTGAAGAGTTCCGGTAGGTCGTCTCGTGAGGTCTTCATGATTCTCCTGCCTGCCGCGGAACGCCCACGATCGCTTCGCTCTTCTTCTATCACGACTCCCGTTCGTGGCGGAATCGATCGCGCAGAATCGGAGAATCCCAGGTTGAGGGGAGACTGAGGGGGGCCACTTGGCGTCAAGGAGATGGAGCGCTCGGCGGCAGGGCCCGTGTGGTCATCGAGGCTTGAACGGCAGAGAAACGCGTGGTTTCAAGAAGAAGCCCACGGATCGCAATCCGTGGGCTTGCCGGTGGGACCGTGGGCTGAACGTTCGGGCCGGCAGTCTTGCTGGAAAGCCTTACGCCTTGCTGAGATACCTTGTGATCGAGACGAGCAGTTCCTCGAGCTTCCTCATCGCGCGCGTGCAGAGCGTGTAGATGGCGGCCTCGGACTTGCCCAACGCGGCGGCCACCTCGGACACCGGCCGGTCTTCGAGAAACCGCATCCGCACGACCGTACGCTGGTCGTCCGTGAGCCTCGCCATCGAGGAGAGCAAGGCGGCGGATGCCTCTTGCCTGGCCAACTGCCGGCTCGGGCTCGGGCCGTGTGAGGAGATGCGATCGACCCAGGCTGCAACGGACGAACTGGGCGAGGGCGGTTCGGCAAGTTGCCGGCCGACGTCGCGCTTCTGGCGCCGGAGATCGCGCTCGGTCTTTTTGAGGCGATCCAGCGCGATGCGCTCCAGCCACTTGTAGAAGCCGCCGGGCCCGTCGAAGGAGCAGCCCTCGACGGACTTGAAGGCCGAGATATACGCCCGCTGCAAGATGCCCTCCGCGTCGACGTGGCGGCGCAGCGCCTCCTCCATCCGTTTCTCGATGGTTCCCTGAAGAAGGCCGTGATAGTGAACGATCAACCGCTGCAAGGCATCGCCGTCGCCTGCAACGGCTTGCCGAACCAGTTGGTGTCGCTGCGGTTCATCGGTCATTGAAAGTCTCGTTCGACGGCCACGCCCCGGGGCCCGGCGCCGCAAACGGTGCACGTCACGACGATAATCTGACAAATGTCGCAGGTCTACTGTTTCGCGAGGGGCGGTGGGAAGCGATAATCAACGGCGGTTCCACTCCGCCAACACGAGGGCGCCTGCATGATCGAAGCACTCAAGAAGCTACGGCAATACCTGCTCACAGGCGTATCCTATGCCATCCCGTTCATCGCCTGCGGCGGCATCATGATCGCGTGCGGGATTGCGTTTGTTCCGATGACGGACACGGGGCCGGATTTCTCGAACTCGCCGATCATGAAGCTGATCCTGGACGTCGGATCGGCTTCGTTCTTCCTGTTGCTGCCCGTCTTGGCCGGGTACATCGCCTACGCAATGGCGGGCCGGCCCGGTCTGGTACCGGGATTCGTCGGGGGCTACTTGGCCGGGGAGGTCGGCGCCGGGTTCCTCGGCGCCCTGCTGATCGGCTTGATCGCCGGGTGGATTGTCATCGGAATCAAGAAGATTCCCGTGTCGAAGTACATTCGCCCGATCATGCCGATTCTTGTCATTCCAATCGTGTCGTCCACGATCGTGGGCGTGCTGATGCTGAAGGTGCTCGGCATTCCGATCGCCCACTTGATGACGTTCCTTGGGGAATGGTTGCTGTACATGAGCACGGGCAATGCCATTGTGCTGGCGATGGTTCTCGGCGCCATGATCGCGTTCGACATGGGCGGGCCGGTGAACAAGGCGGCCTTCTTCTTCGGCGCCGCCATGATAAAGGAGGGCCACTACGGCGTGATGGGGACCTGTGCGGCAGCGATTTGCACGCCCCCGCTGGGCCTGGGGCTCGCGACGCTGATCAACCGCAAGCTCTGGAGCGACGAGGAGAAGGAGGCCGGCATTGCGGCCGTCGCAATGGGCATGATCGGCATCACCGAGGGGGCGATTCCGTTCGCGGCGGCCGACCCGCTCCGCGTTATTCCTTGCATCATGGTCGGCTCCATGGTGTCGGCGGTCATTGCCGCGCTGGGAGGTGTGGGCGACCACGCCCCACATGGCGGGCCGATCGTCCTACCCGTGGTGGACAACCGGGTCATGTACGTCATTGCCATTGTAGTCGGCACGATGGTGACCGCTGTCTTGATCAACACGGTGAAGGCGCTGACTCGCAAGCGTGCCTTGCCGACTACGGAGGCTTCCACATGCAGATTGTCGCTGTAACCGCGTGTCCCACCGGCATCGCGCATACGTATATGGCTGCCGAGCAGCTTGAGAAGACCGCCAAGGCGCTGGGCCATCAGATCAAGGTGGAGACGCAAGGCGCCATGGGCATCGAAAACGAACTGTCGGCCGAGGACATCCGCGATGCGGATGTTGCGATCTTCGCTGTCGGCATCGACGTGGAGCAGCGCGATCGGTTCAATGGCAAGAAGATCGTCGAAGTGGGTGTCCAGGAGGCCATCAAGAACCCGAAGGCAGTTTTTGAGAAACTTGCCAAGTGAAAGCGCTCGCCCAGAATGGGGCGGAGGATGGTAGCCACAGGTGAAGCGGAGCAGCGGTGGTTTGCCAAGGCCATGACGTTTCTTGATTGCACATTCCGGTGCCCGCTGCCCTCCGGCTTGCACGCGCGACCGGCGAGCGAACTGGCCGACGTGGCGGCTCGGTTCGCTGCCGACGTCGAGCTCGTCAACGAACGGACCGGCGCCGGCGCGAATGCCAAAAGCGTGCTGGCCGTCATCGCGATCGACGTCAAGGAGGGCGACACATGCCGTGTTCGCGCCGCGGGAGCCGATGCCGAAGCCGCCCTCGCGGCCATCAGTGACTTCGCCGCGAACGTCCTGCCGACTTGCGACCAGTTGCTCCCGATGCCCGCGGCCGGAACCGACGTTGTGTTACCACGACTCCTGCGCAAAGCGGAGGTCCAGTGGCTTGCGGGGACACCGGTTAGCCGGGGAATCGGGCAGGGGATCGTCGTGATGGCGGGCGGTTTGGCTTTGTCGGCGGAACTGGCGTCCGAAGCGGCCCGTTCCCGCGACGAAGAAGAGGAGAAGATCCGCCGCGCGGTCGCCGCTGTGCGTGGCAATCTGGAAACGAAGCTGGATGCCGACTCCTCCGCCATTGAGGCAGGGATCCTTCGAGCGCACCTGTCCATCGCGGGGGATGTCACACTGAAGGAGAAGATCGCGGAATTCCTATCGGCCGGCTGCTCAGCCGGCTGTGCGATCGTGGAGGCCGGCGCGTTTTTCGCCGCCCAGCTCAAACGCGCGGAGAGTGCCTACGTCCGCGATCGGGCGATCGACGTCGAGGACATCTGCCACCAACTGCTGGAGCATATCTACGACGAGCGATTCCGAGCGGCCGGCATCGAACTGAATGAGCCGTCGGTGGTCCTGGCAACGAACCTGACACCGCGGCAGTTGCTCTCGTTGGACAGGCGTCTGTTGAAAGCGTTGGTGCTGGAGCACGCAGGCACGACGTCGCACACGGTGATCCTGGCCCGTTCTTTCGGCATCCCGACGCTGACGGGCGTGGCGGACCTCCGCGCCAACCTGCCGGTCGGGCACGACGCCATCGTCGACGCCAACGTCGGAATCGTCATTACCGAGATCAATGCCCTCGTTCGTCGCTACTATGAGCGGGAGTTGCGGAAGCTGTCCCGCCGGCAGGACTACCTGGCAGCGCACGTCCAGGCTCCGGCCGTTACGCGCGACGGCCAACGGCTGGAGGTGGCCGCCAATGTCACAACGGTGGACGAACTGGCCCCGGCGTTCGAGCAAGGAGCCGAAGGAATCGGGCTGTTTCGCAGCGAGATGTTGTTCATGGACCGGGACGCGGCCCCCTCGGAAGAGGAACAACTCGCGGTTTATACTCGAGCCGCCCAAGCCGCCGACCATCGCCCCGTCATCATTCGAACGATCGACGTCGGCGGCGACAAGCCGGTGCCGTACTTGCACCTGGCCCAGGAAGCCAACCCGTTCCTCGGCTACCGCGGCGTCCGCATCTATCGCGAGCACCAGGACGTGATCACCACGCAGTTGCGCGCGATCATTCGGGCATCTGCCTTCGGATCAGTGCGGGTCATGGTGCCAATGGTCTGTTCGATAGACGAGGTGCGCTGGGTCAAGGAGCGGATCGCGGAGATCCAGGCCGAGTTGAAGAACGCCGGCGTGGCGTTCGACCCGGCGATGCGGATCGGCATCATGGTGGAGGTGCCGTCCGTCACCTTCGTGCTCGATCAGCTTTGCGCCGAGGTAGACTTCTTCAGCATCGGCACGAACGACCTGATGCAGTACTTCCTGGCGGTTGATCGCGACAACGACAAGGTCGCCCGTCTGTACAACGCGCGACACCCGGCCTTCCTCCGACTGCTGGCGAGGATCGTGGAGGATGCGCACCGGCACAACCGCTGGGTGGGCATGTGCGGCGAAATGGCGCGAGACACGCGGAACCTCCCGTTGCTGGTCGGGCTGGGTTTGGACGAAATCAGCGTGGCCACCCCGGATGTGCTTGCCCTAAAGGCGGCAGTCACCCGGCTCTCCGCGGCCGAGTGTCGCGAGGTTCTCGCTGCCGCCCTGGCTTGCCGGAGCATCACGGAAGTGGATGCCGCACTCGCGGCGTTCCGCGGTCGCGGCGCCGCCCAGGGCATGATCGAACCCGATCTGATCACGGTCGGCTCGGACAGCACCAGCAAGGAAGAAGTCATCAAGGAGATCGTGGATACCTTCCACGCAACGTGCCGCACGGACGACCCCCTAACGGTTGAAGAAGCGGTCTGGGCGCGCGAGGAGATTCACTCGACCGCGATGGGTCACGGCTTCGCCGTCCCGCACTGTAAGACGGACTCGGTTACCGCGAACTCCATCGGCATGGTACGACTGAAGCAACCCATCGAGTGGGATTCGGCTAACGATCAACCGGTAGAGTGCGTGATTCTGCTCGCCATCCGCGAGTCGGACAAGGATGGGACCCATATGAAGGCCTTCTCGACACTGGCGCGGAAGCTGATGCACGAGGAGTTCCGCGCGCGTCTGCTCGCCGCACCGGACCGCGATACCGTGCGAGCGTGCCTGGCGGAAGAGTTTGAATGATCCCAGTGAAGGAGAGAAGATCGTGATAGTACGAGCGAGGAAGCCGCGTTTGCCCCCGTCGGCGCCGTCCGGACCAAGGATCCCATCGTGCTCAATTCGCCCCCGTAGGAGATCGCTTATGAAGATGTTGGCAACGCGATGGCTTGTGCTTGGCGCCCTCGTGGCTGCGCTACTCGTCGCCGCATCGTCGTATGCCGAGGAACCGCGCTACGACCTTTCCCATGACAAGGTACTCTACTGCGTTGGCTACGCGCATCTCGACACGCAGTGGCGTTGGGACTATGCCACGACGATCGATAAACACCTGAAGGATACGCTGGAACAGAACTTCGATCGGTTCGAGCGGTTTCCCGGCTACGTCTTTAACTTCACGGGCGCGGTTCGGTACCAGATGATGAAGGAGTACTACCCGGAGAAGTACGCACGGCTCAAGCAGTACATCGCCGACGGCCGGTGGTTTGTCGCGGGCTCGTCCGTGGACGAGGGCGACGTGAACGTTCCATCCGCCGAGGCGATCATCCGGCAGGTGCTATACGGCAACGACTTCTTCCGGCGCGAGTTCGGCAAGGAGAGCGTAGACTACCTGTTGCCGGACTGCTTCGGCTTTCCAGCGTCGATGCCGTCGATCTGGGCGCACTGTGGGCTGTTGGGCTTCTCGACGCAGAAGCTGACCTGGGGATCGGCGGTCGGCATCCCGTTCAAGATTGGTGTGTGGGAAGGCCCCGATGGAAAATCGGTCATTGCGGCGCTTGACCCCGGCTCGTACGCCAGCGCGATCGAGGGCCGCGTGGACGTGAATCCCCAATGGATCGAACGAGTACACGACAACGGCCGGCAGTACGGCGTCTGGGCAGACTACCACTACTACGGCGTAGGCGACGTGGGCGGTGCTCCGAAGGCCGAGGATGTTGCGAACTACGTCGCGAGCGCCGCGCAGGCGGACGGTAAGATCAAAGTGGCCCTCGTCTCGTCGGACCAGATGTTCAAGGATATCACCTCCGAACAAAGGGACCGGCTGCCGCGCTACAAGGGCGATCTACTGCTGACGGAGCACTCGGCCGGAACGCTGACGTCGCAGGCGTACATGAAGCGGTGGAATCGCAAGAATGAGATCCTGGCCGACGCGGCCGAACGGGCGGCCGTCATGGCGCACTGGCTCGGGGGGGCGAGTTATCCGCGCGAGAAGATCAACAACGCCTGGATCCGCGTGCTGGCCAACCAGATGCACGATATGCTGCCCGGCACCAGTATCCCGCGGGCCTACACGTTTTCCTGGAACGACGAAATCATCGCGTCGAACGGGTTCGCGGCCGTGCTACAGGATTCCGTCGGGGCGGTCGTGCGGGCAATGGACACGCGCGCCGAGGGACGACCACTCGTCGTGTACAACCCGTTGGCGATCGAGCGCGAGGATCTGGTGGAAGCCACCGTGGTCTTCGGCCCCGAGCCGCCGCCGTCGGTTCGTGTCTTCGATTCAAGCGGCAAGGAGACGCCGTCGCAGATTCTCAAGCGGCAGGGCGAGTCGATCACGATTCTGTTCGTTGCCCGAGTTCCATCGTTGGGCCTGTCCACGTTCGACGTCCGGGCGAGTAAGGAGCCGTTTTCAGGGGATACGGGCCTGCGCGTCTCCGATCGGGCGTTGGAGAACGAGCACTACCGCGTCACAGTCAACGACGTCGGCGACGTTGCGAGCATCCGCGACAAGAAGAATGCCGATCGAGAGCTGCTCGCCAAACCGGCACAACTCGTCTTTACGCACGAAAAGCCCCGACGTTGGCCGGCCTGGAACATGGACTGGGCGGACCGTCAGAAACCCCCGATCGATGTAGTGAAGGAACCGGCACACGTGCGCGTCGTGGAACACGGGCCCGTCCGCGTGGCACTGGAGATCCAGCGCCGCGCCCGCGATTCGATATTCACACAACGGATCCAGCTCGCGCGCGGTGATGCCGGACGGCGTGTCGAGTTCGCCAATGACATCGACTGGCAGTCCACAGAGTGTGCCCTGAAAGCTTCGTTTCCGTTGACGGCGTCGAACCCGATGGCGACCTACAACTGGGGCATGGGCACGATCGATCGTGGCAACAACGAGCCGACGAAGTACGAGGTTCCGTCGCACGAGTGGTTCGACCTGACCGACCGGACCGGCGAGTACGGCGTGTCGGTGCTGGAGGACTGCAAGTATGGATCTGACAAGCCGGCTGACAACGAGGTGCGCCTCACGCTGCTCTATACGCCGGGCGTGCGGGGCGATTACCTCGACCAACACAGCCAGGACTGGGGTCGTCACGAGTTTGTTTATGCCCTGTACGGTCATAGTGGCGATTGGCGGGCTGCCCGCAGCGAGTGGCAGGCACGGCGGCTCAACCAGCCGTTGATCCCGTTCCAGACCGAGGCCCACGACGGGCCGCTGGGCAGGTCCTTCTGCATGTTGAGCGTCAACACGCAACAGGTGGACATCCGCGCCCTCAAGCAGGCCGAGCAGGGCGACTGGACAATCATCAGGTTGCAGGAGTTGTGGGGCCGTAGCGCGGACAATGTGGAGGTTTCGTTTGGCCGAGGCTTGGTCGAGGCATACGAAGTGGACGGCCAGGAGCGCCGGATCGGCGATGCGGTGCTCCGCGATGGCAAGCTGGTGATCGACTTGACACCGTACAGCCCACGGAGCTTCGCTGTTCGCCTTGGCAAGCCACCGGTCTCGCTCGAACCACCTTCGAACACACCCGTAGCACTCGATCTTGATGTTGCTGTTGCCGGCATAGACGGGGATCGGTCTGTCGGAAGGCTCGACGATGAGGGCCGCACAATCCCCGCTGAAATGCTGCCATCGCACATCACCAGCGAGGGCATCCTGTTCAAGCTCGGCGCGGCAGGCGGCGGGCAGCCGCAGGCGCTGTCGTGTCGCGGTCAGAAGATCACCTTGCCGGGCGGCAAGCACAACCGTTTGTATCTGTTGGCAGCCGCGTCGGAGGACACGGGCGGCCGATTCCTGATCGACGATCGGCCGCACCATGTGCCCGTGCAAGAATGGACCGGCTTCATCGGGCAATGCGACAGCCGCGAGTGGGACCACGAGTTCGGCGAGATCGATTTTTGTTGCGAGGGCCAGGTCGTCGGCATCAAGACCGGCTTCATCAAGCGCGACACGATCGCATGGTTCTGCACACATCGCCGTCATCCGGACAAGGGCAATGAGGCATACCGGTTTAGCTACCTGTTCAAGTACGGTCTCGACTTGCCGGTGGGCGCGAAGACGCTGACGCTCCCCAGCAATCCCCGGATCAAGGTTTTCGCGGTCACGGCATCTCGAAACGCAAACGACGCCGTCCGGCCGGCCCGGTCGTTGTACGACGATTTCACCGATCGCACGCCGATCGAGTTCCGCCATACGTACGCGGCGCGGCCCGTGCCGGTTTTCCAGGGGATTGAACCTGTCGCGGCAATGACCGTTGATCGTCAGGGGCGTTTTGAAGATCTGTCGATGGGCGGCCCCGTCAGCACCGACTACGCGGATCAGGCCAGTGGAAACGGTGCTGTGTTCCGCTATTACGACGGCGATGGAGAGTATCCACCGCATCACAGCTCCGGGGTTGTCGGAGACACATTGCCCCGCCTCAATGACGGTGTCGCCGCTCAGAACGAAGACGACACGGAGCGGTGTGTCTGGTATGACTGCGAAGGTCGGTTCTTTCTCGACCTGAAGCGCAGTGTGCCCGTCGCGGAAATCAACACGTACTCATGGCACCGCGCCAACCGAGCCCCGCAGTACTTCTCGTTGTGGGGTTCCAACGCCGAGGAGATGCCCTCGCCTGGCTTCAAGCATGGTGAGCACGACGGCTGGACGCTGCTGGCGGTCGCGCATACAAAGGAACTGGGCGACGGCGACACGCACGGATCGTCCGCGCGACCACGCCCGGGCTGTGAGCCAATCGGGCCATTCCGACACTTGCTGTGGATTGCTGAGGACGTGGGACAGGGCACGTTCTTCACGGAGATCGATGTACACGTCGCGAAGTAAGACGCGATTCCATTCGCGCTTTGCTCAAGTGGTTCGCTCCTGGACCGCACCTACCGGACCGCCATGCGATGTCTGCGCCGCTGGTGCCGATCGCGATGCGCAGGCCGATCTCCCGCCGGCGTCACTCGAGGGTCGGGGAGGTTCCTTCGCGGGATCAGTGTAAACCATGTACGCATCTCAGCTGAGCGTTTATGGTGAAAAGACAGTTTGCCTGCACAAGGAGGCTTCGTCATGCGCAGGAACACGTACTTCGGGCTTCTGGCAGCGGCGTTTGCCGTTTCGATGTCTGCCACCATCGTCGGGTGCGATGTGCTCGCCGCCCACTACGCGTGGACCCACCCGCCGTTTGCCGCGTTCACCCAGATGTTGGAATTCGTAGATGCGGGTGGCGAAAACGTCATCTACTTGTACACGCGGCGTGCCCAGTGCGCAAGCGGCAACTGGTCTCCCCTGTTTCCGGACGTCCAGCGGCCACCCGAGTGCGATTCGTATGATCCAGGCCTTGAAGCGGACGAAACTGCCGTGTACGTGCTGGACGCGGCATCCATGCAGACCGAACGGCTTGACGTCACGCAGCCGTCGTCCCAATACGCCGTGAAGACCGATGGGCGGCGACTGGCGTGGGTGGATGGAGACGCCCACGTAGTTCGTGTGTATGACATCGAGACCGGCGAGGAGACCCTCTACCTGCATGGGTCAAGCCGCCTGTCCGCCGTGAGGGCCGTCAGCGACCAGTACCTCGCCGTCAGTGTGACCAAGGCCGCTGCCGATGGCGAAGACACGAGTCAAGAAGAGCCGGCGGACACGGAGCTCACAGTCCTGTCACTTGGAAACGACGAAGCGATGCGCACGTTTGAGAACGTGGGAAGCCAGGTGGCACTGGACGGCGACCTTCTGGTCATCCACGTCGCGTCGCCCGGCACCGATCCATCGATCAACCGGTATGTCGGGCCGCTGGATATCCAGTTGGTCAACCTGGCGACCGACGACCGGGAGATCATTGCCACGATCAACAGTTCGTGGGAGGCTCCCAATCCCGTCTTCCTCAACGGCGAGCAAGTGATCTACTCTGAGTACAATACCGCCGGCACGATCTTCGCGATCAAGGGCCACGACCTGCAATCAAAACAAGGCCGTACGATCTTCGAACGCGACAACGGTGGCATTGAGCGGCCATACCGGACGCGTTTGGAGGATGCCAACGCGAGCCAGATGCTGATCCACCATTGCTCCAGCGACCTGTCCGGCCACCAGACGTATGAGCTCATCGCGTCTGACGGCACAGCGACGACGATCTTCACCATCACGGATATGACCAGCCGGCCGAGGTGGTTCTCGCAAATCAACACCTGTCGCTTCGTGGACAGCCGCGTCGTCTGGGTCGACCCCTACACCGGTGAGTTTGTGTTCTACGAACCATCCACTACGGCCGAAACACGCTTCGATCCGTTGACTCGGTAGCGGGTGCGGGCGTGGTGCAGGCGTCGCGGCAGCGGAGCCAAGCCCCTCAACGACCTTATCTTCGAGGCCGATGCAAGGATTGGCCGATTGTGTCTCGCACGTCCGGTAAACCCCCACATTGGCGCCGCGGCCCGGCATCACGCGCTTGAAGCGGCGTGTCATGCCATCCAACCAGCCGTTCGCGCCTTTCATCCTGCGCGACGGCCCGTATGGCTTAACGGCCCTTGGTGAAAGGGAGAGCGGCGGTTCGGAAACGCCGTTCCTGACCGTGAAAACCACCGGCTTTGGCGCCGGTACCACAGTTTTGCCACAGGCTGTTAAGAGGCATGACAACTGATCCGATGAATCCGCTGGGTTTCTTACGTGTGGGGAGGATATCGTCTCGGAGAGGGAAGCGATGGCCGGCGCGGTGCGCCGCTCCTGCGCTGGTTTAAGGATGCAGGTCGGTTCCGTGCGGAGCCGGGTCCGACGACAGCCATCGCAGCCGTTGTCGGTACTCGAACTGCAATTCGCCGGGAGTGAGACGACGCTTCAACCATCGGACTGGGCAATGGAGATTCGCAACCATGCACAACACCGCCAGCCCCAGGACACCTGATTCGTCAGAAGCAGATCGAAGGTCCATTGCGGAACGCCACTTGAGGGTCCTGGTTGTCGAGGACTTCAAGACGATGCGCAAGATGATCGCCAAGATCCTGGGCACTCTCAACATGCAGGTCTTGGAGGCTGCCAACGGCATCGAGGCGATCGAAGTGCTGGACAAGGAGGCCGTCGACCTTGTCTTCACCGACCTAGTGATGCCCGAGATGGACGGCTACGAGTTGTGTGAGGAAGTGCGGCGCAGGCCCAATGTCCGCCATTTACCGATCATCGTGATTTCCACGCACCGGGACGCCACGTATGTTATCCAGGCGTTACGATGTGGAGCCGACGATTACCTTGCGAAGCCGTTCGACGCTCCTTTGGCGGAGCGTGTCGCGGAAAGGGTCATGAGCAATGTCTAATGCAGGCCCCGCCCTGGCCACTGCGGGCCAGAAACACACCGGTAACTCGGAAGCAGGACATTCGGAAGACGGCATGATGGTCCGCCTGAGCCGGTTGGACCACATGCTCGAACTGGCGGGCGAGGTCATCATCGTCAGTTCGAACTTGAACTCGATGAGTCGGCAGGTCAGCGAAGGCGCCACGGTTTCACGTGACCTCGCGGAGGATGTGAAGGACCTGGCGATCACGTCCAGTCGCATTTCCGGTGATCTCCACAAACTGGTCTCAGAAGTACGCACTGTGGACATGGGGGATTTGTTTGCGCGTTTTCGGCGTCTGGCACGGGACGTCTCGCGGCGCCTCGGCAAGACGATTCGGTTTACGGCCGAAGGGGAAAACATCTGCATTGACAAGAAAATCTCCGAGATGATCAGCGATCCAATCGCCCATCAGATTCGCAACGCGATCGATCACGGCATCGAAGACAAGGAGACGCGCGCCAAGCTGGGAAAGGACCCCGTGGGCACTATCAGCATTCGCATTCGGGAAAGCGAAAACAACACGGTGATCGACGTCATTGACGACGGCCGCGGCATCGATATGAACACAGTCCGGCAGAAAGTGGTCGAAAAAGGCCTGGCAAGTGCTGACGCGGCCGCCGGATTGGCTGATGAGGATCTCTTTGAGTACCTGTACCTTCCCGGCTTCTCCACCGCCGCGCAGACTTCGGTCACATCGGGGCGCGGCGTGGGCATGGATGTCATCCGCACCGCACTCAACGAGATTGGAGGGGAGACACGCATCCAGACCGAGCCCGGCAAGGGCACGCGATTCTCGTTTATCCTGCCGAATGTCACGGCCGTTAATATCGCCGACGCGCTGCTGGTACGGGCGGATCGGACACGATTCGCCTTCCCGATTCTGTCGGTCCTGGCATCCCAATCGATTCCCCGAAGCGCGGTGACGAATGTGGCGGGCGGCGGGCGATCGATTACATACCTGGGCAGCATTCTGCCCTTGTTCGATCTCATGAAGGTCTTTGGTGAACAGCCTGTTGACAGAAACGGCGACGGGCAGTTGCGCGTGCTGATCGTCGAGTGCAAGCACCGGCGCGTGGCCTACCTCGTGTCGGATTTCTTGAGCCCCCAGAAGATCGTGATCTCGGAAGTGGACGGAGTGAACGTGCCGGGAATCCTGGGCACCGCCATTCTCAGTGGTAGGCAGATGTGCATGGTGGTCGACCTGCCCCGCTTGTTTGAACGTACGCTTGGCGGCCTCAACGGCGGCGGTGTGAACGCGCTGGCACAGGCCGCCCGCAATGCGGGCGTCGTTCACGCCGGGGCGGAGACCGAAGCCACACCGCACGAAGCCCAGAGGGAATCGGAGAAGGCCATCGCCAGTCCAGAACAGGTGATATCCGAAACCGGTCAAGCGACTGCAGGTGATCGCGAGGGTCTGGCGCTTGCCCTGTCCGATTCCGAATTCCTCCAGGAACTGAATTCCATGCTGACCCGGCTCAATCGTGAGTTGCTCACCTTGGAGGAGAAGCGCGACAGTGAGACGGCTGATTCCGTTTTCCGGCTCGTCCATTCCATCAAGGGAAACTTGACCATGACCGGGGCAGATGAACCCGCCTCCATAGCCCATCAGGTCGAGACGATCCTGGAACGGGCCCGTCGGAAAGTGTTGACCTTAGAGGACAACGCGTTTGACCTGTTGTTCGACAGTTCGGCCTACCTTGAGGAAGTGGTCAAGGCCCTTTTGAAGAAGCAGAAGGCCCCCGCGCCGCCAGACAGAATCCTTTCCGCGGTGAAAAGACTCCGTGAGCCTGATCCGACGGCGTCGAGCGAAGCGATGCCGGCCGAACACGATGCCCAAGTGGTCCTGGATCCAACGGGCGAATTTTACCTTTCGTCGCGCCGAAGGGACGGAGCCGCACTGTTCCAGTGCCGCATCGCGTTTGATCCCGGCGATCAGCCTGCATTCCTGGTTGCCTACCTGATCCTGCGGCGCATCCAGAGCGTGGCCGACGTCTTGGGCAGTCTTCCTACTATGGCGGAGATCGAAGCCGGCGTGTGCGATAAAAGCATCGTGGTTCTGTTCGCCCCGCGCGATCCAAGGCCCGACTTGATCGAACGTCTGAGAGCAAACCTGGAGCGATACTACGGAGTGTCGTCTTTCCAGGCCTCAACGTACGCCTGAGACCGCTCCTGGTGAGGACACTGCAAATGACCGTAGTCTCCGCGGCGGGGTCCTCATCCTGGAGACCTGGGAGTGTTGTCATGAACAAGACTGCGATGTTTCTGCGAGATGCCAACGACGGCTCTCCTGACCTGGACACGTTGATTGATGTATGCCGTCGGGAGGCGTTTGAGGTCGTTGTTCACGCCGTTGCGCCGGACCGAGATTTGCCCAAGTCCTTGCTGCCCTCGACGCCCGCCGTCGTATTCCTGCCGGCACTCGAGGAGGATTGCCTGGGCGTCAAGCTGGCTCAGATCGCCCGTGGGAATGGGAATCCTCGTCTGGTGGTGCTGTATGCGCCTTCCCTGCCATCCAGCGAGTACCTCTGCCTCGCCTTTCGGGAGGGAGTGGATGACGTGATCAGCCTGGATACCTGCGCCGACGCCCTGGGCTTTCACGTCAAGCGAGCCGAACGACTCTTGAGATCCAGGTGGAACGCTTCGGATTCGGGGGGGGGGCTACGCCAGAAGATCGAGTCGCTCGAGCACACGTGCAAAGACCTGGCCCGAAGGAACGCCAAGTGGGAAGAGCGGCTGCTCTCCCTGGCGTCTACCGCGGGACGTCTGGCAGGCGGAGAGCTCCGCTTGGGCAAGAACCCGCCTCTGCTCATGATCGCGGCCAGCAGCCACTCCCAGAGCGCCAGCGCTGCCGAATTGGCGACGCGACTCGGATTCGACCCGCACATCGTCCACACCGGTAAGGAGGCACTCCAACGAGTTGCCAACCAACCCCCACGGATCATCCTCACGGACGGCACGCTGCCCGACATGGACGCCACGACCTTGGCTCGGTCGGCACGTCAGGTCCTGGGCAACAAGCCCGTGATCATCATCGCTTGGTCGAGTAGCGCCGAGTCGGAAGAGGATCTCCTCGCTCCCGGTGGCGGTATCGATGACTTCGTCCTCAAGTCAGCTACCAGTAAGGGTGGCGGCTTTCTCGCCGCGGCACTCCTGGGCGGCCTGCGTTGATCGCTGATCGCCGATCGCCCACGTCTGGGATGCCCAACTCCGTAAGCCCCCTGCTTGCCCGATGTCGTCCGAAGGCTGAGAATGCTCCCTGAGATGGACCTCGGTGGACATATCGCGAGACGAGGCCCGTCAGCCGCGCCGAGGCCAAAGCAGCGTGTGCGGGAACGCCGCCGCGTCGCCGTTCATGTCGTGGCCGCTGCCCTTGTGATGGCCTTGCTCCCCTCCTGCCGCGACGTCGATGTGCCGAGGAGCGGGCCCCCTGCGGGCGACAGCGATCTTGCCCAAGTCGGTGCCCTGACCGTCGACTATCCACTCGACGAGACGGTCTTCCCACCGGGAATCGCGCCTCCGAGATTCCGTTGGACCGACACAGACGCCGGCACGGACGTGTGGCGTATCACCGTCACGTTCACCGGCGACACGGAGCCCCTCAGCTTCGACGTGCATCGCGCAGAATGGACGCCCGATGCCCCTATCTGGGAGGCGATACAAAGACGGTCGCTGGAGAACGCCGCGGAAGTCGCCATTCGTGGCGTCCATGCGTTGGCTCCGGACGCGGTCCTCTCGCGCGCGAGCATCACGATCCGCACATCGAAGGATGAGGTCGGTGCTCCCATCTTCTATCGCGAGGTGAACCTGCCCTTCAGCGAGGCCGTGAAAGACCCGACGAACATCCGCTGGCGGTTCGGGGCAATCTCCTCCCAACAGCAGCCGCCGATCGTGCTGGAGAAGCTACCCGTCTGTGGCAATTGCCACTCGTTCTCCGCTGACGGCGGCTTGCTCGGCATGGACGTCGATTACGCGAACGATAAGGGCTCGTACGCGCTTGCGTCGGTTGCGGATGAGATGGTCCTCTCCAAGGACAAGATCATCACGTGGAGCGACTACCGCAGGGACGACGGGGAACACACGTTCGGACTGCTCTCACAGGTCTCTCCAGACGGCAGGTACGTGGTCAGCACGGTGAAAGACCGATCTGTATTCGTTCCGAAGCCCGATTTGACCTTCTCGCAGCTCTTCTTCCCGATCAAGGGAATCCTCGCCGTGTATTCCAGGGAGGCGGGAACCTTCGAGGCGCTGCCGGGGGCCGACAACCCGCGATTCGTGCAGAGCAATCCCACGTGGAGTCCCGACGGGAAGTACATCGTATTCGCCAGGAGCGACGTGTACTACCTCAAGACGATTCGAGACAAGGGGAGTGTGCTGCTCGCGCCGGATGAGTGCGAGGGATTCCTGAAAGGTGGCAATACCTTCCAGTTCGACCTGTACCGGATTCCGTTCAACGACGGCAAGGGCGGCAAACCGGAGCCCATCGAGGGGGCCTCCAACAACGGCATGAGCAACTTCTTCGCGAGATACTCGCCCGACGGCAAGTGGATCGTGTTCTGCAAGGCGAGGAGCTTCATGCTGCTGCAACCGGACAGCGAACTCTACATCATCCCGGCCACGGGCGGAAAGGCCCGCCGACTGCGATGCAACACGCCACGGATGAACTCGTGGCACAGTTGGTCGCCCAACAGCAGATGGCTCGTGTTCTCCTCGAAGGCCAACACGCCCTACACCCAGCTCTTCCTTTCGCACATCGATGCAGAAGGCCACAGCAGCCCGCCGGTCCTGTTGGCACATTTCACCGCCCCCGACAGGGCGGCCAACATACCGGAGTTTGTCGCCGTCGGACCCACCGCGATCAAGACGATCCGCGAGCAGTTCATCGATGACGTCTCCCATGTGAGGGCGGGTGAGGCGTTCATGAGGGCCGACGACATCGACGCCGCGATAACAGAATACAGAAGGGCGCTGGAGTTGAACCCCGTCAATGCCATTGCCCACTGCAACCTCGGAGGCTTGCTCTCCCGCAAGGGCATGGTCGAGGAGGGAGCGGAGCACCTGACGGAGGCGCTGCGACTCGATCCGGACAGCTCCAGCGCCCACTACAACCTGGGGATGCTCCTGTACCGTCAGAGGAGGATCGACGAGGCCATCACGCACCTCTCGGCGGCCGTGCGCATCAAGCCCGATTTGTCAGATGCCCACAGTATGTTGGGGTCGCTGCTGTGTGCCAAGGGGATGTTCCGGGAAGGAGCGATGCACTTCTCCGAGGCACTGCGCCACGACCCGCATAACGCTGCCTCGCACTACGGCCTCGGAGAACTGCTGGCTCGCCAAGGGAGGCTCGAAGAGGCCGTGAGGCATCTATCGCTGGCAGTGCAGATAGAACCAGATTACGCCTCCGCGCATTACAGCTTGGGCAAAGTGATGTTCAGTCTGAACCGGATCGACGAATCGATCCGGCATCTCTCGTTGGCGGTACAGTACGCGCCGGACGATTCCGAGATGCTGCGGGATTTCGCTTGGATCCTGGTCACGGCCCCAGACCCATCCAGGCGGGATGGCGCGAGGGCGGTCCAGCTTGCCAAGCGGTCCTGTGAGTTGACGAAGTACCGGCAGGTCGAGCCGCTCGACGTGTTGGGCGTGTGCTACGCGGAAACGGGACAATTCGCCGAGGCAGTCCGGTCCGCAGAGAAAGCCCTTCAACTTGCCATCGCCTCGGGCAATCAGCTCGTTACGGAGAGGATCCGAGAGCGAATCGCACTCTACAAACGCGGCATGCCCTATCAGGCCCCAGGCGCGCCTTGAGGCGGCACCCGGCATCTCGTCTCCGCGCGGCGGGTTGAAGCGGATGCCATAGGGAGTGCGCGGGTTATCGTGTGTGCGGGCACCGGCTTGGCGCGAGAATCCCTTCTCGTACCCACCGTCAACAGGAATCCCTTCCCGTGGGGAACAGGGGCCGAGAAGGGATTCTCGGCCCAGCACTAGGAAGAAACAGGCACCCTCTTGAGAAAGAAGGTGCCTGGTGTAATGCAGAAGGCAACGGTCAAAGGAGCCCGGCTCAGCGGCGGCGGCGCAGCAACGCAAGCGCGCCGAGCGCCAGCATCGCTGCCGACGACGGTTCCGGCGTCGGGATCTGCTCCATGCAGAACGATACGCTCCCCGTGAAATTCAACTTAACGCCGAACTCGCCCGTTTCTCCGATCGGAATCTCCGTGCCAAGTCCATCGTAGTAGTACTCTACGGTTCCCAGGTAGACCTCGCCCTGTAGCGTGGGCTGGGTGATGACCGGAGTGAGCCAGTCCGTCGGACTTGTGGCCGTGACGATCGTAAACATGCGATCGAGCGACACGTTGATGTGGTAGTCCGTCCAGTCGAAGTCCGTGTCGTTCTCGACCTCCTTGATGACCCAAGCATTCGGATCTTCCGGAGTGTCGGTATAAAACTCCGTGAAGATGTGTGCCGGCGCCCAATGCTGCGTCTCGGGCACGTTCATGGTGGCGGTATCACTCGGATCGTCCCACTCCCACGACCACGCGCCCATCGTCACGGCGCCGTCGCCGTCATCGTAACAGTCGGCACCAACGACATCACCGGCGGCCGGTGCAACTATCAAGGCAACCACCGCAAGAGCCGCTATAAACCTCCAAGCCATTTCCTGATCCTCCTGCCCCCAGCGCCTTTCCGCAGTAACTCACACAAGCTCTAGTCCCAGTTAGCATGTTACCGGAACTGCACCCCGCCAGTCAAGCGAATTTGAGAAAAGAAAGAGCTGGCGCAAGTCCTTTTCCGCACAATGGTTACGGTGGCAGCGATTCCGGGCCGAGCTCGGACCGCGGTTGGGCCACCGGGCCACAATACCAAGGAAGCCGTCGACCGACCTCGACGACAACCAGCGCGCGGGTGCCACTATCAGCTTGCTGCCAGTGCGATCTTGCACGCGATCCCTCACAGAGCACTGGCGGACAAGCCGCCAGTGGCACCCGGCGCTTCGTCGAGGACCACTGCGCGCGCGGGTGCCACTATCAGCTTGCTGCCAGTGCGATCTTGCACGCGATTCCTCACAGAACACTGGCGGACAAGCCGCCAGTGGCACCCGGCGCTTCGTCGAGGACCACTGCGCGCACGGGTGCCACTAT
>JAFGQA010000386.1 GCA_016935885.1 Phycisphaerae bacterium | reverse complement strand
GAAAGGCCCTTGCCGCGAAGGGCGTGAAGAAGCTGCCGGTGTGACGTGCAATCGCTGCATCGAGATCTTGGGCTCTGGTTTTGGCGGCTGGTGCCCGCCAACCCGATTCTTGTCCGCGTGGTCCACGCGGGCGGCCGCCGCGTACGCCACCTGTGGATCCGCGTCGGCTATCTGTCGGTGCTCGCCGTTGCGGTCGTCATCGGCGTCATCTTCGCCCATCAAGCGGCGGGCGGGACGTCGCTG
The DNA here is from genome assembly GCA_016935885.1 of Phycisphaerae bacterium. Next base: position 6,730 of record JAFGQA010000386.1, on the reverse strand, counting down.
GCAGACTTGGCCAAGCAGGCGACGAGGGTATTCCAATACGTCTCGATCATTCAGCTTGGCATGGTGTGCATCCTCGCGCCGATTTTCACCGCGGCCGCCATCACACAGGAGAAAGATGCTCAGACCTACAGCATCCTGCTCTCAACCCCCCTGACCAACGGGCAGATCGTCCTCGGGTCGCTGCTGAGCCGGTTCTTCTTTGTCTCCGTGCTGCTGCTGGCCGGCGTACCGTTGTTTTGCATTATGATGGTCTACGGCGGCGTCACGGGTGACAAGATCGTCATGTCTATCGCCCTTGCCGCCAGCACCGCCCTGTTCACGGGCTCGCTGGCCATCACCATCAGCGTGATCAAGGTCGGCACCGGCCGGACGATATTCTCCTTCTACCTGACCATTGCCATCTACCTGATCGTGGTTTACAGCCTCGCCTCCTGGCCGGGCGTCATTCCCCCTGAGGCAGAGCCCGCTCCGAGTCGAGACCTGTGCATGAGTTGGCTCGCCGCCTTCCACCCGTTTCTGGCCCTCTGGGTCGTGCTGGGCAAGACGCCCGCCCCGGCCTACGGCGCGACGGCTCACTATGGCTTCCCCGGCGGTTACCTGCTGGCGTACCCACAGTACAGCTACATGGTGATGACGATCCTGGCCTCGCTGTTGCTCATCCTCTTGAGCCTGTTCTTCGTGCGGCGCGGGGCCAAGGAAGGCGAAGTCACCTTCTTCTCCCGCCTGTTGCGCCGGGCCAAGACGACGAACTCGACGAGCGAGCGGACTCGCAAGCCCCGGCACGTTCGCCGCAACCCGATCGCCTGGCGCGAGGCCGTGACGAGCGCCTCGGCAGGTGGAGGGCAAGTCCTCCGGTACTCCGTCTTTGGAACCGGCCTGGTCATCGGGCTGGTATTGCTGGTCTATTACGGCCAGGGGGCCCTGACCGTCGCCCAGACCCGCCTGTGGCTCTACGGCATCGTCGCCGTCGAATTGGGCATCACCCTGTTCGTCGCCACGACGACTGCCGCCACGTCGATGACGCGCGAGAAGGAATCCAACACCATCGAGCTTGTCCTGTCCACGCCGATGACCAGCGACACCATCATCCGGGGCAAGATCTGGGGACTCGTGCACTCGGCCGGCCCGCTGTTGCTCGTCCCATATATCACCGCCGGCCTGTTCGTCCTGTTCGACCTCATCAGCGGCCGGACCTTTGCCGACAAGGGGACCGGGCCGGTCGTTGGCTGGGAGGCGACCATCACGCTGCCGGTCCTGTTCGTCTGTTTCACCGCCTTCGCCTGCATGATCGGCCTGCACTGGTCCATCAAGAGCAAGAAGACCATGGGCGCCGTTTTCACCAGCACGGGTATCGTCATCGGTGTCTTTGCCGCCACCGCCGGCTGCGCTTTCTCCATGAAAAGTGCCGGGAATGACCTCCTGACGGCCGCCTTCATGCCCCTGACCCCCGTGACCGCGGTCTTCATCGCCGTTGATCCCGCATCGGCCGTTGGGGCCACGACCGCGGGCGCCACCGTCACGACGTGTCGGGTCATCGCCTTCATCGCCTCGTTTTGCTCCGCCGCCGTGTACGGCCTAATCGGTTACGCCATGCACCGGTCCATGGTGCGGAACTTCGACATGGTCATCCGCAAGCAGAGCGCGTGAAGCAGAAGGATTAAGGGATTAGAGGATTAGAGGATCAGAGGATTCAAGGATTCAAGGGTTTTACGATATGATGCCGGCGAGTGCGAGACACGAGGCGATTCGGGCGATTGCCGGACAGCGTCTGCCAGGACCGACCATTCACCCCGAGGCCGAGCCCGTGCGGGACGTCTTCGGCCGCAACGTCTTCAGCCTTTCGACGATGCGTTCGGCGCTGCCCAAGGATGCGTATCAGGCATTGCTGCGGACGATCCAGGAAGGCGAGCCGTTGGATAGTCGCTTCGCCGAGGTCGTGGCCAACGCCATGAAAGACTGGGCCATCGAGCGGGGGGCAACGCACTACTGCCACTGGTTCCTGCCGTTGACCGGCCAGACCGCTGAGAAACACGACACCTTTCTCGTCCCCACGGGAGACGGGCAGGCGTTGCTCGAGTTTTCGGGCGGGACGCTGATCAAGGGCGAGCCCGATGCGAGCAGCCTGCCGTCGGGGGGCACGCGGTCGACCTTCGAGGCCCGGGGCTATACCACGTGGGATCCGACCAGCCCCGCCTTTTTGATGGACGGTGTCAACGGGAGGACGCTGTGCATCCCAACGGCGTTTTGCAGCTATGACGGTACGGCGCTGGACAAGAAGACGCCGCTTCTGCGCTCGATTGCGGCCATAAACAGGCAGGCCTTGCGCGTGCTTCGCCTGTTCGGCAACGAGCAGGTAAAGAAGGTCAGTTGCACCGTCGGGCCCGAGCAGGAGTACTTCCTGATCGATCGGCACTTCTATTATCTCCGTCCCGATCTGATCAACGCCGGCCGGACGCTCTTCGGGGCCAAGCCGCCCAAGGGGCAGGAGATGGAGGACCACTACTTCGGGGCCATCGAGGAGCGTATCTTGGCCTTCATGATGGATGCCGAGCGAACCCTGTACACACTCGGCATCCCCATCAAGACGCGGCACAACGAGGTCGCCCCCGGCCAATTCGAGATCGCCCCCGTCTTCGAAGACATCAACGTCGCGACCGATCACAACATGCTCGTCATGGAGGTTCTCAAGGACACCGCGATAAAGCACGGCCTCAAGTGCCTGCTGCACGAAAAGCCCTTCGCCGGCATCAATGGATCGGGCAAGCACAACAACTGGTCCATGTGCGACGACGCGGGCAACAATCTGCTCGATCCAGGCCACACGCCACACGAGAATGCCCAGTTCCTCGTCTTCCTGACCGCCGTCATCCGGGCGATCCACACCTACTCCAAGCTGCTGCGCGCCTCCGTCGCGGGCCCGGGCAACGATCATCGTCTCGGGGCCAACGAGGCGCCACCGGCCATCATCAGCATCTACCTGGGCGGCAAGCTCACGGAGATCGTTGAGGGGATCATCGCTGGAAGACCCGATGCGGGCCGAAGCGCTGGCACGCTTCAGATCGGCATCTCGAGCTTGCCGCCGCTGCCGCGGGACGATTCGGACCGCAACCGCACGTCGCCGTTGGCCTTTACGGGGAACAAGTTTGAGTTACGAGCGGTCGGCTCCAGCCAATCGATCGCCATGCCCAACGCCGTGCTGAACACGGTCGTCGCCGACGCCCTCGAGGCGCTTGCCGACGAGATCGAAAGGGAGATGGAGGCCGGGTCCGGCTTTGAGACCGCCGTCCAGAAGGTCATCCACGACAATCTGAAGAACCACCAGGCGATCCTGTTCAACGGCGACAACTACTCGGCGAGCTGGGAGACCGAGGCGGCCGATCGCGGCCTCCCCAACATCAAGTCCAGCATCGATGCGATCGAGGCGTTGATCGAACCCGAGACCAAGGCGCTCTTCGCGCGGCACAAAGTCTATACCGACCGGGAACTCGAGGCGCGCCACAAGATAGCCCTCGAAGGCTACGCCAAGACGATCAACGTCGAGGCCCAGTTGACGGCCAACATGGCAGGAACGTTGATCCTGCCCGCCGCCCTGCGCCACCAAGAAAACGTGGCACACTGCCTGATTTCCACCAAGCAGGCCTCGGCAACGTTCGACGCCTCCGCCCCCGAGAAATGCTTCGCCCAGTTGAGCCGGCGTACGTCGCGGCTGAAGGCCGCCGTCGACGCGCTCGACCACATCCGCGGCAAGGCCGACGAGAACAGTGGCGACCCGCGGGCACACGCCCGCTTTTATCGAGATCAGGTCATACCGGCGATGAACGAGGTACGGGCCGCGTCGGACGATCTCGAGATCATCGTCGACGACCAGTACTGGCCGATTCCCAAGTATCGGGAATTGTTGTTTATGTACTGATCCGACATGCGCCCGACCCTCCAGAATGCCGCATCTCGTTTGCTCGCGGCGGCGTTCCGGCGCTTCGGGCTTTCGGCGTTTCGGCCCGTCGCCGTAAGCGCCTCACCACTCCGTGATGAGCACCGGCGTGCCGCTCCTGGTCTGGTCGAATAGACGGATGACGTCTTCGTTAGCGAGCCGGACGCAACCCATCGAGGCCGGCGCGCCAAGCCGGTCCTCGGCCGCTGTTCCGTGGATGTAGATGTAGCGGGCGTGCGAATCAACGCCAGGCCCGGCGTTCACGCCCGGCTCCAGACCACGCAGCCACATGATCCGCGACAGGATCAGATCCTTCTGCGCAGGCTCGCCGGGGCTCCAGATCTCCTCCGTGTACTTACGCTCCTTGAAAACCGCCCCCGGCGGCAGACCTTCCCCGTATCGCTCTTGGACCTCGTGCCAGCCCAACGGTGTCTTGTTGGAACCTGTCAGGTTCCCAGTGCCCTTCGCCGCCGTGGAACACGCATACCCAAACCGGACGAGGCCGTGCTCGATGCCGAACAGGCGTTGCCGGGCGACCGACACCCACAGGCCCAGACCGTTCCCCGCCCGCTCGGCCCAGCCGGCGGACTGAAGCCTGTGCCAGTCTCTCTCTGGCAAGGCGCCACCAACCACCACGGATTGCTCCGCTTCGTGCGGCTTCGAATCAGGATGGCAGCCCGCAAACAGTGGCCAAACGCACGCCAGGATGATCGTCTCGCACCGCCGCATCATCGATCCGGATTGAATCGTAACAAACGTGTAGGCCATCATCAATTGCTGCGCGACAGGTTACGCGACGCCTGCCGTCGACGCCGGGATTCAGCCGAAGTTAGGAACCGCTGTGCGGACCTTCCCATCTCTCGGCGCGTCCTTACATAACTGTTCGCTATCCCAAACCCCCTGTGGCACGGGCTTCTGGCCCGTGATTGCCCAACAACTGTTTGACGAAGCGCTCACTGCATCTGATCCCCATTCGCGATGACGCGTACCTGCCGGGAGCACGCGTCATGCTGCCGGGCCTGATGATGTTCATGGAGCGATCAGGTCAGGCCCTCGTTACGGGTCGCTTCTTGCGCCACCCATCGCCCACGCGAGGATTTCCTCGAAGACGTCCTCCATCGGCGGGCCTTGCGTGGGATGGTCCACGTCGCAGAAGCCGTGGTCGCGGTTTGCGAAGCGGCGGATGGCGACGTCCTTGCGGCCGGCGCGAATCAGCTCCACCACCAGGTAATCGAACGACTCGATCGGACCCGATTCGTCCGCGCTGCCGTGGGCCACATAGAGCTTCGCCTTCGTCTTGAGCAGGTTGTCTGCCGGCGGATGCTGGAAAAACGATGCCCATCGGCGGTAGGCATGGCCCTGGAAGATCTTCGTGGTACTGAGCGGGTCGGCAAAGATGTCGCGATAATCGCGCTCGAGTTGCTCGACTGCCTTCTCGATCTCGGCGGCCGAGGCCTTCCGCCGACGCATGCGTTTCCGTTGCAGCACGATCAGATCGAACATCTGTGTCGGCCCGCCGCCGGCCAGAAAGGCGACGTGGGTCACGCGGGGGTCCGTCGCGGCCAGGCCGGCCGCCACGTCTGCCCCCTCCGAATGCCCGACGACAACCACGCGCGTCGGATCGATGGCCGGCTGCGCCAGCATCGTGTCGAGCAATCTCCTCGCTTCAGCGATGCGTCCCTCGTATGTCGCGTGGCGAGCGTATTCTTCCGATCCTTCCTGTCCGCTTCCGCGTGCCTCTTGCAGGAATGGTACTCCGCGTTTCTCGCCGGCGACAACGTGGAACTCGTCTTTCGCGAGTCGGGCCAGCAGGCCGAAGAGGCTGCAGCCCACGCGCCCGCCGTGCATCGTGAAGAGCGAACCGGCTCCGGAGCCATCGAGGTAGATCATCAGCGGCTTGCGAGTATCAGCGGCCTTCGCGAAATGGGCCAGATACGCGCGCAGCGTGCTGCCGTCGGCCCGTGGTACCGCAAACTCGCGAAACACGGGCGGCAGCTTCGGGTTGTCCACGAACGCGAGCTTCCAGAGGAGGGGGTCGGGGTCTGCGACAGCGTCGTCGGGCCAGGTGACCAGGCCCAGGAGGCACGTTGCCAGGCTCCAGGCCAGAACGATGCGACTGCTCATTGGCACTCTCCGCGGCAGATGTCGTACGTTCTTTCTCCGTCGGCAATCCGACAACACCGTGCTTCCCTTCTCAGTCAAGCGGATGGCTTCGTCGAATTCACGGAACGTAGGCAAGTTCGCGATGGCACCCGCAGCAGGCCTGTGATGAGGCACCGGCGAGACAGCGGTCAGAATCCCCGGATGGGCTCCGGAACACGTGAATCCTAGCGGTCCCCCACATCCTCGTGCATCAGTGCGTACTTCAGCAGATCCCGCATCGTCGTGAACCGGAACTGATCGCACAGACGGTGCAGTCGCCGTTCGATCCTGCCGCGGAACAAGTGTTGCGTCAGGTATCGGCCCAGTCCCACTTTGACGCCCTGATCTCTGTGTGACGCAATGCCGTCTACGTCCAATTCGTACGGGTGGATGTAGAGGATGGCCGGCATGCCCTCGCGGTTGAGCCTGCGAATCGCGCGCCTGGCGACCAACCCGGGCAGGAGCCTGAAGTAGCCGCCTCCTGCGACCGGCCAGTTCCGCCCGCCAAGCCGCACCGTTGCCGGCGGGCACTCGATCAGACGGCAGTCTTTCCACCGGTGGATGTGTCGGGCGGCGGCCGGGATGCCGTAGCGACGGTGGCGAATCGGGAAGACGCTTGAGCTGTACGCAAAGCCGAGATCGGCCAGGATCGGCCCG
>JAFGQA010000385.1 GCA_016935885.1 Phycisphaerae bacterium | reverse complement strand
TCCCCAATCCCCAATCCCCAATCCCCAATCCCCAATCCCCAATCCCCAATCCCCAATCCCCAATCCCCAATCCCCAATCCCCAACCCCAATCCGCAATCGCTAGCGCTCCCGCTTGATGATCATCGCCATGCTCACGCCACCACCGCCGCAGATGGCAGCGATACCCAGTTCCCCGCCAGTCCGCTTCAAGGCGTGATAGAGCGTCACAACGATGCGGGCACCGCTGATCCCCGTCGGATGCCCGAGGGCGATGGCACCCCCGTGCACGTTCAGCTTGCCGCGGTCCCACTTCAAGACGTTTTCGTTGGCCAGCACCTGGATCGCGAACGCCTCGTTCACCTCGATCAAGTCCATCTGCCTCAGCGTCATGCCGGCCTTGTCCAAGGCCGCCGGGATCGAGATACCTGGTCCCTCGCCCATCGTCGCCGGCTCGACCGCCACGCAGGAATAGGCCACCAGCGAGAAGAGCGGCGTCGCGCCCAACGCCTTCGCGTGCTCACGCGAAGTCAGGACCAGCGCCGTCGCCCCGTCGGACATGCCGCACGCATTGCCGGCCGTGACGGTGCCGTCCTTCTTGAACGCCGGCCGCAGCTTGGCCAGCTTCTCGACTGAGCTGTCGGCCCGGATGGTCTCGTCCTTGTCAAACAAGACAGCCGGCTGCTTGCCCTTCGCTGGCACCTCAACCGGCACGATCTCCTCGTCGAACCATCCATTGACCTGCGCCTTGGCCGCCTTCCGGTGGCTCTCGACCGCGAACGCGTCTTGCGCCTCGCGCGGAATCCTGTACTTCTCGACGAGGTTCTCCGCCGTCGCCCCCATCCCCACACCGCACAGCGGGTCGATGCTGTCAGCCCAGCCGTCGAGCAGTGTGCGATCTCCCATCTTAAAGCCGTCCCACCGGCAGTCCTTCAGCAAGTACGGGATCGTGCTCATGCTGTCCATGCCGCCGACCACGGCCGTCTTGTAATCGCCCAATCGGATCGCCTGCGACGCCATCACCATGCACCGCATCCCCGACGGGCACGCCATGTTAATCGTCTGCACCGGAACGGTGACGGGAATGCCACCCCGCACCGCGGCCGTCCGCGCCGGGTTCGGCCCATTGCCCGCCTGGCGACAACTGCCGAAGTTCACGTCATCAATGCCGTCGCCCGCGACCCCGGCCCGCTCCAGCGCCGCCCGAATCGCCGCCGCCCCAAGGTCGTACGCGGCAACGTCCTTGATCGTCCCACCAAACCGCCCCATCGGTGTCCGTACCGCGCTAATGGCAACAATGTCGTTTAACTTCACGGTTTACTCCAAACCAGGGTGAGCCGGGTGCCGGGTGCCATGCTTTCACGCGACGGAGTCGCGGGTAAGCATGGCGCGCCCGAGGGATCATTGGCATATGGGACAGCATCCCATATTCGACATGCCTACCCGAGCTTCGCTCGTGAAGGCATGGCACCCGCCAAAAAACCACCGCCGCACCCATCAAATAACGCGTCTCCGAGCACTAGCGATCGTCAAGTGACCGCACCGCCAGATCGTCGAACGAAGTCACGGCATCTGCCTTGGTCCACAGGCCCACCATGCCGCTGTCGGCGAACGTGCCGTCTTTCGCTTCAAGCATTCTCGCGCCGTCGAGAGAACAAGTAATTTGCTCACCGATCATGGTTATGCGGATGCTGTACCATCGGCCGGCCTGCAATGCGACCGTTTCTGAATCGAGCTGTCGCCGCTTGCTGTCCACGACCTTGTACACGCGGTAGTTGCTCTCCAGCGGATTGAGCCGGCAGATGTAGTAGTTGTTCTCGTCCTTGCATCGCCAGATCACGCCACCGCCCTGATCCTCCTCCCCCTTGACGGCTTTCACACGCACGGTCAGATCAAGGTCCTTGAACGAGGTATCCTCCGCAATGGCCAGGTTAAACGTGCCTCCGTAGTTCTCACTACTCTCCAACGCCATCACGTGCGGCCTGGACGGCGCCGTGTCATCCGCGATCACCTTCCATATCGCGAGCGATTCGCTGGGATTGGTCTCCCGGATGCTCCAGCCCTTCGGCACCTGGCCAAGGCAATCCCCGTCGAAACGCCATTGGGCGCATCCACTGGAGGGGCCTTCCTGCGCCGTCGCGTCTGATTCGACACGCTGCGGGGCCCCGCAGCCGCCGAGCAGCGCCGCGAGAATCGCACAGCCTATCCATCGCAGAGGAATTAGTACGCACGCGTCCATTCGTCATTCTCCAATCGTCAATCCCCAATCCCCAATCCCCAATCCCCAATCTCCAATCGTCAATCTCCAATCGTCAATCGTCAATCTACATATACTGTCCCCCATCCACCTGAATCACCTGCCCGGTGATGTGCCTGGCAGCCTCGCTGCACAAGAACGCCACCACCGTGGCCACCTCCTCCGGCTTGCCCAGTCGCCCGAGCACGATCTCGGCAAGCGCGGCCTCGATCACCTTCTCCGGGGCGTCCTTCATCATGTCCGTCTCGATCAGGCCGGGAGCCACGGCGTTCACATTCACGCTCGACCGCCCCAACTCGCGGGCCAACGCCTTCGTCAGCCCGATGATGCCGGCCTTCGACGCCGAGTAGTTCGTCTGCCCGAACTTGCCCCGAAGCCCGTTGATCGATGTGACGTTCACGATCTTGCCCGATTGCTGCTCCTTCAAGATCCCCACCGCGGCACGGATATAATTGAAGTATCCCTTCAGGTTCGTGTCGATCACCTGGTCCCACTGCTCCTCGGTCATCTTCCAACTGACCGCATCCCGGTTGATCCCCGCGTTGTTGACCAGGATGTCCAGCCCCCCGAACTTCTCACGCACCTCGTCCACCATCCGCTGGGCGTCTGTAAAGCTGGCCACGTCCGCCTTGATCGCCAGGCCCCTGCGCCCCATCCCTTCGATATCCGCCACGACCTGCTTCGCTTCCGTGTCGTGCCGGCGATAGTTGATCGCCACGTTCGCCCCCTGTCGGGCCAACTCCCGCGCAATCGCTGCGCCAATACCCAAGCTGCCACCCGTCACGATGGCCTTCATATCTTCAAGCGTCATGTTCATATTCCTTCCAAAGCCGAGGAGCCACGGGCTTCAAGCCCGTGCGGCCGTCCGGTGACCCGTGGCGCCCAACATCTCTGTGACGAGGCGCCGGCTTCAGCCCGTGCGAGCAGAGTATTGGCCCCAATGGGGCCAAGGACCGTAGCCACGGGTGGAGCGGAGCAAAACCCGTGAAAGAAAGCGTTCACGGAGCGATCCGCCCCGACAGGGGCGGAGGGAATCACGTTTCCGCGAGATCGGACATATCTACGCACCTACCGGCTCCGCTGTTTACGAGACGCTCTAAGAACGAATAAGGCGTACAGGAAACCTGGTATAGATGGATCAACTACCAATGGCACCCAGCACCAGTACCCTGTCCCTGGTCGCGGGCATAAGAGTAACGCGGCACACCCTGACAGGCCTCCCATAAACGGTATCCACGAGAAGCTCGACTTACGATAGACCGCCCAGACCGAGCCAGCCCAATTGCCAACGATCAACATCAGGGAGAAGCCTCCGAGAGCCCAGAAGAGCACCCATTCAAGTCGTTCAGGGATCATGGCCAGCCAAGCCCCGTACCACAAACCTAGCCCAACTCAGCTCCACACTTCCCGCAGAATTCAAAGAACGCCGGAATGCCCTTGGCTTCACACTTCGGGCACGTCTTCGCGTACGGGCCCCACAGAAACTCGCTCGACCCGTTCGGGTCCGCCATGCGGCGCCGCATGCCAATGAAATCCACCGGACGCTTCTCGACAAAGGCCGTCATGCCCTCGGTCGGCTCCAGGCACGTGTAGTGCGTGGACAGCCAATCCCGCGCGTGGCCAGCCGTGGCGTGCCATGACAGCTCCTTCCAGAAGTTCACCTGTGCCTTCGTGTACCGAGTGCACTCGAAGAACTTGTTGACGACCTGATCACACAGGTCCGCCACAACCTCGTCCAGCCGCGACAGGTCGATCTTGTAGCCGTCCGAGCCCTTCTGTGCCTTCTTGATGTCCGCCGGCGTCGCCCGCGCCTCGAACGGGTTCTCCCACGGGTCGGTGTTCCAGTCGGCCAGGTACGTCCGCTTGTCCGTGAACCTCGTGCAGAACGCGCCGTTCGGCCCCTTGACCGTCGGCACCACCGCGTTCACCAGGCCCATCGACAGCGACGTGTAAGCCGGATACCGCTGATTGAGGAACAGGATGCCCCGTGCCCTGCGGTCGCCGACGTGAACGGGCAGCCACTGCGTCGAACCGCCACACGCCACGGACCCGACGCCCGTCCCCACCTGGGCGATGAACGCGTGCTCGCCCATGACCCCCAGGTCGCAGGCGAGTTGGCTTTCATTGCCCCCCCCGACGGCCATGCCGTTCAGCCGGGCAATCACCGGCTTGGAGCAGTTGACCATCGATTCGATGTAGCCCTTGAAGCAGCACATGTACTTCCAGTAGTCGCGCGGCTTCTGCGTGTAGCTTTCCTGGTATTCCTTGACGTCGCCGCCGGTGCAGAATGCCCGGTCACCGGTCCCGGTATAGACAACCACCGCGACGCTGTCATCCCAGGAGGCGTCCTCGAAGGCGGCCGCCAATTCCTGTAGGGCAGGTGTGCTGTAGGCGTTGTAGTTGTGGGGCCGGTTGATCGTGACTCGGGCGACCCAGTCCTTCTTTTCGTACTGGACCTCGCGGAAATCGAACGATGCCGGGCTTCGAGTGGGGAACAAGCTCATATCGGGCCTCCCTATATCTCTCTATGCCGAACGGGGTCTGCCCACCGGCCCGCTATCCTCGCCGCGCGGGTCGGTGACTTGCGAAAACGGCGAACGTACGTTCGATCGGCGGAATAGCGACAACCCGAACCGTACGTCCCGCTGTCGCCCTACGCCGAGGCGATACGCGGGCCATTATGACCTGTTTCCCAGTACAGTCAAGTGCTGTTGCTGCATGTTCTGCCTTGACATTGCCCGAATCCTGACGCATAGTAAACCAGAGCGGGTGTTCGTCTGCCCGCACGGTCCTCTGCCCATGGCATCACGGAAACCAGAACGCGTGTTCGAGCAAGATCGCCAGTCGCCGGAGCCAGACCAAACGTCCGATATACGGGAGAGTCACGACGAGCGGCTCAACCACATCCTTGAGGCTGCCACGCGCTTAATCGCACAGGTCGGGTATGAGCGGGCCTCGATGCGCGAGGTCGCCAAGGCGGCCGGGGTCAGCCTTGCCGGGCTATATCACTACTTCGACAGCAAGGAAAAAATGCTATTCCTTATCCAGTTTCGCACGTTCAACTCGCTCGTCAGCGGCTTGCGAGAAAGGCTATACGGGGTGGCTGACCCCGTCGAGCAGCTACGCGTGATGGTCCGCACGCACGTCGGCTACTTCGCTGCCAACATGGCCGCGCTTAAGGTTTGTTCGCACGAGCTCGATTCGCTAACCGGGGCGGCCTACGAAGAAGCACGCCGGCTCCGACGCGATTATCATGACATCACGCGTACCGTCGTGAACAGGGTCCTCGATGCCCACGCGCCGGACAGCACGCTCGACCGGCACGTAGCGACAATGTCCTTGTTTGGCATGTTGAATTGGCTATACCGCTGGTACGACCCCAAGAGAGGCCGCTCACCAACCGGCGTGGCCAACCAGATTGCGGCGCAGTTCCTCGGCGGTGTGCTCCAAACGAGCCACGGGCTTCAGCCTGCCCGGCCAAGCGAATAAGGGAGGGAACCTCACAAGGACCAAGAAGAGCCGCGGGCTTCAGCCCGCGCGGCCAAACGAACAGCGAGAAGGCGTCATCCGACGAAGAAGAGCAGCGAGCTTCAGCCCGGTACGTGTTCAGCGTTCAAACGGGGTGGCATGGGTAACAAACGACACGCCCCACGGGGGCGGGTCGTTCATTACCCGTGAGAACAGGCTGGAATAAATGCCCACGGGTAAGCTCCGCCGCCGCCGGCGGCTCCGCTCACCCGTGCCATCCCGCCAAACACGCACTCAGCCCGCAGTTACTTCGGCTTCCTTCTCGGCTTCAGACGGGCGGTCACCGCCGGCGCGGCTCAGGAGACTCGGCCATGCATGTGCCCAACATCGAACTTCACGAAGCCACCACGCTCGAACAGGCGACGGCTTTGATGATGCGCCACGCGCCGGACGCCCGGCTGCTCGCAGGCGGCACGGACCTACTCGTGGACCTCAAGACCGGCAGGGTCCGTCTCAATCACGTCGTTTCCATCAGTCGAATCGACGCCTTGCGCGGCATCTCGGAGACGAGTGACTGCTTGCGCATCGGGGCACTCACGACCGTCACGGAGCTGGACCGTTCGCCAATCGTCCGCGAGCGCTATTCGCCGATCCTCGATGCCACAAGCAGGATGGCCGCCCCACAGGTTCGCAACGTCGCCACCGTTGGCGGCAATATCGCCAGCGCCGTGCCGTGTGCAGATCTTCCCCCCATTCTGACAGCGATGAACGCGTCGGTCATGCTGTGGTCACCCATAGGGAATCGAGAAGTGCCGCTGGAGGCATTCTTCACTGGGCCGCGGCAAACAGTCCTTCGCAAAGACGAAGTGCTGACGGCGATCCTGGTTCCGAGGCCGTCGCCCGGATTCGGCGCCGCCTACGCCAGATTCCAACTCCGCGACGGCAACACCATCGCGGTAGCCGCGGTCGCCGCCAGCCTCATGCTTGAAGCGCGGCCCAAGACTTCTGTAGCACAGGCGTCTCGCCTGTGTAGTCACCGCCGGGACGGCGGTGCCACAGGAGGTTCTGGACGGACTCTTGACAACGACAACATCGTGCGCGACGCCCGCATCGTCCTCGGGGCCGTCTCGCCGACACCGAAGCTGGTTCCCGCCGCCGGTGCCGTGCTGGTCGGAGGCTGTCTCGACGAAGACGCGATCGATCGAGCAGCCACCGTGGCCATGAAAGCGGCCGAACCGATCTCCGATGTCCGCGGCTCGGCCGAGTTCCGCCGCGAGATTGTTGGCGTGATGACCCGACGAGCGATCGAGACTGTCCGCCGCCGCGCGGCCGGAAGCGGGAAGGAGGCCAAATCGTGAAGACCATCGCCCGTCTCAACATCAACGGCGAGACTTGTGATGTGGCAGTCGTCCCGAGTGATACGCTGCTCGACGTCCTCCGCGACAGACTGCACCTCACCGGCACCAAGAAGGGCTGCAACGTCGGCGACTGCGGGGCCTGCACCGTCCTGGTCGACGGCGAGCCGATGAACAGTTGCCTGCTGCTCGCCTGCGAGATGGAAGGCAAGGCGATTACCACCATCGAGGGCCTCGCGCAGAACGGCGAACTGACCGCCGTTCAGAAGGCATTCGTCCATGAAGGAGCGATCCAGTGCGGCTACTGCACGCCGGGCATGGTCCTGGCCACTACAGCGATGCTGAGGCGCAATCCCGAGCCCACTCCTGACGACATCAAGAACGCCCTCGCCGGCAACCTGTGCCGTTGCACCGGCTATGCGGGCATCCTCCGCGCCGTTCAACGCTGGCAGCGCTACCGCGACGGCTCCCCCCTCCCCAAGGAAGGGCCGGAACCGCAAGAATCGTCAACACCCAATCCCCAATCCCCAATCGTAAATCCCCAATCCCCAATCCCTAATCCGCAATCGTCAACCGTCAATCGTCAATCGCCCCTGTCCACCGTTGGCGTTTCCATCCCCCGCGTCGACGCCGCCGACAAGGTCACCGGCCGGGCGCAATACACCGGCGACATCTCGTTGTCGAACATGGCCCACGGCAAGATCCTCGGCTCACCCATTGCCCACGGGCGCGTGAAGCGCGTTGACGTGTCGAGGGCGAAAGCGCTCGATGGCGTGCTGACGGTGATCACCGGAGCTGACGTTCCGGACACGACGTACGGCGTGTCCCCGGCACGCTACGACGAACACGTGCTCGCCAAGAAGAAGGTCCGCCACGTCGGCGACCCCGTCGCGGCGGTAGCGGCGGTGGACGAGAGGACCGCGGAGAAAGCGATCTCGCTGATCGAGGTCGAATACGAGGAGCTGCCCGCTGTCTTCGATCCGATGGCGGCGATCGCGGACGGCGCGCCGCAGCTTCACGAGCGATACAAGCGCAACGTCAACACGCACGTGGACCAACACTTCGGCGACGTCGAGAAGGGCTTTGCCGAGTCGCATTACGTTCGCGAGGAGACATTCACCGGCAACCACATCTATCAATCGCCGCTCGAACCACATGCCTCGATCGCCATCTGGCAGCACGACGGCACGCTCGTGCTGTACAGCTCGACGCAGGTGCCGCACTACGTGCAGTACATGATGGCCCACGTGCTGCACATCCCGCTTGGCCGGATTCGCGTGATCCGCCCAGCCGTCGGGGGCGGGTTTGGTGGCAAGGCCGCGACCACCCCGCTCGACCTTTGCTCGGCCATTTTGAGCAGGAAGACCGGCCGGCCCGTCAAGATGGTCTATTCCCGCGAGGAGATGTTCCACTACGGCCGCGGCCGCCACAAGCAGCACATGAAGATGAAGCTCGGCGTCGATCGCGATGGCAAGATCAAGGCCTTCAAAAGCGAAATCTACCTTGACGGCGGGGCCTATTCGTCGTTCGGCGTGGCCACGGCCTACTATGCCGGCAGCATGATGCCCACGCTGTACCACATTCCGAACTACAAATACGACGGCTATCGGATGATGACCAACAAGCCGGCCTGCGGGGCGATGCGCGGGCACGGCGTGCCGCAGCCGCGTTTTGCATTCGAGTGCCTGCTGAACATGGTCGCCGACGATATGGGCATCGACCCGATCGAGATACGCCGCCGCAATGCCATGACGCCCAAGACGATCACGGTCAACGACCTGGACATCGACAGTTGCGAATTCCTGGCCACGCTTAACGCCGTCGAGCAGCAAAGCGGCTGGAAGGACAAATACGGCCAACTCCACAAGAGCCCCCGACCATCCGCACAAGCACCAGGAAAGAGCCCCCGACCATCCACGCAGGCATCTGGAAAGAGCCCCCGACCATCCACGCAGGCACCCGGAAAGAGCCCCCGACCTTGGTCGGGGGGCAGCACCGGCGTCCCACCGGTGAAAGGCAACTGTGGCACCGACGTCTCGCCGGTGAATCACAGGCGGGCCCCCCATGCCATAGGATCCGTTGCCAAAGGCATCGGCGTCGGCTGCGGCGGGTTCGTATCCGGCGCGGGCTACAGCATCTACCGCGGCCAGGTCCAGCTTTCGCACGAGAAGGGCCGCGAGCCCTTCCAGAAGAAGTCGATCTTCCCGCACTCGAACGCCATCGTGAAGGTCAGCGAAGACGGCATGGCGGCGGTCCTGATGATCGGCGCCGCCGAGATCGGCCAGGGCAGCGACACCGTCCTGACGCAGATGTGCGCCGAGTCGCTCGGCATTCCCGTGTCGCGCCTCCGCATCCGCAGCGAAGACAGCGACATCTCGCCGATCGACCTGGGCGCCTATTCATCTCGCATCACGTTGATGGGCGGCCACGCGGTCTCGCGCGCCGGCGAGGCCGTCGTGAACAAGATGCGCCCCTATGCGGCCAAGATGCTCCGCTGCGAGGAGTCCGAAGTCGTCGCCCGCGACGGCAGGATGTTTGTCAAGGACGACGCCAATACCCAATCCCCAATCCCCAATCGTCAATCCGCAATCGCCACTCCCCAATCGTCAGTCGCCTGGGAGGAGGTTGCCCGGAAGTACTTCAACGACAACGGCCCGCTCGTCGGCACCGGTTGCTACAAGCCGCCGGACGGCCTCGGAGGCGACTACAAGGGCGCAACCGTCGGCACCAGCCCGGCGTACTCGTTCGGCAGCTCGGTCTGCGAGTTGTCGGTCGATCTCGAAACCGGCAAGGTCAAGATCGACCGCTTCACCGACTACCACGACTGCGGCACCCCGATCAACCCCCAAGCCGTCCACGGCCAGGTCGAAGGTGCCATTGTCATGGGCGCCGGCGAGACGATCATGGAAGACGTCCAGTTCGACGAAAAGGGCAACATCCTAAACCCGAACCTGCACGGCTACCTGACGATGACGATCAAGGACGCCCCGGAGATCTTCAGCGGCATCGTGGATTCGTACGAGCCCCGCGGTCCCTATGGGGCCAAGGAGATCGGCGAGGGCAGCACACTGCCCGTCCTCGGCGCCGTCGCCCACGCCATCGCCAACGCCACAGGCGTCTGGATCAAGAACCTGCCCATCACGCCGGAGAAGATACTGAAGGCAATGCGGGAGAAACAAGCAAAGGACGAATCAGTTGTGATGTAGTATGATGTTGGGTGGCGTAGGTTCGCGGCATGGGGGGTTTCTTTCACTCACGTGCTGTGCCAGGAGATGGCAGTGACGTTAGAACGGAATCGAGCCCTCCAAGTCTGAAGACTTGAGCGGCCGTTCGAACACATCATGGAGATCGGCGATGAGGCTTTACATCGAGCCCAGTTATGATTTCGACAAAACCTATCAACGCGCGCCTCTCTTACTGCTGTTAGCAGACCATCTGGTCTTCTACGGTACAATTGAGCCAGCCATCGTGGTCAGGTCGCCCGCTGGCATCGATCACATCGCGACCAAGAAGCAACGCGATGCCTTCAAGAAGCTCATACGCGAGAAATGGTGCTCGGTTGTGGTGCGCCAGGGATGGTACGACCAAGATAGTCGCCTTGGTTTTATCGATAATCGACGGCAAAAGAACAAGCCGTTCCCGTGGGATTACGATGTAGCGAAGCCGCTCGATAGCGATAGCTTCTGGACAGATTTTGATGACGAACTGAAGGCCTCTGCGGCCAGCGCTTGCCTTGATTTCGATCGCCCGTTCCCTCATGTTACCGACCAACCGACAGCGTCAGGGTTGACATTGCTGCCCAATGATTTCACCAGACCCGCCGAAGAGTTTGTCGAAACCCTGTTGAGTTCCACTGATCAGAAGGTGCGGTCTAGCATTTGGGCAATCGCAAGCAAGCTTCAACCGGGCGGGTTCTTCAGCAGGCAGTATGGTACCCTGGCTGAGAAACGCCCGCTTGTCTATCAAAAGATACACGACTTCTACAATGATTCAGTCGCGATGGCAGCGGTTGGCGCGACCTTGCCAAGCGTTCCCACAGATATCGCAGAAGGGCTGGCCGCAACCAGATCCTTCTTGGAGCAGTCACTCCGGCCGAGATCGAAGCAAGAGACAGAACTCCCACAGGATGCTCTACAGGAGGGTGCGGCTCGCATTCTGGAAGCGGAGCAAGAGAGCTGCAAGCTGTCTTTGCCGATCGCTATTCGTGAGCCAGCCGATGTCCAGAAGATATTGGAGGCGAGAGAAGCGAAGCGGATTCGGAAGTTAAGAGCATGGTTCGCGTCCACGCCACTTCATACCGCCACGGTGTCGGCTTCGCTCAACGAGCTTGAGCGCGTTCGACGAGACTTGGGAACGATTCTCTCTCGGACGTACGATCCACAACGGGTCCGTGAATTGCTTAAGGAGGCTGGCGAGTTTCTGTTCGCGGGTGTCAGCATAGCACACATGCTCAATTTGTATCTCGCCATTCCGTTTCTGGCCGCGGGATCTGGGTGTCTGTATGGCGGCTTAAAATCCTATCTCTCTGACACCAAGCAAAGCGAGCAAGTGGACGCCGCCTTACGACTTCGAACACTGGTGCTTGGGCACCCTACCGACCTGCTACCGAAGCTAACCTGATCGGGAGCCCTGCTGCCGGATGGAACGGTAGTCAAAGCCGTCTGGTCCTGGCTGCCGCACCATCACGCCGCGAAGCTCGTGACGGTGCATTACTTCGACAGGTGACACATGGACGTTGAAGGGAAGCGAGTGAAACAGACACGCTGGGTCCATGCTGCCCGTTGCGTGGTACGGGTCGAAGTGGACGCTGTGATCCCCCTCGATGATCCTACCGAGCCGTGCTGCGAGCCTAAGACCGTGGAATTCCTGCGAGAAGTTCACGCCAGGGCCGACGCCGGTGACAACGAATGGCTGAAAGGTGTCGGGCCGGGTGCCGTGGCTTCACGCGACGAAGTCGCGGGTAGCCATGCCTTTGCAGCAGACTCCTATCCTCACCCAGGGCCGCGCCGCGTGAGAGCACGACATCCGCCACAACCACCTGGGCCGGGTGCCATGCTCATCCCGAAGGGTGAGCATGGGGAAACCCCGAAAGGCAGCGTGCCGCCCCTTCACGGGCGCGGCCCGAGTAGGCATGTTTCTCCGCGTGGATTCGGGCAAGGCACGGGCTTGAGGCCGGCGAGGAGTCCGGGATACAATTGAGTGGTTACGGACGAAGAGTTCTTTGCTCTTAGCTCGGTGGTGTCCGTTGTACGGGCTGCCCTGGGTTTTCCGGGAGGGATGTCATGAATCCGCGAATCAGCGCCGATCCCAATGTCTGCGGCGGCGAACCGTGCATCGCCCGTACGCGCATTCCCGTCCACATCATCATCAGCCATTTGGCCGCGGGGGACAGCATGGAAACGATCCTGGAGGGGTTTCCGCGCATCGAGAAGGCCGATATCCAGGCCTGTCTGGAGTACGCCGCCTTTCTGTGTACTGAAAAGGCCGCCGCGGGATGAGAATCCTCCTAGATGAAAACGTGTGTCTGCACTTGGCTGGCGCTCTGCGGGAAGACGGCCATGAGGTCATCGCGGTAGCGGAATCCGCCGGCAAAGGACTCCCCGACAGCGATGTCTGGTTTCTGGCTTGTCAAGGACCCTCCCTCTTCATCACCCGTGATCATCATTTCACGAACGCCGTCCGATTCGACGCATCTCTCTGCCTGGGATCATATTCTTGAGGCACGGCAATCTGAAGGCGAGCGAGGAAATCACGCTGATCCGTGATTCTGTGCTGTCACACCCGTTGGCGGAATACCAAGGAGAACTTGTGACGCTCACGCCAGGGAACGTCAGAATCCGGGAAGGCTTGTAGCGCGACAGCAGCACCGGGTGCCGGGTGCCATGGCTTCACGCGACAAAGTCGCGGGCAGCCATGCCTTTGCAGCAGACTCCTATCCTCACCCACCGCCGCGCCGCGTGAGAGCATGGTATCCGCCACAACCACATGGGCCTTATCCATGCCCGGCTTGACGATTCCGCCGAGACGATGCGACACTCCCAGGGGCCGTTGGAAATCCGGCCTGACAACGTAAACCGGTGAGACTGATTTTCGACAGCACGATTTTGTAATTGTCGTTGGGGCGAGTGGTTACGATGTCAGGACATGGGCTTGGCACTACACAAGTC
>JAFGQA010000384.1 GCA_016935885.1 Phycisphaerae bacterium | reverse complement strand
GACTACGATTGCTGGACCGAGAATCCCTTCTCGGTCCTGAAGCCGGTGCCGAGAAAGGATTCTCGGCAGAGCGTGCAGTCGTTCTATCTGTGAAACGCCGTACTAGGCTGTTCTCACGGGTAATGAACGACCCGTTCCCGTGGGGCGTATCGTTCGTTACCTATGCCACCCCGCTAAACACACACTTGCCGGTGGTTGCTGATCATCCACGGGGACGTAAGCATCATGTCCCAACTGCCGCAGCCGCTCAAAGGCCTGTGGCACGGGCGCGTCCACCACGATGCGTCCGGCGGCCATGAACAGCACGCGCGTGCAACTCCGCAGGACCGCTCGCGGGTCGTGCGTCACCATCAGGCACGCGCCGCGCCCCCGGCTATCGGGCTCGACCGCCGTCGCTGGTGGCGTCGGCGTCGCTGGCACCGGTGTGGCTGGTGGTGTCGCGGGCGCCGGTGTGGCTGGTGGTGTCGCCGACACTGCTTGTATCGTCGGCTGCGCTGTCCCACGAATCGCTTCCCGGCGGTCCCCGCTGATCAGGCCACAAACAGCATCCAGCAGGAAGGCGACATTGTCGCAATCCTGGCCCGCGAACGGTTCATCCAACAGGAGCAGCCGTGGACGGTGCAGGATGGCCGAGATCAGATTGAGCCGCCGTTTCTGGCCCCAACTCAACCTGTACGGGTGATCGTCTACCCGCGCCGACAGGCCCGCCTGCTCCAGTAACCGGGTTGCCTCGCCCTCGCACGTCACATCGGCCAATCCGACATCTCCTCGCTGTTCTGAGGTTCCGCCGTTTCGACGTTTCGCCGTTTCGCCGTTTTGACGTTTCGCCGTTTCGACGTTTCGCCGTTTCGACGTTTCGCCGTTTCGACGCTTTGACGTTTCGACGTTTCGACGTTTCGACCTGAGGTTGTGGACGGCGAAAAGGGCCTCCCGCCAGACGGTGTTGGCCACAAGCTGATGATCGGCATTCTGGAAGACCAAGCCGACCTGCCCAGCGAGGCGGGACACCACGTCCCGTGAAACCGCCACGTCGCCCACGCGGACCGCCCCCTTCGCGGGTTGGACTAGCCCGAGCAGACAGTGCAGAAGTGTGGACTTGCCGCCCCCGTTAGGCCCCATGATGGCGACTACCTCGCCGGGACGGATCTGTAGCGAGACGTTGTCCAGAATCGTGCTTCCGTCCATCTCGACCGTGACGCCCGACACATCCACGACCGGCTCGTCCTGTGAAGGCGAATTCGAGGACGAAGGATGAAGGATGAAGGATGAGGGATGAACAGGCAATGCCGATGGCGGGAGAGGCTGGGTGCGATCGTCATCGCGAAGACTCGATCCGCGAAAGCGGGGCTTGCCGTTTGGCGGGATCGTCACCGATGCCAGGGTCTCGACGAAACCCGTCTGCCCGCTAACGGGTGACCATCGCGCCGCGCCAATCAGCCCGTCGGGAGAATCCGTGACCACGCGTCCGCCCTCTAAACAGACAAGACGCGGCTTGAGTGGCAACAAGAGGCCCAGCTTGTGTTCGATGATGACGACCGTTAACCAGGTCTGCCGGCACAGGTCGGCCAGCGCGTGGAACAGATCGCGAGACGCCGCCGGATCGAGGCTGGCGGTCGGTTCGTCCAGGACCAAGGCGTCGGGCTTGCCGGCCAGGAGGGAGGCCACCGCCACACGCTGCTTCTCGCCGCCCGACAGCGTGGCCAGGCTTCGATCGCGTAGGTGGGCGATCGACAGCAGCTCCATCGCCTTGGCGCTGCGCCGGCGGATTTCCTCGCGCTCCACGCAACGGTTCTCCAGACCAAACGCAATTTCATCGCTCACGGTCAGGGTCGCAAACTGTGCCTCCGGATTCTGCTGGACCAGCCCGATTGTCTCCGCCGTCTTGTGCAAGGGGTCGTCCGTCACCTCCCGGCCGCCGACGCGGGCGTGTCCTCGGGCTTCGCCGTCGTACCGCCCGACCAGTAGCCCGCACATGGCCAAGGCCAGCGTCGTTTTGCCAGATCCGCTGGGTCCGGCGATGACGACGAACTCCCCGCGCGGGATGGATAAGGAGACATCGCGCAGTGCCCGGGCCGGGGCGTCCGCAAACCGCCAATCGAAGTGGTCGAACTCTATCATGCTCAATCGTCGTGGCGGTGCTGGGATGGATCTCGCCAGAACACACGATGAACGGCAGCCCTACGGCCCTTGCGGACAGGCGCCTATGGCACCGGCTCGTCGAAGGGCCTGCAGCAGCCAATGCCCCAGAAGCCCGGCGAGGAAAACGCCGCTGACAAACGCGACGCCAGCCAATGCGGCCAGACCGGTTACCATGCCGCCCTGCACGGGAAGCGAGGCCTTGAACATGAGCACCAGCACGTTGGTCGCGGTTCCCACGCCGCCGGCGAGCATGTATGTGGCCACGCGGTTGCGGCCGCCTAGCACAAGCCAGACCACATCCACGCCGATACCCGCCAGGCCGCCGTACAACACGACAAACAGTCCATGCGGGTTGCCGCACAGAAGCTCCACCGCCCCCTTGAGCAGACCGGTCACCGTCGCAGCGCCGGGTTTGCGAATCAGCCCGATGGCGATCACCAGCCACAGTACATGAATGCCCGCCAGTGACTGCAACAAGCCGCCCAGCCCGGGCACTGCGTGCACCGCCTGCCTGACCATGCTCATCGCGGCGCTGGAGGCACCGCCCATCGCGGCGAGCGCAGCCATGATCAACAACTCGTGCAAGGAGAAGAAATGGTGACCGGACTGGGTCCGGTGACGGGACTGGGTCATTGCAGGGCTCACAGCGATCAGTGCTTCAGTTATCAGTCATCAGCGGTCAGGCATCACCTACTCGCCGGCCTGGAGGGGCGACGGAAGCTCCGCCAAACGGCAAGCCCCGCTTCCGCGGCTCACATTCCCGTGACCACGCATGCCCCCCGCTGCTCCGCGCGTCGACATCCGCTCTTCACCCTTCGCCCTCCTCCTTTCGCCCTTCGCCGTTCACCACTCGCTATTCGCCACTGTCGGCCGGCTCGACGATGACTCGAGTGAGGTTACTGACCCAGTAGTTACCCGTTTCGTGCGGTGCCACCAACCGGAGCGGCCGTCTTTTGTCCCTCTCGGCCAACCAGCGGCCGTCGCCGTCCTGGAGGGCCACGATAGCCGACTTCATCTCCTGGAGCGTGCAGTCGATCGCGTAGCCGTCCGCCGCCTCGAGCGTGAGGTCCATGGGGCCGGGCTTGATCCGCGCCGCCGACAGCAGCGCGTCCAGCGGGGGCCCGCGCCAACTCGTCTTTTCGTCCGGCTCATGGCTTTTCTGCATGAGCACGCCGTCAAGCTGAACCATCTCCATGCGGGCCAACTGCTCGAACGTGAAGACCGTTGGGTGATCCACGCCGGAACCCGTCAGCTCGATCGTCAGACCCACGTCCGGGACCTCGCCGACGGATGCCGCACGGGTTTGCGTGCGTGCTGGTTGCTCCTGGACTTTGTCCGCACAACCATACGCCACGATCAACGTGCACGCCCAGGCGATTCCCCGCAGTACCTTGCGCGGGCAGGCCATAACCTTTGGTTCTCCGTTGTTCGGTATCGGGCCGCGCCACCCTCTGCAAGGGAGGCGCCGGAGCCGATCGCCACACCGATATGCTGGGCCAAGCATATCGGCACCCAAAAAAAGAAACTGAGAATGCCTTGTCCACGCCAGCCGTGCCACGAAGGCCGCGGCATTCTCCAGGGGAACCAATCAGTGTATCATAGTCCGCCGCAGCCGAGCAACAGACTTTGCCCGGTTTGTTCGCCCAATACTGTGTGGTTCCATGACCTTGAAGATCCTCTCCGCGGACCGGGGCAGGGGCAAGACGTCCTTCCTCCGCAGGTATGTGGCCGACGCGGCCGGTCGTGGCCGGTCCGTGGGCGGCATCGCCTCGCCGGCGGTCTTCGAGAATGGCCGACGTATTGGCTACGACTTGATCGATCTGCGTCGCGGGAGCCAACGGCCGCTGGCCCGCATGGTTGGTCCGGGCGACACGCCCGCCGACGTGGGGCGTTACCGTTTCGACGAGGCGGCCGTCGCCGAGGGAAACGCCGCGGTCATCGCCGCCGTACGTGACGGCCTGGACGTGGTCGCCATTGACGAGATCGGGCCGCTGGAGCTTCGCGGCAAAGGCTGGGCGCCGGCCTTGGAGTTCGCCCTGCGAGAGGGGGATTACGGGGCCGCCTTGTCACAAGACGGTCTTTCGGAGAATCGCTCCTCGGAGCCGGAATTGATCATCGTCATCCGGTCGTCGTTGGTGGCCGACTTGGCCGGTCGGTTCCCATCCCCCGCGTGGTCGGTGGCCGATCACATCTCGCCAGGAGTCGGCCGATGACGACGCGCGAGGATCCCGGGAGGCTCAATCATCGAGGCGCAAGCCTCAAGTCCAAAGGCTCGATCCCTCAAACGCCTGAAGCACTGACCCCTCCATGCGTGGCAGGTGTCCTGGTCGGCGGCCGCAGCAAGCGAATGAAACGCCACAAGGCCCTGCTGAGGCTGCCGAACGGATGCACGCTCGTCGAGCACGTCGTCGAGGTGGCAAGCGAAGTGACCCGAGACGTGGTGATCCTCGGCGAGACCATCCAACTGCCCGCCTCATTAGCCGGGCTTCGGATCCTGCCGGACGCCAAGCCGAACGCCGGCCCGCTCGCGGGCCTGTGTTCGCTCCTCGCGTATGCCCACGATCGGTGGTCGTTGTTGGTGGCGTGTGACATGCCGTGCATCGAGCCACCCGTCCTGCGTCGCCTCCTCGGCGAAGTTACGCCGCAGGTAGACGCCGTAGCCTTCGCGCGCGAGGACCAGACGGGCGTCTATCACGCGTGCTGTGCCCTGTATCACCCACGGATCCAGGACGGTGCAATGCGTGAGTTGGCAGAGGGGGAGGGGCGCCTTCAGGCGGTGCTTTCCCGCGCAAAGGTTGCCGCGTTGTCACCGAACGCGGCCGAGCGCCGGCAACTGGCCAACGTCAACACGCCCGAGGACTTCGCCCGTCTGCTTGAGCAGTCCGTCGTAAAAGGGAAAACAGCGGTTCGGAAACGCCGTTCCTGAGCGTGAAGACCACCGGCGAGACGCCGGTGCCACAGTCCGGTGCCACAGCTTGCCACGGGCTGTTAGAGACCGAGTCTCAATATCTCAGCGATCTTACGCCGCGCCATTTCTCGCTTCACGCGCAATGTGTGTTGTTCCTTTCGACAGGTCCCGCCATCGATCTGCGAGAGAGCGTTATCCCGGATTATTCATACTCACTGGCTGTTTTACGACCTCCTTGCGGGGTAAGCTACGGTTGTAACACGACTTAGCCCCAGACAAG
>JAFGQA010000383.1 GCA_016935885.1 Phycisphaerae bacterium | reverse complement strand
GTTGGATGCACCTGTGGCACCGCCGTCTCGGCGGTGGATTCACGGGCGAGACGCCCGTGCCACAGTCACAGGCAAGCGTGAACTGCTTTAGCAGCCCGTGGCAGAACTGTGGCACCGGCATCTCGCCGGTGGTTTTCACAGTCAGGAACGGTGTTTCCGAACCGCTGTCTTCCCTTTTACCACGGGCAGCTAGACCAACCGCTCCGAGCGTCTATGAGAAGTCAGAGAGCCCGCAGGAGCGGATGTGCCACGGGTGGCTTGTCCGCCCATGTTCGTTCCATTCGGAGTGCCGCACTGGCAGCAAGCTTCCAGTGGCACCCACTTCTCATACACGCCCTCAGTTCCCGATCGCCAATCGGCAATCCGCGATTAGCAATCAGCAGTCCCCAATCCGCGATCGTCATTCGGCGGTCCGCAATCAGCCATTTGGAGGTCCAGCATGAGAATCGCCGTCGTCCAGGCGGCAGTCGATCCTGCGAGCCGGACGGTGACGTTGCAGCGGGCGCTTCGGGCGATCGACCTCGCCGCGGAGCAGGATCCCGCGCCGGACCTGATCCTTCTGCCCGCGTTCAATGACGTGCTGGCAGTGATGTCTGGGAACGCGGAGATCATCGAGCGGCCAGCCGGCCAAACGGTGGCTGCCTGTGGCTTGAGGGCCCGACAGTGGGGCGTGTTCGTCGCGATGGGCTTTGCCGAGCGAGGTGGCGACAAGCCTTATGTGACGGGTGTCCTGCTTGACCGGGACGGTGACTTGTGTTTGGCCAATCGCCAGCGGCTGTTTCGCTCGTGTAAGGGCGGGTGCTTCGCCAGCGGTGGGGACGTCCTGGCGGTGGACGTGCTGCTCGGCCGAATCGCGGTGATGATGGGCGACGATCTGCTTGACAACGAGGCATGGGACGCCGTCAGACAGGCAAATGCGGGCCTCGTGCTGGGAATGGCGTGCTGGGGATGCGGGCCAGGCGAGGAGCCCATTGACGGGGAGGCCATTCGTCGGCAGGTTTCGGAGCAGGCCGGCCGGTGTGGTATATGCTGCGCTGTTGCGGATGTCACCGCGGTGGCTGAGAAGCGCGCCCTCAGATGCCCGGGTGCGAGCGTGATTGTGGATGCCGGCGGGCAGGTTGTGGCCGCCGCTGAAGCAGGCGGGCCGTCGACGCTGTGGGGAAACCTGGCACTCCCACAGGTTCGCCCCGCGGTCAGGGAGCAGAGATGAGATCCGGGGACCGGCTTCAATGACCATTGGTCTTGTCATGTTGTGGTCGCTTGCGGCGCTGTTGTTCGGCACGGCGGTGGTGTCGATCCGCGAGGCGTCGCGGACGCGGCTCATCGAGGAGATGAAGCGCCTTGGCAGGGGAAACGGCGTCGAGGAGTTCGATCGTCACGAGCGTGAGTACGTCCGGACGGCGCTGATTCACCAGCAGGCGGCCTTCTTGCTGTTTGTCCTGACCATCAGCTTCATGGTTCCGTCCGGCGAGCGATGGTTTGTAAGGCCCCTCTGTGTATTGCTGATCTCAGCGGTTTGGCTTCTCGTTGTGGGCGTTGCAGTCCCGACGGCGTGGGGCCGTCATGCCGGTGAATCCTACATCGCGAGGGCGCTTCCCCTGCTGGAGTTGTTGCGGCGTCTCACACGGCCGCTGCTGATGATCGTGAACACGATCGACGAGATCGTTCGGCGGCTGGCGGGTGCGCCGCAGGAGACGGACGACCGAACCAAGGAAATGGAACGTGAGATCCTCGACGCGGTCACACAAGCCGAGACCAGCGGGGCGGTGGACAAGTCCGAGAAGGCGATGATCAAGTCGGTCATGGTGCTTGATCAGACATCGGTGGACGAAGTGATGACACCGCGGACCGACATGGTCGGCATCGAATCCACGGCCAGGTATGAAGAGGTTCGCGACCTGGTGTTGACCAAAGGGCATTCGCGGATCCCCGTATACGAGGAAGCGATCGACCACATCGTGGGCATCCTCTATGCGAAGGACCTCCTTGGGATTCACGATCCGAAGTTGTTTTCGTTGAGAGACATGGTGCGGAGCGTGCCATTCGTGCCGGAGACCAAGGACTTGGCGTCCCTGTTGCGCGAGTTTCAGGCTGACCGTGTTCACATGGCGATCGTGCTGGACGAATACGGCGGGACGGCTGGGCTGGTGACGATCGAGGACATCCTCGAGGAACTGGTCGGCGACATCACCGACGAACACGAGCAGCCGCCGGTACCGCCGATCAGCCGGATCGACGAAACCACAGTGGAACTCGACGCACGGGTCCGCGTCGAGGAGGTGAACGAGGAACTGGAGATCAACCTGCCGGAAGACGAGGACTACGACACGATCGGCGGCTATGTGTTCAGCAAGCTCGGCCGCATCCCGACGGCCGGCGAGGACTTGGTCACGGACAACGTCAAGCTGGAGATTCTGGAGGCCGAGGAGCGATCCATCAGCCGGTTGCGGATTCACGTGCTGGAGCCATCGGAAGACGGATAGGCAAGCTGTCGGCGATCCGGCTTCAGCCGTTTAGAAGCCGCAGGTTGGGGCGGTGACCCACCTTGCCTGGGTGCTGTTGCGCGGGTCCCGGTTTGACGTTGTCGATTGGCCCTGGAGGGCTTTAGCTGCCCGAGGCAAAACTGTGGCACCGGCGCCAAAGCCGGTGGTTTTCACGGCCACGAACGGCGTTTCCGAACCGCTGTTTTCCCTTTTGCCACGGGCTGTCAGGCGATGGCTTTCGCCGGTGCAGCCGCGCGGGCTGAAGCCCGCGGCTCCTCTGTCCGACTCCTCGGCGACTCTCAACCGACGGAGTCGACCGCCTGTTGGCGTTGGGTCCTTTGCAGGGTGGACGAGTCTCGTGGCGCTCATCAAGGACATGGCCATCACGCTGCGTCGGCTGGACTACAGCGAGACGTCGCAGGTCCTGGTGATGCTCACGCGCCAGCACGGTCAGCAGCGTCTGATCGCCAAGGGCATCAAACGCTCCACGAAGACCCGCGTGGCCGTCGGCATCGATCTGCTCGAGCTGGGTCGCTTGGTGTTCTCCCGTCGGCCGGGCAAGGAGGACAACCTGGCGACGCTCACGGAGTGGCGTCAGGAAGACAACTTCGCGCATCTGCGGCGTGATTTGGCCCGCTGTTACGCGGCGCAGTACGCCGCGGAGGTCACGTCGCACCTGACCGAAGTGCACGACCCGCATCCCGCCCTGTTTGACGGGCTTCATCGATTGCTGCTGGCGTTGGAGCACGAGGAGGTACTGGCCGCCCTTGTGGTCTATCTGTGGTTGATGCTGGCGGAAATCGGCCTGCGGCCGGAACTGTCCCGCTGCGTGGAGTGCAACCGGCAGACCGCGGGTGACGCGCTTCTGTATTTCAGTTCGCGACAGGGCGGTGCCGTCTGCCGCGACTGCGAACCGGCCCTGGTGGAAAAACGACGGATGCCTCCCGCCACGGCACGGTCGCTGGTCATGGCAACGCCGCCAGATGGGGACCAGGCGTTGGCCTGCTTTGATCTGCTGGACTATCACATCACCGAGATCATGGCCCGGCCGCCGCGCGTGTCGGGGCTGCTTCGCCAGGCGATCAAGGCCCCGAAATGCTGAAGGCTGGATCGCCAAGGAGACAGCTCAGGAGCCCGTCACACGCAGGGATTTCCATCCGTGGGCTCGTTGGGTGCGTCGCCGGGTATCCAACGCCGCCGTGTATCCAAGCATCAAGCAGACGTGAACTCGGTATTCCGTGGCGCCGCCGTCCGGTCAACCCTTTGCCAACTCCGCCAGGACCGCCACCAGGTACTTCCACGACTTCTGCACCGATTCGACGTACACCCGCTCGTCGGGGCTGTGGGCGCCCTTGATCGTCGGGCCGAAGGAGACCGTGTCCATCTTGCCGCCGACGCGCTCGCTGATGACACCGCACTCGAGGCCTCCGTGCACGGCCATCACCTTGGGCTCCTCGCCAAACAGTGTTTCGTATACGCGCCGGCACGTCGCCAGGATTGGCGAATCGACGTTTGGCTCCCAGCCGGGGTACTCGCCGCCTTGCTCGATCGTCGCGCCAGCCAACCGGCCGATCGCCGCGAGCTGGGCCGCAACGACGTGCAGCAGCGACCGTGATGAACTTCTCGTCAACATGCCCACGTTCAGGTTCAGCCTGCCGTTGGCCGTTGGCACGACCGTAGACAAGTTGTTTGACGTCTGCACCAGGCCGTCCACCTTCGGGTGCATGCCGAGCACGCCGCTCGGCAGAGCGGTCAACGCCGCCAAGAACCGCGATGTGTCCTGCGCGGTCATGGCTCGATCTGCTTCGTCCCCTTCGACGGCAATGTTCAGCTTGTCATCGAATGATTCGGCGATCACCTCGGCGCGGACCGTCTCGGCCGTTTTCTTCAACGCGGCCTGCGTTCCCGTCGGCCCACGGACCACCGCAGATGCCTCACGGGGGATGGCGTTGCGCTTGCTGCCGCCGGTGATCGTCGCGATCCGCAGACCCTCCTGCCCCGCCCCCACGAGCGTGCGCGTCAACAGCTTGATCGCATTGCCCCGGTTCTCGTGGATGTCGCCTCCGGAGTGGCCGCCGCGCAGGCCGCTGACGGCAACGCGGCACGCTTCTTCGCCGCCGCCCGCCGGCTGCACGTCGAAATCCCAAACCAGGTTCGTGTCCAGCCCGCCGGCGCAGCCGATGTAGATGGCATCGTCCTCCTCCGAGTCGAGATTCACGAGCCGGCGCCCGCGGAAGAAGTCTGGTGTCAAGGCCTTGGCACCTGTCATGCCCATCTCCTCGTCGATGGTGCACAAGATCTCGAGCGGGCCGTGTACTACGCCGGGCTCGATTGCCGCGGCCATCGCCAAAGCCACGCCGATGCCGTTGTCGGCACCCAGCGTCGTGCCGTCCGCGCGCACGATGGGCCGGCCGCTGCTCGGGTCCCGGTCGATGATCAACTTGATGGGATCGTTCTCGAAATCGTGCTCCGTGCCGCTGTTCTTCTCGGGCACCATATCCAGGTGACCCTGCAACACGGTGATCGGGACATTCTCGTGGCCGCGTGTCGCCGGGACCTCGATGACCATATTGCCCGTTGGGTCCTCGCGGACGCTCAACCCATGCTGTTCGGCGACGGTCCGGACGTGGCGGCGGATCTTGCCTTCGTGCTTCGACGGGCGTGGCGTCGCGGCGATGCCGGCAAACAGGCGCCACACCGTCTCAGGTTTCAACGACTCGACAGAAGTTGACTCAGGCTGATTGCTCATGGTTTGTATCCTCTCAGAATGGTCGAATGATGTCCGGCATGGTAGTCCATTTGAAGCCTCGCGTCACGTCGCGAGCGTCATGTCGCGATGAGGGAACGATTCAAGGACACGGGCCGCACGAAGGGCTCGTGCAAGCCGGCCGCAAGCCACCGGAATCCTCGGACTGTGGGTCCGTGACGGGGACGTGACAGTTTGGGCGGGTGCCACTGGCAGCTTGCCTGTTAGTGTGCATGCCCCACACGCCCCCCAGAGAGACCGCACGGGCGGCGCGGCAGTTTAGGCGGGTGCCACTGACAGCTTGCCTGCCAGTGTGAATACTCCATGCGACCACCGGAGAGACCGCACGGGCGGCGCGGCAGTTTAGGCGGGTGCCACTGGCAGCTTGCCTGCCAGTGTGAATACTCCATGCGACCACCGGAGAGACCGCACGGGCGGACAAGCCGGCCCGTGCCACCCAGAATCGAATGCCGTCGAAGCTGGCACCCAGAATCGGATGCCGCCGAAGCTGGCACCCAGAATCGGATGCCGCCGGAAGTGTCACGGAGCCCCTCGGATCCTCTCGTCTTCACCCTTCTTGACACCCCACGACGCGTGTCCTATTTTTGCGACCGCCGCCGGTGGGCATGTCAGCGTGAACGGGAGTGCGTGTCGCCATGGGAATAGACAAGCGTTCGTTGCCGCCGTTGAAGGTCGTTTGGTTCGACGAGGCGTTGCTGATCCGCGGCTACAAGGCCGTCATTGATGGCGTTGCCGCTCGCCGGGCCAACGTCCTGCCGGACCAACGTGGCAGGCTCGGCGAGATCATGCGAGCGGACGACCCGTGGTTCGAGAAGTTCGGGCAGGTCTATTTCACGACGACGTATCCCGGCGTCGTCAAGGCCTGGCACTACCACAAGCTCCAGACCGACCATTTCTACTGCGTGCGCGGGACGATCAAGCTTGGCCTGTACGACGGCCGAGACGATTCGCCCACACGCCACGAGGTCAACGAGATCTACCTCGGCGAGCACCTGCCGGCCCTCGTGCGAATCCCGCCGGGCGTCTACCACGGCTGGATGTGCGTCTCGGACGTAGAGTGCATCGTGGTGAACACGACGACGGAATGCTACAACCACGCGGGCCCCGACGAACACCGCGCCTCCCCACACGACAACGACATCCCGTACGACTGGATGCGGCGGGATGGGTAACCGGGTAGCGGTAATGATCGAGCGTCTCGTGTAGATAATGGATGCAGCGTCTCCATCTGGCGAAGCGGTGATACTTCTCCACAATCTGAAAGAGAAGGGTGATCCGAAGCACGACTGCGCAGAGGTCACGATTGACAAAACGCGACTCCTCGTCAATCTGCACGATCATCGCACACTCCACCCTACAGGCTGTATCGCTTTGCCAGCAGGCTGCCCGTGGAAGATGACGCCCGTAACACCTTGTCACATAATTGGTTATACCGCGTCTGCCTGGCGCGGACGGCACGAGACAGCCGTCGCACGTCAGCGCACAGTCTACCAAGCCGCTTCGCCGCTCCGAGCAGCGCAGCACCAATGAGTTGGGGCGGGATCGGGTTCGAGCCAGGTTCATTCGCATGTCCGCCTCGGGCGGACGCTGCCGGCGTGGTGTTCCGGACATACTCACCGTTCTACCCTTGTCCGTGGCCTATCCCGGATTATTCATACTCACTGGCTGTTTTACGACCTCCTTGCGGGGTAAGCTACGGTTGTAACACGACTTAGCCCCAGACAAG
>JAFGQA010000382.1 GCA_016935885.1 Phycisphaerae bacterium | reverse complement strand
CTTGTCTGGGGCTAAGTCGTGTTACAACCGTAGCTTACCCCGCAAGGAGGTCGTAAAACAGCCAGTGAGTATGAATAATCCGGGTTAAAGGCGACGTCATCACAGAGGTGGCCGAACACCTTCCCCCGGAAACAACGCTGTTGATTCACGCCTGAGACAAGAACCACCGGCGTGAACAGGCAGACTTGAATCCACCATCCTCTCTCAGAGAGGACGGGATGCGTGGTTCACCCACTGAAGGCCCACCCCGCTACACGGCGCAGTGGATCATCCGGCTCGACGCAAAGCACTTCATGGTTGGATGCACCTGTGGCACCGCCGTCTCGGCGGTGGATTCACGACCGAGACGCCCGTGCCACAGTCGCAGGCAAGCGTGAACTGCTCCAGTCTCTCATTCTTCGAACAGGGTCGGTTCGCCCGCTGCGGTGCCGATAGCGGGCCCGTCGGTTGGCATCGGAATACCGAGGTGTTCGTACGCCCGGTGCGTCGCGCAGCGGCCCTGACGCGTACGGGTCACGAAGCCTCGCTGCAACAGGAACGGCTCGACCATGTCCTCCAACGTGTCGCGCGATTGGCCGATCGTGGCGGCGATCGCCTCGATGCCGGCCGGGCCGCCACGGTACGTATCGATCAGCGATCTCAAGAAGGCCCAATCCAGCTTGTCCAGGCCCAAGGTGTCGATCTCCTCAATGGACAGAGCCTTCTCCACAACGCTTGGGCTCAGGCGGCCATCCGCGCGGACCTGGGCATAGTCCCGCACCCGCCGAAGCAAGCGATTCGCCACGCGCGGCGTGCCTCGGGAACGCTCGGCGATCATCCTCATCGCGGCATCATCCGCCTCGATCTCGAGCTTGCCCGCCGAGCGGCGAATGATCTCGACCAGGTCGTCCGGCTCGTAGAAGTCGAGGTGATATCGCAGGCCAAACCGGTCGCGCATCGCTGCGGTCAACATCCCAGCCCGAGTGGTCGCGCCGATCAGCGTGAATCGCCTCAACCGGAAGTTCACCGTCCGCCCGCCCAGGCCGCCTTCAATCGTGTAATCGACGCGGAAATCCTCCATCGCCGGATACAGGAACTCCTCGACCACCTTGTTCAGTCGGTGCACCTCGTCGACGAACAGGATGTCGCCCTCTTCCAGGTTGGTCAGCGTGCTCATCAGGTCGGCCTGCTTGACGATCGCCGGCCCGCTGGTCACGCGGACGCGCTCGGTAACGCCCATCTCCTCCGCGATGACGTGGGCCAGCGTCGTCTTGCCCAGGCCCGGCGGCCCGTCCAGCAACACGTGCTCCAACGGCTCACGCCGCTTCCTCGCGGCATCGATGGCGATCCGCAATTGCTCGATCACCTGTTGCTGGCCGATGCACTCGGCAAGGCAGCGCGGCCGCAGCGCCCAGTTTGACTGTTCTTCCCGCTCGCTGCCGCGTTCGCCGCTGATCGTTCGCTGCCGGGTCATTGTCCGTTATGCCTCCGCTCCCCCCTTGATGCGATAGGCAGCACGCACCCAGTCCTCGGCGCTCGCCAGGTCGTCGTGCAACTGCGCAGCACGGGCGATCCATCGTTCCGCATCCGCCCGCGAATCCCCCCAGCCGACGAGGATCTCGATCGCATCACGCTGGTGGTCGTTCAGTTTGCGCTTCGCTGCATCGGGCACATCCTCGACCGCGTAGGCGTGCGCCGCCACCTTGCCCCGCAATTCCGCAACGATCTGCTCGGCCATCCGCTTGCCAATGCCGGGCAGCCGCGTGAGCGCGCCAGCATCACCCGCCTCGATATCGGCCGCAATCTGCGCCACCGGCGCCGCCAGAGCGCGAAGTCCTTTCCGCACGCCAACCCCCTTGACCGTCACGAACTGCTTGAAAAACGCCCGATCCTCCGCGTGCAGGAACCCGATCATCCGAGGCGTCATGTTCGCTCCCGCCGTGCTGCCCTCCAGGTACTGCAACGTGTGCAACGTAATCTCCTGCCCGCGGCACGCCGACAACTCGCGAACCGCGTAACTCGGCACCAGGACCTCGTACGCGATCCCGTCGCGGTCCACCACCGCCGACCCCTCGCCGATCTCACTGAGCTGTCCCACCACACGTACGATCATTCGAACTTCCAGTCTTCAGTCTTCAGCCGTCACCACTGACTCCGCGGCCGTCAGTACCTCCGCACCAACACCGCGTAGTGCGCCGCCGCCAACGCGTCCGCCACGTCCGCCGGCTCAGGTGGTGCGCTCAAACCGAACGTCGCCATGATCGCCCGTTGAACCTGCAACTTGCTGGCGTGGCCGTTTCCGGTCAACGTCTTTTTGATCTTCGTCGCCGAGACGCTGACCACCTCTATCCCGTGTCGGGCCGCCACCAACAAGACCACACCGCGAGCGTGGCCCATCAGAATCGCTGTCCGTGGATGCTTGTAGTGCGAGAACAGGTCCTCCACGACGAGCAGGTTCACACTGTGCTCCGCGAAGACGTCCTCGATGCCCGTCTCGATCTCGAACAACCGCCGGGCCAACGAGGCCGTCGGCGTCGAACGAATCAACCCAGCGTCGTGCAGCCGTCCGCTCGGCATTTCGACCACGGCATACCCCGTCCGGTCCAGGCCCGGATCGACGCCGAGGACGTTATCTTGAGACGGGCTTTTGGATGAACAGGTCACTCGAGGCGCCATCGCGTGCCATCCGGGCGGTCCTCCA
This sequence comes from Phycisphaerae bacterium, assembly GCA_016935885.1. The sequence goes on along the minus strand of JAFGQA010000382.1, from coordinate 5,796 downwards.
ACACGATGCCAAGCTCGGATAGTTGGCCGCGAATATGGTCGGCGATCTCGAACTGTTTGGCCTGGCGTGCCATCTCGCGCACATCGGTCAGCAGGTCCACCAGCTTCCCCGTCTTCGCGTCATCACCATACCCCGTAATGGCTGGACGCTCGTCGAGCAACCCCAGGATGTGCGCCAAGGTCATGAGCGTCCCGCAACCTGCCTGTGCCATCGTGCGCAACGTATCATCGGGCTTGGTCTCCAGCCGTGTGTCATCCAGGAACCGATTGATCAGCCCGGCAAACTCGAACAGCACGCCGATCGCCCCGGCCGTGTTGAAATCGTCATCCATCGCCTCGAGGAACCGGACCCGCTGGGTCATCACTTCGTCCATGAACTTTCGGGCAACCGGTTCGAGTTCTGCGTCGCGCATCTTCTCGATCTGCATGGTCACATTGTAGGGATCAGTGCCTGTGACCCGTTGCAGCCGATCCAGCAACCGGTAGAACGTATTGAGCCCCGCCTTGGCCGCACGAAGCGTCTCGTCCGAGAAATCGATCGGCGATCGGTACTGCGAGCCCAGGATCAGGAATCGAAGCAGTTCCGGCGAATGCTGCGACAACAGATTCGACAGTTGCAGCGAAGTCATGATCTTCTCGAATTCCGGGTCCGACTTCGATATCTTCTTCGTGTTGAAGCGCGTCAGCCCGTTGTGCATCCAATACTTCGCGAACGGCTTGCCCGTCGCCGATTCGGCCTGCGCGATCTCGTTCTCGTGATGCGGAAACTTCAAATCCAGCCCGCCGCCGTGGATGTCAAACGTCTCGCCAAGGTACTTCATCGCCATTGCCGAACACTCAATGTGCCAACCCGGTCGGCCCTTGCCCCAAGGCGAATCGAACTTCACGTCGTCGGGCTCCTCCGCCTTCGACGCCTTCCATAACGCGAAATCACCGGGATTCCGCTTGGCCGTGTGCACCAACCCATCTCGCGTCCCAGCGAACTGCTCCTCCGCCCTGCGGTTCGTCAGCTTGCCGTAGTCCTCGTCCTTCGTGACATCAAAATAGACGTCGCCCTCGACCTCGTACGCCATCCCCCGATCCGCCAACTGCGTGATGTGATCGATGATCTCCTGCATGTGCTCGCTCGCCCGAGGCATGTGGTCGATCGACCGTACTCCCAGCGCGTGCATCGCTTCGACGTACTTCTGCTCCAATTCACGAGCAATCTCGGGCACCGGCACACCGCGATCCGCCGACTCGGCGATCAGCTTGTCCTCAACGTCCGTCACGTTCACCACCCACGTGACCTTGAACCCCTTGAACGTCAGGTATCGCTTGATCGCGTCGAAGATGACCGGCCCCACCGCATGACCGATGTGCGCCGGCTTGTACACCGTCGGCCCGCACAGATAGATCCCAACCTTGCCCGGCTCCACCGGCTCGAACAGTTCCTTCTCGCCACTCAGCGTGTTGTAAACTCGCAGCGTCATGGAAATCACGTACCCCGTGTTATCACAGTTCGCTTGTCACCGAATCCAGCCAAGCCGGTTCTGCCAATGTCTGAACAGTGTGGATGTCACTGGCGGTGCGTGCCACTACTGGCTGTGCGTGCCACTGCCGGTGCGTGCCACTGCTCGTGCGTGCCACTGCTCGTGCGTGCCACTGGCGGTGTGTGCCACTGGCAGTGGGTGCCACTGGCGGCTTGTCCGCCAGTGCCCGCACACGCGTTGGACACACCGGCAGGCAACTACTTCTTTAGCAGGGCAGCCGCACAAAGGGCAAACCGCTCAACGTAACGAGTGACTCACATCGTCCCGTCGGCCAAGGCCCACGACGCTCGTACACGCAATCGCTTCTCCCCGGCCCACGGCATCCAGACCCTCGTTCGTCTTCGCCTTGATGCTAACGCGATCCCCGCGCAAGCCAACCAAGTCTGCCACGCAACCACGAATCGCCCGCTTATACTCCGTCAACTTCGGCCGCTCCGCGTGGATCACGACATCCACACTCAAGACCACGTAGCCACGCGAGGCGATCTCCTCCACCACGTCTCGAAGAAACAGACGGCTGTCAGCGCCCTTGTACGCCGGGTCGTCATCCGGGAATCGCTCGCCGATATCTGGCAAACACGCCGCACCCAGGATCGCATCCGTCACCGCGTGAAGCACGACGTCCCCGTCGCTGTGGCCGCTGAGCCGTTGATCGAACGGGATGTCGATCCCGCCCAACCGCAGCGGGCCTCCCGGCTCCAGTCGATGGATGTCCGTGCCGATTCCAACGCGCTCGATGGACCCACTTCCCAACGCGGGCACCCTCAGATCATTGCTTACCCGGAACCGAGACTACACCTATCTCCCGGAAAATCAAGCGGGCCACTCCCCGGAATAGACCTCCACCGCCGGCCCGTTCACGAAAACCGACCCGGAAACCCCATCCATCGAATGCACCCATTCTACGGCCAAATCGCCGCCAGGAAGATGGACCGTCGCCGCACGGTCTAACCTGCCCTCCAACACGCCTGCCACCAGCACCGCACACGCCCCCGTCCCACACGCCTGCGTCAGGCCGCTGCCACGTTCCCATGTCCGCATCGTCACCTCGTCGCGACACCAAGCCGACGCAATGTGCAGGTTCACGCGATTCGGAAACAGCTCGTGCGTCTCAACCAACGGCCCAAGCCCTGCCAGGTCGATCCAATCAGTTGATTCACCTGGCCCGCCTGATTCCACAAAGACAACCGCATGTGGATTGCCCATCGACACGCACGTCATCTCATACGACCGGTCGCCGACTACAAGCGGCACCTTCACACAACGCTCACCAGACAGTGCGACCGGAATCTCCGCCGGCTTCAGAACGGGCGTGCCCATATCCACGCGAACGCGATCCACCGCCCCCCCGCACAACATGGCCGTTACCGTCAGCACGCCACGATCCGTCTGAACCCTGATCTCCCGCGAATCACCACGCCCTCGGCCGACCAGCCCGTGATCAATCACGTATTTCGCCACGCACCGAATCCCGTTGCCGCACATCTCCGCCCGCGACCCGTCCGCGTTGTACACCTCCATCCGCGTGTCCGCAGCCACGCCGTCCGCTGCGGCCGCCCCATCGCCCGGTGGCCGAATCAGGATCAACCCATCCGAGCCGACGCCACGGTGCCGATCGCTCATCGCCTCGGCCAACGCCGCCACGTCGATCCCATCCAAACGTTCCTCGAAGCAATTGACGCAGACGTAGTCGTTGCCAAGCCCGTGCATCTTGGTGAATCTAATCATGGCGCAAACCTACCGACGACTCAATGAACACGGCCAAACCAAGCTCAACACGTTACATGACATTCAGCACCTTGGCTTGCCGTTTGGCGGATCGAACGGCCCACACCAAAAAAACCACGCCCCACGCCAGTACCCATTCGCCGAGGCTTGCCGTTTGGCGGAGCGCACGCCATCGTGCGGGCTGCGTCATTCCCGAACAAGCCGCAAGCCAAAACCCGCCATTTCATAAATGTACGCGCCGTCCACCCGCAGAAACCCGTCCGCCACCAACAGCGGCGATGGACCATCCTCGCGCCGCGTCACCACCGCCTCCACTCCCACGTGCCGGTTGCCGGGTATGATCTGCCCACGGTACGTCCACGTGTGTTCCACGCCCAACGCAATCGGCTCAAACCGGTGCCCCTCCGCTGGCTCGACAGCCTCCGCTCGCCCGAGAATCCCCTCTCGGGCCCCACCCCACCGATCCAACGCATAGACCTTCAACAGTTGCAGAAACGACTCCAGTCCCAGCGAGCCCGGCCACACCGGATCCTGGTAAAAATGCGCCTTGAAGAACCACGCCGCCGGGTCCACCGCCGCCACCGCCCTGACGTAGCCTAGCCCATGGGGCCCACCGTCGGGAACCAGAACCTCGACCTCGTCGATCATGCGCAACGCCCGACCCGGCGGCAGAGCGCCCGGCCCCACCGCGCCCGCGGGATCGTCCGGCGTCAACGGTGCAACGTCTTCCAGCTCGATGCGCCGCCCGGACGCAAGCTCCTTCTCGACCGGCACATACGTCCGTTGCTCGGCGTCACGAATCCCCACTTGCCGGGCCAACGCGGCCTCTGAAAAGAAGCCGAATGACGTGTCGCCCTCGTAGACGACGCGACCCTCACGCAACACCCGAAACACGAACTTCTCAATAATCATCCCGCCGGCCTCGGACACGTTCGTCAGTCGCACCCGTGTCGTCAACGTCCCCGCATCCGGAAGCACCTCCTCGTGCGCCGTCGCCGTCCCGCCAAGGTTGCGAAACAACAGATCCACCTCACTCCGAAGCGCCGATCCCGAATACGCCGCCAGCCAACCGCAAGGCTGCAACGCAACCTCCAACAAGACACAAAACGGCATCGCCGCCTGCCGGTTCGCCCGGAAATACCACGCATCTGGCGGCACGTCGTACTCGGCCTCCACCCACCCACCTGGCTCCAACCGCCACGCCTCCGGCTCAATCCCAACGATCCGGTCCAGGAATTGGTATGGCGGACCCGGCAACCGCGCGATTCGCCGATCCGAATCAAACACGCGATACGGCTCCCCAAACGCCTCCGACGGCTTACCAATGGCAAACGCCAGGATTCGATCCTTATCAAACACGGCCGGCTTTCGCACCGGCACGGCGTTTCGAGGCTGCGGCCTTCGGCTTCCGCCCTTCGACTTCCCCCCCCACGTCGCCTCGATCCGCTCCCGGCTCAGCCCCATGATCCGCAGCGACATATCCTTCATCTGCACGATCCGTTTGCCGTCGGCAAACATCAACGCATCCGCGATCACGTACGGCTCCGGTCGATACCCGATCTCCTTCATCTCCACCTGATATACGACCTTCTTCGTATCGGGCGTGACAGGACCGCGACACCGCAGCGCGCCACTTATCCCGGGCACCGGCTCGTAGCAAACGCCCGCCTGCTCGCCCACCCAGCCCGTTCGCAGCAGGAAGAACCGCAATGCGTGCAGGCAGCATTCGTACATCAGTGTGCCCGGCATGGTCATGTCGTCCACAAAGTGGCACGTCAGGAACCAATCATCCGGGTGGATGTCTGCCTCGGCCCGGATCATGCCCAACCCATACCGTCCCCCCGCCGGGTCCAGCTCCAGTACGCGGTCAAACAGCTTCATCCGCCCGTCCGGCAGCCTCAGCACATCCCGCAGCCCAAGCCCCGCGAACATCGGCCCGAAACACCCCGCCAAATCCCCTCCCCGCAACGCCGCCACGGCTCCGTCGTCATACGATCCCGCCGACATCGGCACGAGCGGCTGCCAACCCGCCGTCACCCGGCCCTCCACCGGAGCCGCGTCCTCGTCCGTCAGGATGATCCCGCCGGAATCCTCGATCTCCGCCGCGGTGAAAAACCCGGCGCAACCGTTCCGCATCGTCAGGACAAGCTCGCCGTCGATCGTGCCGTCAAACCGGAAGAAGAACAGGTACGTCTCGCCCTGCCGCACGAACCGGTCGATCGTGATCTCGTAACGAATCGCCTCCCCCGGCCTCGGCAAACCGCGATGGAACGTCACCGTCGCATCCAGCAGCCGGTATGACCGCGTGCCCTTGACCGCCAGATCGATCCCCAAATGCGAGCACAGGAACAAGTCCGCCTGCCCTGCCTCGACAGCAATCGAAATCGGACAACGCCCCCCGTCTAAATACCACGCCCCCGCCAGCACGTCATGTTCGGTCACGATCCTGCCTGACGTCAGCGACGCCCTCTCCCCATCGACTGACAGAATCCGATCCACCAGCATCAACGGTTCGTCCGGTAGCCGAACGCGCACCG
>JAFGQA010000381.1 GCA_016935885.1 Phycisphaerae bacterium | reverse complement strand
CCGGGGGCTCTTGAACGTCGCTGCAAGCTGATTTGTCTTGGGCGATCTCAAGTTCCTCGCCATACCTACTCAAATGACGTACACCCCGCATCATGAGCCGGTAGCGAGCGCGGGCGACAGCCGGCGTGGTGGGAACAGTTGTCTCGGCGGTGTCGGTCAAGCTTGCAGGAAGGCGATCGGCGCGTAGGATGCGGAGAAGATTCCCCGACGACGACGGCTGGGCGAACCGATGTTCGCACCGGAAGACACGCTGGAATCGTGAGGACCGTGGGGCACCCATACGATGGCCAAACCGAGCATTATCTTCGTGTGTACCGGGAACTGCTGCCGGTCGCAAATGGCCGAGGGGTTGATGCGTAAGTTGGCGGGGGACCGATTGGAGGTCTGCTCGGCGGGGTCACATCCGACCGGGTACGTGCACCCAGTGGTGATTGCGGTGATGGCGGAGATCGGCATCGACATCACGGAGCAGTGGTCGAAGGGACTGGAGGAGTATGCCGGCCGGGAGTTCGAGTACGTCATGACCGTGTGCGACTACGCACGCGCCGCCTGTCCGACGCTGTCCGGACGGAAGGCGACGTACCATTGGCCGCTCGATGATCCGATCACCGTACAGTGGGACGAGGAAGCGGCGATGGCGGTCGCCCGGCGCGTGCGGGATGAGTTGAAGGAGAAGCTGACAAACCTGCTGCGGGAGATGACGCTCGCACCTGTCGAGTAGCCTTCGCCGGCCGCGGGAACAGGGCTGCTCGACGGCTCCAAGCCTACGGCAGGACTGCGCGGCAGCGGCGTCGAAGCCGGCGGTTCATCATCATGGATCAGAAGCCCGTGCCACGGGAAGAATCGGGACAGGCCCCAAGGCGTGGCGTGTCGGCCGGGCGGAGGATCAATGTCACCTTCGTGCCGATCGGGGGAATTGCCTCCGTATTGGCGCCGAGCCACAGTTGAGCGTTCGCTGAACTGTGGGAGCCGGGCAGGGCGAGCAACGAGCTGGCGAAATCAACCACGGTGACGACCGTTCCGTCGATGTTCGCCTGAAACGCGCCGTTTTCAAGGCGTCGCGAGCCAGTGAACAGCCAGTGCATCCGCTTCATCGGCTTGTTCTCCTTCAGGTCGAGCATCCAGTCGCAGGCCGAGCATTCGACGGTCTTGCCTTTCCACACATGCCGCACGAAGACGTCGACGGGGTCGCCGGAAGGCGGTTGGATTGTCTGCGTGTCCGGGACGTAGCGCATCGGACTTCCGGGAGTGAGGCCGATCAAGCCCAGCGCTTGGTAGATGGCCTCGGGGGCGACGTTTAGCAGCAAGATCGTTTCGTGCTCCTTCGGCGTGGGCGCCCTGCTGTAGGCAAACAGCTCGAGTTCGCCTTGCCGGAGGATGATCTCGGCATCGATCTCGATCTGGGGTCGGCGGTAGTCGATGCGGATGCCGGGGACGAAATCGACGACGCGCGGGCCCACGGGGCGCGTGGTGGACGCGGTGGGGCGTTCTTGTATGTCTGCGGCGGGCGCCCGCCGCGCTGGTTCCACCACCGGGCGATCTGCGCAAGACCACGGAAGCCACGCCATCGCGGCGATGCCAAACAGCCCGTGGTAAAAGGAAAAACAGCGGTTCGGAAGCGCCGATCCTGACCGCGAAAACCACCGGCGAGACGCCGGTGCCACAGTTTTGCCGCGGGCTCCCAACGTCCGCGCTGCGATGCCGGGCGGGCGCGTCGCGAGAGTGCGACTGGAATGAAGGCGAGGAGGCCGCAAACAGGCCCACGGATTCTGATCCGTGGGCTTCAGGTGGGATTGGCGGGGCGGGAAGCGTGTCTTAGCAGCCCGTGGTAAAAGGGAAAACAGCGGATCGGAAACGCCGATCCTGACCGCGAAAACCACCGGCGAGATGCCGGTGCCACAGTTTTGCCACGGGCTGTTAGGTCTCGTTTGCATCAGCGTCGCCTCGCCACCGGGTCGTGTCCCGTTGGTGTCCCAAAGGCGGGTCCGTGACACTTCCGGCGGCATTGGATTCTGGGTGCCACGGGCGGCTTGCCCGCCCGTGCGGTCTCTCCGGTGGGCGCATGGGCCATGCACACTGGCAGGCAAGCTGCCAGTGGCACCCGCCTCAACAGTCACGCACCCCCCAAAGGCCGCGCGGGCTAAGAAGCTCCTTCAGAACTGTGGAGACAAGCGATGGAATGCCCAGTGAATCATCCGATCCACCGGCTTCGGCGCCGGTGCCACATAGGGTTCTGAGACAGCTTCCAAGGCTCGCGGCTCATCCACAACATGTTGCGTCTCGTCATGGTTACATCTCGTCATGGTTACATCTCGTCACGTCACGGCTCGTTCGCGCGAATGCCTTCCAGAAGCCGCAGTCTTTGCTTGGTCGCTTCCAAGTACCGCAGCGCGTCAGCGTGATCGGGCGTCAGGTCGAGCGCTTCCCTGAAACATTCGAGCGATCGGGTCCAGTGTCGCTCGGCCTCGTCATACTGCTTGGCCCGTGCGGCGGCGTTGCCGAGGTTGCCGTGGCAGACGCCCAGGTAATGCCATGCCTCGTGATAATCCGGGGCAAGGTCGAGGGCCGCTTCCAGCAGAACCACCGCAGGCTCGGACCAGCCAAGCGACATGGGCACGTTGACCCAGGTGCCGAGCGCGAGGGCCTTGTAGCATCGGGGGCCGGAAAGGCCCGAGATCCACTCGTCGGTGTTCAGGTCTTGGCCGGACAGTCGATGCACCGGGATCACACCGAGGTGCTGGGGGATGCGGCGGACGAAGATGACGCTGTGGCGGTCGAAGTAGACCAGGGCCCATTCGTCGTCGTCGGCCATCCTGCGAACGAGCATCTGCGTGTCCGGGCCGCAGTGCATCAGGACGACATTCACGTTGTATTGCTCGAAGAACCTGTTGTGATCGGTCTCGCCGAGGCCCAGCTTGAAGGCGGCTTGCAGCGTCTGATCCTCGTAGGCGAAGGTGTTGGTGTCGACGAACAGCTTGAATCTGGCGGGTAGCCACGGCAACGTGTTGCTGGACGAGAAGTAGTCCACGAACAATCGGGGCTTGAGGTTCGGGTGGGCGGCGAGCCATTCGGCGGCGGCGCGTTGGAACGTGCGATCGCTGTAGCCCGTGCCGAGTTCGCGGGTGAGCCGTCGCTCAACGTAGTAGAAGCGCCCATCGGCGATGCCGTAGATCCACCAGCAAGCCAGGCCGACGGTTGCGGCGATCAGGACGGGCTTGAAGAACCTGCGTAAGGTGCGGTGCAGGGCAGACCAGGGGACTGCGGCGGCGATGGCACCGACGGACAGCGGTGCCGCGGCAAACGCGAACTGTGCGACGTTGCGGCGCATCTGGGTGGACATGGCAAACAGAAGCAGGACCACCAAGGCCGGGCCGACCTGGCCGCGTGCAAGCAGGGCGATCAGCCCGACCGCTACGACACCGAGCAGGACGTAATAGGCGTGGATCGTTCGGGCGTTGATGATCTGCCCGTGGAAGCTGAACGGGGATTGGAATTCGGAAATCTCGGACCAAGCGCTCCTCGATGCATCGCCCGCGGCGCCGCCCATGACGTCCTCGCCCCGCAGGAATTGGAGTGTGGCGAGCGGGAACGCCGCGCCGCGATAGTGCCACGGGTTGATCAGGCATACGCCGGCTTGCACCGCGAGGGCGATTGCCAACAGCCGCGCCGCGGGCTTCTTCCTCGCGCTTTGGCCGCTGCCATCGGCACGTGCGGACTGGCGCCGCCGCCACAGCCATGAGATGAGCTCGCCAGCCAGGCAAGCGGCCGTCAGGAAGATGCCGACCAGGAAGTAGCTGTGCAGATTGACCCACAGCAGTTGCAGGAGGGCGATGGCAAGGACGCCTCGCCAGGAACGGAGCCCGCGCACGAGCGGGACCAGCATGATCGACATGACGGCGTAGCTGAACAGCTCGGGGCGCATGCTGAATCGCTCGTAGGCCGCGAGCGCGGCGAGGAGCCAGGTCCAAGCCAGCCACAGACCGATTGACGGTTGACGACTGAAGATCGACGATGCGAGGGGCTGGTTCGTCGGCGGCTTCACAGGTTCGATCTGTGGATCTCGGCTTGCCACTTGACCGCACGGCACCGCCTGGCGGCACAGCACGAGCGCGATGCAAGCAAAGATGATCGCGACGAGGGCGATTCGCAGTGCGATCAGACCATTGGGGCCCGCCGCCCGCTCGACCAGGGCCATGATGATCTGGCTGCCCCAATTGGCGTTGACGAAGGGCACGGCGGTCTCGGGATATAGGAACGGATCGCGATCGACGATGCGCCCCGTGTCCAGGAAGTGCCGCCCGTAGGCGATGTGGTACCCCGTGTCCAGGCTTCCGAGCTTGAACCAACACAACGCCAGAACGAGCACCGCCACAACCAGGCACGCCGAGATCCCGATCCACGGGGCGGTTCGTCGCCACGCCGTTGTTCGCCGCCGCGAACCTGTTCCTCGCTGCGGCGCTCGCCGCGCTCGTTGCGCTCGTTGCATGTCCACATGCGGTAGTATCGCACTCGGGGGCGTGGCTGAGAAGCCGCAACTGGATCTCAGAAGTTAGAGCGTTTTAGGCTTGAGTGTGCATGCTCCATTGACGCTTCGTTGTAGCGTCGGCCCCCTGTGGCCGACGGGGATGACCAGTTTG
>JAFGQA010000380.1 GCA_016935885.1 Phycisphaerae bacterium | reverse complement strand
AAAAGGGAAAACGGCGGATCGGAAACGCCGTTCCTGACCGTAAAAACCACCGGCGAGACGCCGGTGCCACAGTTTTGCCACAGGCTGATAGGCCCACTCAGATCTTCTAGGAACCACCGGCGATTCGGCGCTGGATGAGGGCGGCGGCGGCGCCCACGTTGATGAGTTGAACCGCCTTGGCCGCGCTCACCGCGAGGTAATGCCCGTCACTCGTCGCGGCGAGCGTATCGATCGGCCCCCCGATGCTCGGCAGCGTTGCCAGCTCCTGGCCGGTGTCGGCGTCCCAGAAGCGCACGGCCCCATCATTGCCGCCGGAGGCAATGACCCGGCCGCCGTCAAGGAACGTCAGGGCGTTGACCCAATGGGCGTGCGCCGGGCGGATCTCGATCTCGGGCTGGGCTTCGGGCCGGCCGATGTGGATCATCAGGTCGGCGCCTCCCGTGGCGATGCGCTCGCCGTCCGGTGCAAAGGCGACCGCGTTGACCCATTCGAGTTGACGCCACTCGCCGATACGCTCCGGTCGGCCGACTTCCCACAGCCGAGCCCGCCAATCGGTGCTCCCGGTCACGAGGCGCCGTCCGTCCGGCGAGAAAGAGACGTCCAGAATGAGGCCCGCGTGGGCATGCCAGGACTGCACCAACGAGCCGTCCTCACACCGCCATAGGTCAAGCCGCCCGTCACGCCTGCCCGAGGCAATGCACGTCCCGTCTGGGGAGAACGCCAGGGCTCGAATCAGTGTGCCGCCGGTGTCCCAGGCGCGGAGCCGCCGACGGTCGGGAACGTTCCAGAGTATTAGACTCCCGTCTTGGCCACTGGTCGCCAGGTGTCGGCCCTGCTGGTCGAAGGCCATCGCCTCAACGGGCGTGGTGTGCGCGCGCCACGTCTCGATCGTGCTCGGCGACGCGGTCGACACCGCGTGCACCGAGCCGTCCGGCGCGCCGCCCCATGCGAGCAACTCCGCAGCCTGGGAGATGGCAACGCAGGTGCGTTCTGATCCATCTTCCACATCCCAGCTCAGGACGCCCGGATGATGCTCAAGTGCCCACACGTGCACGGTTCCGACGCAGGCCGTGGCGAGCTTGCGCGAGCCCGGCGCGAACGCGAGGGCATAGACGGCCGTCTCGTGCGCACGCAAGCTCCCCAACGCGCGGCCGTTGGCGGGGTCCCAAATGCGAACGACCGCATCCCAACCGGCCGACGCCAGAAGCGAACCGTCGTCCGAGAAATCGAGCGAAGGCGTCCAGCACGTGTGCGGGACCCTGGGCGCGTCGCTGGCATCGGGGGGAAAATCCCAAAGCGATGTGGGACGCGGCTCCGAAATGCCCGCGTCACCGGTCCACCGCTTCGTGCCGCACGACACATCCCAAACGGATACTCTCTCATAGCTCTGGACCGCAATGGTCGCTCCGTCAGGACTGAAGCGGACAGCCTCCACCGGTCTCGCGAATCCTCTCAACTCCACGCGCGGCCGGCCGGTCTCCGCGTCCAGAACCGCCACGACGGGCTCCGGCGGCTCCGAAGCACCGGCTCCGGCACCGACGGTCCCGACGGCGATCAGATCGCCCTCGCGAGATAAGTCGGCAGCAACGATCGGCTGCGGCTTCTCAACGACGGTCCGGGCGGGTGTCAAGGCCGTGTCATTGATGGCCCACAGCAGGACCTTGCCGTCGTTCCCCGCCGACATCAGGCGCGGCGTCTTCGTGGCGAATCGCAATTGAGTCACGCCACCAGCGTGCGCGCCGGCGTCGGATTGGCGATGGGGGATGGGTGGTTGCGGAGTCTGCTCGATCGTCAATCCCCCATCGTTCATCGTCAATCGCCACAACCTGATCTGGCCGTCCGTTCCACCCGTTGCCAACAGCTCTCCTTCCGGAGAAAACGCCGTAGTGCGGACGCCTCCTCGATGGGCCGCGAACGCGTGCAGGTGTTCGCCGGTATGCACGTCGCTGATGGTGAGCGTACCGGCGAGGTTGCCATGCGCCAGGAATCGCCCGTCGGGAGAGAACGCGATACACGTGACCCAACCGAGCGAGCACAACCGCGTCTCCAGGGGGTTCTGGATGTAGTGGCTGAGGAGGGACCAGTAGGCGCGACGGTCCGGTCGAGCCTGGTAGGCGCCCCACAGGAGGCCGTCTGCCAGCAGGTCATGGCCGGCGGCCAGATGCGCCATTCCACGCCTCAACGTGGCAACGTGAAGTTGCTCCTCCAGCAGGTCACGCTCCTCGCGAACTTGCAGATACATCGCCAGGATCGCGGAGGATGCGACCAGGACCGTCCCCAGCACTGCCGCGGCAACCTGCACCTGCCGCCGGTGTCGGGCGTAGGCCTTCCGCAACAGATAGAAACGTGTTGTTCGATTGGCCTCGACCGGTTCACCCCGCAGGTAGCAGCGGACGTCCTCCGCCACTGCCGCCGCCGTCTGGTAGCGCCGCTCCTTGGGTTTCTCCAGCGCTTTCAGCACGACCGCATTAAGATCTGCCTTGATTTCGCGGCAATACTGAGACGGCCGCGGCGGAATCGCGTGACAGATGTTGTGCAGGGCCTCGGCCAATTGACCGCTGGTGTCATAGGGCTGACGCCCGGTCAACATCTCATACAGGATCACCCCCAAGGCATAGACGTCGCTGCGAACCTCGACGTCGTGCCAGCTCCCACCGGCTTGCTCCGGCGAGAAGTACGGCAACGTGCCGAGCAGTTGCCCCGTTTGGGTCATCCGGTTGCTGTGGTTCCCAGTGGCCGTTTCGTCCTTGGCGAAGCGCGCCAATCCGAAGTCCAGGATCCGCGGGCAGCCTTCCGCCTGGATCATGATGTTCGACGGCTTCAAGTCCCGGTGGATCACGGCCCTGTGGTGGGCGTATTGAACCGCCTCGGCGATCCGGACGAACAGATGCAGCTTGTCCGCCAGGCTCAGATCATGGCTGTCGATGTACTGGTGCAACGGCTGGCCATCGACGAACTCCATCGCGCAATAGGGACGGCCATCGGCCTCGCCGCTTTCCAGGACCCGAACGATGCCCCGATGATCCAGTGCCGCGGCCAGCTCAACCTCTCGTTCGAAACGCCGCCTGGCCCCCTCCGATGCGTGCCCGCCGCCGGCCAGGAATTTCAGTGCAACGACTCTCTTTGTTGCCAGTTGAAGGGCCTTGTACACCACCCCCATGCCGCCCCGGCCGATCTCCTCGATCACCGAGTACCCCCGCAACCGAGGCAGGCCGGTTGACGCCCGTGGACGTCCGGGCGACGCGCCGTCGTCCGGGCCTGACAAGTCGTCGGAGGGAGGCTCCCCGCGCAGGTCACCGGCGACGTCCGGCGACACCCGGTGAACAAGTTGCAGGGCCGCCAGGCATTCGCGCAACTCGTCAGCCAGATCGGGATAGCGGCGGACCCAGGCATCGGGCTCGACCGCTTCTCCCCGCTGGACCGCCTCCATGTAGTTATCAATGGCTTCGCCAAGGCGGCGATCGCGACTCTCCTCCGATGGCAAGTGCTCGGCAAACATGGCAGCCTTCTCGACGCACCGGCACCTGGGTCGCACAAAGCCCGAACATCACCATTGTATCTGTGGGAGGCCCCGCCGACAGCCTGCATTGTCGCTGTTTCTTGCGGGTTCGCAGGCTCCGAGACAGTTCAGGCGGGTGCCACTGGCAGCTTGCCTGCCAGTGCGGATGCCCCATGCGCCGACCAGAGAGGCCGCACGGGCGGACAAGCCGCCCGTGGCAAAACTGTGGCACCTGTCTGCGTGTGACGCACAGGCAGACCGGCGCCAAAGCCGGTGGTTTTCACGGTCAGAAATGGCGTTTCAGAACCGCTGTTCTCGCTTTTACCATGGGCTGCTGCGCGGGTGCCACTGGCAGCTTGCCTGCCAGTGTTTATGCCTCATGCGCCCACCAGACAGACAGCACGGGCGGACAAGCCGCCCGTGGCACTCAGAATCCAATGCCGCCAAAAGTGTGACGGAATAGGGCATGCAGCAGCCGCCGGCGGCCGAAAAACGTCTACAATGAGGAGGAGCAGCGAGCGTTCGGCGATGGTTTATGACCAGACAACTCGCGCGTGGACCACCAGGGCCGTCAGCGGCGACGGCTTGGCCGTGCAGAAGCTGATTATGGTCCATCATCAGCGCCTACGGGCCATCGCTTGCCAGCGGATCGGGCCGAGGATGCGGGCCAAGATCGAGCCGGAGGACATCTTGCAGCAGGTGTACGCGGATGTGATCCAGCACATTCGCGAATTCAAGGACTACGGCAAGGGCGCGTTCTTTCAGTGGCTCACGCGTATCATGGACTCGAAGCTGGTGGACGCCCACCGCTTCTACCACGCCGCCGCACGCGACATAGGTCGCGAAGTGAAGCCGGCCGACAAGTCGTCGGCGCGCGAATCGCTCGCAATCCGGGCGGCACTCGACAGCGTGACGCCAAGCCGGATCTTCGCCCGCCTCGAAGTGAAGTCTCTCCTGAGGGCCGCGCTGGCAGGTCTCTCCTCCGATCATCGCCGCGTGCTCGAGCTCCGATTCCTGAAGGGGCTTCCCTCGGCCAGCGTCGCCGAGTTGATGGGCCGATCACAGGCCGCCGTCCAGATGCTCTGTGCACGCGCGCTGCGACAGCTCCGCAAGGCGTTGTCTCAGCTCAGCCGCGTGGAAATCTGAGCGACCGCACATCGTACAACCCGGGGTATCTGGGCGTCCCCGTAGGAGCGTACACCCCGATCGAGGGTCGGGTACGTGTTGAGCGTTCGAATGGTGTGGCATGGGTAACGAACGACACGCCCGACGGGGGCGGGTCTTTCATTACCCGTGAAAACAGGCTCGAATGGACGCCCACGGGTAAGCTCCGCCACCGCTGGCGTCTCCGCTTACCCATGCCCCACCACACACAGCAGCCCGCTTGAATGCTAAGTGTACTATAAGCTCAGAATCGCGAATGTTTT
>JAFGQA010000379.1 GCA_016935885.1 Phycisphaerae bacterium | reverse complement strand
GTGCTTTGTATTGAGGATTGACCAGTGGTAACGCGGCGGGGTTTATAAAGGTGATGGTTTGGGAAGGGGCCGGTGAACAGGCGTCTCCCTTCGGCATGTACCGGTAATCTGGGAGTTGGCAGGCAAGTAACGGGACTGAAAGGGATTAAACGGGATCGAACGGGACGCAAGGGGACTTGGCAGGGCGACGTGACCCCTGTGTGTTTGGGGAAACAAGGGTGCGGGCGTAATTCAGTAGTAGAATGCCAGCTTCCCAAGCCTGTTTGTCTTCATCATAAACACTTTATCTGAAAGCACTTACGATACTCTGGCAACATCGCGGTGCGTGATTCTGGCAACATTTCCGAGCTTACGCATCTCTGCGTGGCCAAGGCAGGACCATTCCCGGATCAGGTGCCGTATGAAGCGTCGTCGCACGCGTTGGCGGTGATAGGGCAGCTTCGGGGTCACTCTGGCCCCGCTCTCGTATTGTCGGTCCCGAACGGCGTTTTCGGGAAGGATGACCCTTGAAGACGGTCCATGCTCCGTGGAATCGTCGCGCCTCTTGGGGGAGCATGACGGTCGCCGCTGCCGGGCTATGCCCAGATCACGGACGTTGTTATCTTGATCACCATGGCCCGGATCGTTCACCAGGAAAGCGAGACCGTTGAGTTCAAGGAACGCTGGACCGACAGCGCCCTTGAAGCTCTCGCCGCGTTTGCCAACCACAAGGGCGGCACGGTCTACGTGGGGATTTCCGATGATGGCCGGCCCGTCGGGTGCAATGTATCCGACGATGAACAACAGCGCATCGTAAACCAAGTCGTCCAGACCCTCGGTTTGCGCCCCCGCGTTCGTGTCGAAAAACGCGGTCGAACGAACGTCCTTGACCTGTACGTCACCAACACGCGATTCATCGAGCGCGGCATCAAGGAGCAGTCCAGCAACGCCTTGCTGATCAAGCTTAACCAGATCGGCACCGTGACCGAGACCATCGAGGCCATCGATCTGTGCCGCAAGGCCGGCTGGTGCTTCGTCGTGTCGCATCGTTCGGGTGAGACCGAGGACGCCTTCATGGCCGACTTTGCCGTCGCGATGGGCGGTGGCCAGATCAAGACAGGCTCAGCGTGCCGTAGCGAGCGGATAGCCAAGTACAACCGGTTGTTGGAGATCGAGGCGGAACTGGGTAAGGCGGCCGTCTTCGGTAATCCGTTCGCCGACAAGCAGTAGTAACGCTAAAGCGGTCTTGAGCGAAGTGCCTGAATCGACTCCTGCGGCCGACGCACGCCCCCGAAGCCGATGGCTCACGCCAACGGTCTTCGGTATCGGCATGGCGTCACCGGCATTGGTGATCTGATCAGCAGCATCTTGGTGGGCTGGTTGTGGGCGGGCTTTGGCATCAAGGTAGGCGTCATGTACGCGTTGGTCCTGATGATTGCAGGAGCGGGCTTCATGCTGTATCTGGCAGGAGGACGAGTTGATCAAGCCAACCATGATTAGGACGTTGAAGCATCATCCCGGCGCCGGCAGAATCGCGCTCATCGTCGTCTGCACGATTTCCATCCCCATGCTGGCCATCGGATGCGCGGCCGTCGATCCAACGCAGGATTTCAGCCGGGCATCGCAGTTGGTCACCGAGCGGACGGGCACACCGGAAGTGTACGAACCTTCGGCCGACGCCCTTGTGAAGGACAAGCTGGATGCGCTGCTGTCCGATGGGCTGACCGTCGACGAGGCCGTCCGTCTGGCCTTGCTGAAGAGCCCCTCGCTGCAATCAGTCTTTCAGGAGATCGGCGCATCCCGTGCCGACCTGGTTCAGGCGGGCCTGCTCAGCAATCCATCGTTCTCGCTCCTGGCCCAGTTCCCGGAAGGTGGCGGGCGGACGAAGCTGACCATGGGATTCGGGCAGGAGCTGGTGGACCTCTGGCAAATCCCGGTCCGCAAGAAGATCGCCGAAGCACAGTTGGAGCAGACGATCTTGAAGGTCGTGCAGCAGGCCGTGGACCTGACCGCGGACGCCAAGTCCCAGGCCTACCGGCTTCTGGCCCTTCAGCAGGCGGAGGCCATTGCGAACGAGAACGTCGCATTGGTGGAAAAGTCGCTGCAGCTTGCCCAGGATCGGTTCAGCGCGGGTGAGACCGGCAAGCTTGATGTTAACCTCGTACGGACAAGTCTATTGGAGACCAGGCTGCAGTTGATTGACATTCAACGGCAGCGGCGCTTGGCCGAAACAGCCCTCGCGAACACGCTGGGATTAAGCCGTTGGGAACACCCGTGGACCCTGCGAGACAATCTGCCGACGGCGTTTCCACTTGCCCAGAACGAGCGAGCGTTGCTCCTTTTCGCCATGACCGAGCGGCTGGATGCCCGTGCTGCCGCAGTGCGAGTCGAGGCCGCAGAAGACGAGGTCCGGCAGCAGTATCTCAAGATCTTTCCGAGCGTGGCGGCGGGCGTTGAGTGGGAGCGGCCGGACCGCAAGGCGCTGCCGGGGCGAAACATCCTCGCCGACACGGCCAGGGAGTCCGTAGCGAACGGCCAGCTCACCGCACCATCCATTGAGTCCAAGGCCCAGCGCGATGCGGAGCGGAGGGCGATCGTGGATTCGCTGCTCGGCCCTTCCCTGCAGATCACGCTGCCGATCTGGGACCAGAACCAGGCGCAGATCGCCAAGGCCAAGTACAAGGCGGAGCAGCAACGCAAGGATTACGACACGCTGCTGGACTCCGTCGCGCGGCAGGTTCAAGACGCCCTCATTGTCGCACGAACCGCGGATGAACAGTTGCGCTTCTATCGGGACCAGTCTTTGCCTCAAGCCAATGAGAACGTGGAATCCGCCCGGCGGACGTACCGGGCCGGCGAGAAGGACATCATAGTTCTGATTGACGCGCAGAAGTCGTTGATCGTTCAGCGCCAGGCATATGTGGGTGTGTGGCGTGATTACGCCATTGCGATGGCCGAGCTGGAGCGAGCCGTTGGTGGCCGGTTGCCCCCGATGTCGGCCGCGCAACCGACCTCGGCTCCGGCCACGCGGCCAGTAGGAGGCACGGACCAGCCATGAAAACGACTCTTCAACATCCGTATCGGATTGCGATGATGTGTTGTGCCGTCGCATCGCTGGGCCTTGTTGGCTGCCAGGCAGGAGCGGTGCAGGTGTCTCTGGATTCAGCCGCTCAATCGCTGGTTGAGTTCGTCGGCGACTTCGCGTGGCAGGTCTTGGCGGCATACCTTTTTTGAGGCCAGTAACCCGTGACAGGACAAAGTATTTCAGAACACGGCGTGATCGACGGCGGGCACGTTCCCAAGCTCGCCGACGATGGTTTCGTCGTGCGACATCGCAAGGCCATCATCTTCTTGACGATTGCCTTGTGCCTTGGCGGCGCTTATTGCGCCTACATGATGCCATCCTCGGTGTTCCCCCAGACGGACTTCCCGCGCGTGGTCATTCTGATCGACAACGGCGTCATGCCGGCCGACGAAATGATGGCCACGATCACCCGGCCCATCGAGGAGGCGATGAAGGATATCCCCGGTACGGTCAACATCCGGTCTTCGACCGGCCGCGGCTCTGCCGAAGTCAATGTGTTCTTCACCTGGCGCACGGACATGATCGAGGCCGAACTGTACGTGCTGAGCCGCCTGTCGCAAATCCGCAGCACCCTGCCGGCGACCGCGGAAACGAGGGTGCATCGCCTGACGTTCTCGGCGTTTCCGATCATCGGCATCAGCCTCACGAGCAAGACCCGAAGCATCACGGAGTTGTGGGAGACGGCACGCTACCAGATCAAACCCCGCTTCCTGCGAATCCGGGGGGTGGCGCGCGTGGACCTGGTTGGAGGTCGCGAGTCGGAGTACCACGTGGTTGTGGCCCCCGCCAGGCTGGAAGCCTATCACCTCAGTTTGGACCAGGTCAGCGAAGCACTGGCCAAAACCAACAAGTTTACGGCGGCCGGACTCCACGAAGAGAAGCATCAGCTGTACCTGACACTGGTCGATGGCCGGGTCAGCACGCCGGATGAGATCGGTGATGTCGTTGTCACGTCAGCGGGAGCGTCACCGGTTCGTGTGCGTGACGTCGCGACCGTTCGAGCCGGCGCCGCCCCTCAGTTCAATATCGTAACTGCCGATGGCGTCGCCGCCGTTCTGCTGAACATCCGCAGTCAACCGGATGGCAATACCGTGGCCATTGCCGACGCCCTCAAGGAGGAGATGCGGGCGTTGAAGCGTGATTTGCCGCCGGATATGCGTATGGCATTTTTCTACGATCAGTCGCTCTTCGTTCGGGAGGCGGTCGGCAGCGTCTGGGAGAGCATCATCTTCGGCCTGGCTCTGTCGATCATCGTGCTGTACCTGTTCCTTCGGAACACGGCGACCACTGTCGTCACGGCCTTGGCCATTCCCGTGACGATCCTCATGGCGTTGGTGGGCATGCGGATCTTCCGCATGAGTTTTAACCTCATGACCCTGGGCGGCATCGCCGCGGCGGTTGGGCTTGTCATCGACGATGCGATCGTGGTCGTGGAGACGATTCACGCAAAGATCTGTGCCGGGTTTCCTCCTCGCCAGGCCGTCCGAGTGGCGATTCACGAACTCGGGCTGCCGCTCGTCGGGAGTACGCTAACACCGGTGGTAGTGTTCATTCCGCTGGCTTACCTGGACGGTGTGCCGGGGGTGTTTTTCCGGGCGCTCGCCATGACCATGGTGATCTCCCTGCTCGGGTCGCTTCTGCTCGCTGTCACGCTGACACCCACCCTTGCGGCATTGTTGATTCGACCCCGCGCCGGCCCGACGCAGAACGAACTCGAACAGGGAGGACCGATCCTCAGGAGACTTATCGCCCTGTACGAATGGACCGTCCGCCGAGCGCTTCGGCACCCGCTAGTCTCCTTGATGGTGATTGTGATGGTCGTCGCCGGCGGAATCGCGCTGTACTTCCAGGTCGAATCGGACTTCCTGCCGCAACAGGATGAGGGAGCGTTCGTGCTGGACTACTTCTCCCGGCCCGGAACCAGTCTCTCCGAGACGGATCGGATGCTGCGCCACGTTGAGCAGATACTCGCCAGCGCCCCCGAAGTCGAGAGTTTCTCACGGCGTACGGGTGCTCGCCTGGCCCTGGCCATCGCCGAGCCGAACACCGGGGATTTCCTGGTGAAGCTGCGGTCGGACCGCAAGCGCAGCACGGAGGAAGTGATCGACGAGCTCCGAGAGAAGATCCAGGCGGCCGAGCCCGCGTTGCACACGGAGTTCCCCGGCGTGCTGAGCGACCTGATCGGAGACCTGACCTGGTCGCCCAAGCCGATCGAGATCAAAATATTCTCCACCGACACTGCACTGGTGAAGCAGAAGGCCGCTGAGATTGCTGACACCATAGAGAAGATCCCGGGCATCGTCGATGTGAATAACGGCTTGGTTGTCGCTGGCCCGTCATTAATCTTCCGTGTCCGCAACGAGGAGGCCGCCCGCGCTGGGCTGACGGTAGATCAGATTGGGGCGGCGATCGAAACCGGCCTGCTGGGCACCGTGTCCTCCTATGCGCTTCAGGGGGACCGCACGCTCGGCATTCGCGTCCTGCTCTCGCGCGAGGGGCAGGACCGTGAAGCAGCGATCAGCCTGCTGCCCATTCGATCACCGAGTGGGGCACGCGTGACGCTGGGGGATGTAACGGATGTCAGCCACCATGTCGGCCTGCTGGAGATGCGTCGAGAGGACCTGCGGCAATGCACGGCTGTCTCCGCCCGCTTCTCAGGTCGCGACCTCGGCAGCGGGGTGGCAGCAATCAAAGCCAAACTGGCCGAGACGCTCCAACTCCCGTCCAATGCATCAATCGAGTATGGCGGCTTGTATCAGCAGCAACAGGAGTCCTTCCGCAACCTGACAATGGTGCTCGTGGTGGCGGTGCTGCTGGTCTACGCCGTGTTGCTTCTTGAGTTTCGCTCGATTATTCAGCCGTTGGCGATCGTTGCCGGAGCGGTTCTCGCATTATCCGGTGTCACCGCCGCCCTGTGGATTACCGGCATATCCTTCAACATCGTGTCCTTCCTGGGGGCAATCATCGGGGTCGGCATCGTCGCCAAGAACGGTATCCTCATGTTGGACTTCGTGGACCATCTGGTGGAGCGTGGCTTGCCGCTGGACGAGGCCCTTGTGCAATCCGGGCGACGGCGCCTTCGTCCCGTGCTTATGACCTCCCTGACCACGTTTCTGGGTCTCCTGCCGCTGGCCTATGGGGTCGGCACGGGAGCACAGATGCTTCAGCCGCTCGCCGTGGGCGTCATCGGCGCTTTGTGCATTTCGCTGTTGCTGTCGTTGGTCGCTACACCCGTGTTCTACTACATCGCAATGAGGGTATTCGGACGGGCTAGGCTGCAAGCGGTCGCGAGCGTGTCGGTTCCGGCCGCCGATGCGGAACACCGTACTTGAATGCCCTGGAGCATGCAATGAGTAACCATGTGAATTCGTCGTTCGGTCGAGCAGGCGACTTCCTGTTGAACCTGCTTCTGGTCGTCATGATCGGCAGTCTCGCAGGCTGCAAGCAAGAGGGGACGGAGGGAGGCGAGGAAGACGCTACGTCGGCAACCCCGGTGCCCGTTCGCGTGGCCGTCGCAAAGGTAGAGACCCTACAGCCATCGATCGATCTGGTTGGGTCGCTGGAGGCGATGCCGGAGCGGGTCGTCGTCTTGACTGCCCAGGTTGCCGGGCAAGTGCGGAGTGTTTCCGTGGTGGAGGGGCAGGCAGTCCATAAAGCTGATGAGATACTTCAACTCGATGACAGAGGCGCCGTGGTGCAGCGGGCGAAGGTGCGTGCCTCCGTCGAGGAGGCTCAGGCAGTCCTGGCCCGTCTGAAACGCGGACCTCGTCCCGAAGAGATCGAGGCGGCACGTCAGGATGCCCGCAAGGCTCAGACGGCCGCCCAGTCAATGCGGCTGAAAATCGAGGCGATGAAGGCATTGCACGAGAAGCAGGAGATGGCAGATGTGCAGTTCGAGCGAGTGAAGTCCGAGTTGCAGGCCGCCGAGGCGGAGGGCGCGGCCTTTGACGCCAGGCTCAAGCTGCTGGAGGCAGGCACCCGTCCGGAGGAGATCGCCGAAGCCGAGGCGAAGCTGGCCGGCGTTCAGGCGGACTTGGCGGCATCCGAGCTCGCTGTTCAGCTTCACCGCCTGACGAGCCCCATTGACGGTGTGGTGACCGAGCTGTCCGCACGGCAGGGAATGTCCATTGAACCGCTCACGAAAGTCGGTACCCTTGCCGATCTGTCTACACTCTTCGCCCGCGTCCAGATACCTGCCGCGCATTTGTCC
>JAFGQA010000378.1 GCA_016935885.1 Phycisphaerae bacterium | reverse complement strand
CGACGCGGCTCTGCTGGGCGAGGTTGGCGGCCTCGCCGAGGATGCGCGTGGACTCCTGGGGCGAGTGAAAGCCCATGCCGTTGTTGGCCGAGATGTAGTCCCAGCGGAACTGGGCGCGGCGCAGCGTCTGCCGGACGTCCCTGGAGCTGGCGACATCGAGGCCACCACCTCGACAAATCCAGGATCGCTCGTGCGGCGACGATCCGCCACGCCGCCGCCTCGTGCCACCAGCCGGCCCTCGCGCAGGAACTTCCGTCGCCACCATCGAAACGCCGCCGCCGACAAATCATGCCGGCGGCAATACTCGGCTTGCGTAGTGCCGGCTTGTTCCCACCGCCGCAGATGCCCCAGCCGATACGCACCCCGCTCGCTCAACGCCGTGGCTCACGTCCGAGATTCGCAGGAAATGCATCAACTCATTCTCGGTCATCAATTCGGGAAAGCCAATGTTGTTCTGTTCTCGGTTCATCACAACCTCCCCAGGGCTCTACTCTACATGCCTTCTGCGCGTTTTCTGCGGTTTTTGACCTTCCGCATGTCGCTGTGCTGGTGATGACGGCCGGCTGTACATGGCTTAGGCAACCGGTGTCTTTTCATCTATTCGATGCAACGCTCCTCTCATCGGCGTGTCCGGACATGGACCTCCAGCAAGCCAGCCGCGCAAGCGTCGCGCGCGAGAATATGTGATTCTGAGTTTCGCTCCAGTTGCCGGTGCCATCTCTCACTTTCGTCGGCGGAGCCGAACTGCTTGCTGTGGGCTATCTCTTGTGATTATCTTGCAGGCACCAGACTGTGATGGAGACTTGCTATTTCGGACGCTATCCACTATCATGAAATAGATTCACATGGCCCATAGGATTGTCTGGAAAGAGACCGGATCGTACGAAACGCGTCTCTGGGAAAACGTACGAGGATTGGACAAGCAGGGTGATCTCCGATGGGCAAACGAACAGCGAATAAGGGGCAGGTAGTGGGGCCGCCCGAGGACCAGACAGCGCAGGCGTTGCGCGAGCGGGTGAAGGAGCTGAGCTGCCTTTACCGTATCAGTCGCATATTTGAGGGGTCCACTGGGTCGCCTGACGAACTTTTTCAGTGCATCGTTGAGTTGATACCGCCGGCATGGCAATACCCGGAGATTGCATCGGCGCGTATTGTTCTGGATGGAAAGCGATATGAGACGCCCGGGTTCGAGGAGGGCTACCCAAGGCAGAGCTCCGAGGTGATCGTGGATGCGAAATGCCGAGGGGCCGTTGATGTCGTCTACCGGGAGGCCAGACCCGCCTTGGATGAGGGGCCTTTCCTGAAGGATGAGCGGAACCTGCTGGACGCCATCGCCCGACAGATCGCCGTCATTGTGGAACATCAGGACGCAGAGCAAGAGAGAGCCCACCTGCAGAAGCAGCTCATTCATGCGGACCGCCTTGCCACCATTGGGCAGTTAGCGGCAGGCGTCGCCCACGAGTTGAACGAGCCGCTCAGCAGCATTCTCGGCTTCGCCCAGTTGCTCAAACGCGACGCGGCGCTGTCCGCGGGAGGGAGGCAAGACATCGAGAGGATTGTAACTGCCTCGCTCTATGCCCGAGAGATCATCAAGAAGCTCCTGCTGTTTGCCCGACAGACGCCTACGCTCAAAGGCCCCGTGAATCTCAACCACGTGGTTCTGGGAGCCATTGAGCTGTTCAAGCACCAATTCGAGAAGGAAGGGATCGAATTGGCATGTGTGCTTTGTCCGCAGATGCCCGTGTTGATCGCCGATGCCGGACAGTTGACGCAGGTGCTGGTCAATCTCGTGGTGAATGCAGTTCAGGCCATGCCACAGGGTGGTAAACTCATCCTTCGGAGCCAGGTGGAGGATGGATGCGCCCTCTGCATTGTTGAGGATACTGGGGTGGGGATGACCGCGGAGGTCCTGGACCGGCTGTTCGTGCCTTTCTTCACAACCAAGGAGGTGAGCCAGGGCACGGGTCTGGGCCTGCCGGTGGTCCACGGAATCGTGACCTCCCACGGCGGGACAATCAGCGTTAAAAGCACGCCTGGCAAAGGAGCGGCGTTCACCGTTCGATTGCCCGTGGAGTCAGCCCTCGGCTGGGAGAACGGGGCGCTATCATGAGTTCACCCAACAAGAAAGAGGCGATTCTCGTTGTGGATGACACACGCAGCACGCTGGAGGTCCTGCAAAGGAGCCTGGCCGCAGATGGATACACGACCTACACTGCTCCCAATGCCGTAGACGCCCTGAATCTCCTCGATGGAACGTTCGTGGATCTTGTGATTACCGACCTGAAGATGCCCAAGATCAGCGGCATCGACCTGATCCGACACATTCGGGAGAACTACAAGAACACCGCCGTGATGATGATCACCGGATATGCGACCGTGGAAAGCGCTGTCGAGGCGGTGAAGAGCGGCGCGGAAGAGTATGTTGCCAAGCCGTTCACGGACAGCGAGCTCTGCGCGGCTGTGCGTCGCGTGTTGGACAGGCTCAAGCGGAGGCGCGAAAGCTCGACAAAGCCGGTTGTGAACGTCACAGGCGACTACGGCCTCATCGGCGAATCCCACGCGATGCAGAAGGTCTTCGGCGCAATACAGAAAGCGTCCTTGACCTCGGCGACGGTTCTCATCACCGGGGAAAGCGGCAGCGGTAAGGAACTGGTGGCGCGGGCGATCCACTACAGCAGCGCCCGGGCCTCTGCCCCGTTTGTGCCGGTCAATTGCGGCGGCATCCCGGAGAGTCTGCTGGAGAGCGAGTTATTCGGGTACGTGAAAGGAGCGTTCACCGGCGCCAACGAGTCGCGGGCGGGATTCTTCCAGACCGCCGACGGCGGGACGATTTTCCTCGATGAGATCGGCGAAACCAGTGTCGCCATGCAGGTGAAGCTCCTGCGGGTGCTCCAGGACAAAGAAGTCCGCATGGTCGGCGACTCACGTGCGAGAAAGGTGGACGTGAGGATCATCGCTGCGACGAACAAGAATCTGCAGAGTCTTATTCAAAGCCGGGTCTTTCGGGAGGAGTTGTACTATCGCATCAACGTCGTCACGATCGAGGTTCCGCCCCTGCGGGCCAGAAACGGCGACATTCCACTATTGGTGCGGCATTTCGCGGAGAAATTCGCCTCAGAACTCGGCAAGGCAGTTCCCTGCTTCTCGGAAAAAGCGATGGAGGCGATGCAGAATTACTCCTGGCCGGGCAATGCGCGGGAACTGGAGAACGCGATCCAGCGGATCGTCGTCATGCATGACGACCAAGTCATTGAAGTCCCGGACTTGCCGTCCTTCGCGAGGTTCTCGGCCTTGCGCACCAGCGGGGTGAACAAGACCCTGGCCGAGGTGGAGGCGGACCATATCCGCAATGTCCTGGCAAACACCGGCGGCAACAGGACCCGAGCGGCCCAAATCCTCGGAATCGACCGCAAGACGCTGGGCAAGAAGATCGCGCAGTATGGTTTAAACCTGTAGGGGCAGGTCCCCGTGCCTGCCCTGGGCAACCGCTGAGGGCGTTCCCGCGAGCCAAGTTCCCCAGCGACCAGCGCGGCTGATAACGAACAGGCAGGGTGGGGAGAATCTCCCCAGTGGTCTGATTCTCCCCGCCATCAATGGTCGCATCTCCGCACCCGAACGGGGCATTCCCATCACATGCGACGTCCATATCGGATTTTTCTAACGCTATACGAATCAACCAGTTGGAGCAGAGGACCTCCGAGGCGTGCCGGATTTCCCCGCCCATGGCATGGCCATTGCTGCCCGAACGGACGTTCGCGACGATGACGGCCGTTGGGCGGGTCGCCTTGAGTGTGGAGTCCCGCGCAAATGCCGAACTCTCGACGGCAGTCATTCGTCACGGGTGTGATTCTTCCGGTTGGTACGGAGAGAAAGGGAGGTTGTCGCCATGGCATTGGGAGAACAGTCTCTGGGGCTGTGCTTGACGTGCAATAGCCGAGCTGTGTGCACGCGACGCAAGGGGATCAAGCTCCCCGTCCTATTCTGCGAGGAATTCGATGACTCGATGCCGCTGGAAGTGAAGAGCCGGCCGGATCCGGTCATAGAAGAGGGGGAACGCGTGCCTGATAGGGCCATGGGACTGTGCTGCAATTGCGAAAAGCGTGGCTCGTGCACGCTACAGAATTCACCCGGCGGGGTCTGGCACTGTGAGGAGTACCGTTAAAAGGATGTCGCTGTCGTGAGGCCGACAATCCCTTCCGGCAAGAGGTTCCGATGGATGATCACATAGTTGAGGAAATCATCGCACGGCATCATGGCTCACTGGGAGGTATGTTGTCCATTCTCAGTGATGTCCAGGCGAAGTACGGGTATCTGCCACAGGACGCCTTGCGCCGGATTGCCAGGGCGACCGGTGACTCTCTGACCGACATCTATGCGGTAGTCACGTTCTACAAGGCGTTCAGCCTGAAGCCCCGGGGCAGACACCTCGTCTCGGTTTGCCTGGGTACGGCGTGCCACGTGCGAGGGGCCCCCAAAATCGCGGAGGAGTTCAGCCGGCAACTTGGCATCGGGCCCGGAGAAACGACAGCGGATAAGGAGTTTTCCCTGGAGACGGTGAACTGTCTCGGCGCGTGTGCATTGGGCCCAACTGTGGTTGTCGACAATCACTATTTCCGGCATGTCACGACGGCCAAAATCCGGCACATCCTGGAACAGGCCCGCGACGGATTTCCGCAATCCGGCGCAGGCGTCGATCATCGCATATTCCCGCTCAGCGCAAGCTGTCCCCGGTGCGGCCACACCTTGATGGACGACGGACATGCGATCAATGGCCGTGCTTCCATCAAGCTGACCGCCTCATTCGCAGGAAAAGCAGACACCGTGCATCTGTCCGCATTCTATGGGAGCCGTGACACAGAGTGTGACGCCGAGATTCCGGACGGCGCATTGACCAATCTCTCGTGTCCGCACTGCGGCCAAGGGCTGTCTGGCGAATCGAGTTGTTCCGAATGCGGCGCGACGATGGCTATGATGGCCGCCGGGAAGTACGCCGCGATGCACATCTGTCCAAGACGCGGATGTCCGGGGCACAGGCTCGACCTCCTGGCGTCGATGCAGGACGCCTCCAAAGAGGGGAGAAAGGCATGACGGGGAAGATGAGATCGATTGCTGATTTCCGGGAGTTCTGCCGCACGGTCACCGGTGGGCCGGACGCCGGCAAACCATGCCTCATCATCTGCGCCGGCACCGGCGGACAGGCGAGCGGTTCCAACGACCTGATCCGCATCATCAAGAGGCAGATCATCGAACGCGACCTCGGGGATCGCCTCTCGCTGCGGATCACGGGTTGCCTGGGATTCTGCGAGATGGACCCGTTCATCATCGTGGAGCCGGGGCATGCCCTCTATCCCAAGCTGGAAATGAAGCACGTCCCCCGGATCATTGACGTTGTGCTGAAAGGCGAGATCGTCGACGAGCTGCTCTATCGCGAGCCGGGCACGACCCGCAAGTGCGGCTGCCAGGAGGAGATCCCGTTCTTCAAGGGGCAGAAGCGGATCATCCTGGGCACCAATCAGCGCATCGATCCGATCCGCATCCTCGACTACATCAGGGAGGGCGGATACGAAGCCCTGCTCAAAGCGCTCGACCGCTCGAATCCCGAGTGGATTGTCGAGGAGGTCAAGCGGTCGGGCCTGCGCGGCCGGGGCGGTGCCGGCTTCCCAACCGGCAGGAAGTGGGAGCTGGCGCGCCGGGCGGCCAAGGTCGGTGGGAAGAAGTCCGTCGTGTGCAACGCGGACGAAGGTGATCCAGGGGCCTACATGGATCGCAGTCTCCTGGAGGGCAATCCGCACGCCATCATCGAGGGCCTGACCATTGCCGCTATCGCCATCGGCGCCACCCACGGCGTCATCTACGTTCGCAGCGAGTATCCCCTGGCAATCAAGCATTCTCAGATCGCGCTGCGGCAGGCCCGTGGCATGGGCCTGCTGGGCGAGAACATCCTCGGATCGGAAATCAACTTCGACATCGACATCGTGCGCGGCGCCGGGGCTTTCGTCTGCGGGGAGGAGACCGCCCTGATCAAGTCCATCGAAGGGCGAATGGGAGAGCCGCGACAACGACCGCCGTACCCGATTGCCAAGGGCATCCACGGCGCCCCAACCTGCATCAACAACGTCGAGACGCTGGCCAACGTGCCGTTCATCATTCGCCATGGCGCGGACGCCTTCGCCGCCATCGGCATCGAAGGCAACACCGGGACGAAAATCTTCTCCCTGGTCGGCAGGATCCGCAACACCGGCCTCGTCGAGGTCCCCCTGGGCACGCCGATCAAGGACGTGGTTTATGAGATCGGCGGCGGGCCGATTGGAAAAACGCGAGTCAAGGCGGTTCAGACGGGCGGGCCTTCTGGCGGTTGCATCCCGGCATCCATGTTCGATCTGCCCATCAGCTACGATAGCCTGACGAAAGTCGGCTCGATCATGGGCTCCGGCGGCATGATCGTCATGGACGAGAACACCTGCATGGTGGATGTCGCCCGATACTTCATGAACTTCCTCAAGGACGAGTCCTGCGGCAAGTGCCTGACGTGCCGCAAGGGCACCCAGCGGATGTACGAGATTCTCGAGGACATCACCCTCGGCAAAGGAACACCGGCTCATTTGGATTTGCTTGAAGAGTTGGCCCTGGTCGTGAAAGACACGACCATGTGCGGCCTTGGCCAGTCCGCCCCCAACCCGGTGTTGAGCACGCTCAAGTATTTCCGCGAAGAATACCGCCGACACATCGAGGACAAGCGGTGCGATGCCTTTGTGTGCAAGAGCCTGGTGGGCGCGCCATGCCAGGCGGCCTGCCCGGTGGATACCGAACCGTGGCGCTACATCGCGCTCATCGAAAAGGGGCGGTATGAAGAGGCGTACGGGGTCATCCGCGACGCCAACCCGTTCCCGGCCGTCAGCGCGAGGGTCTGCGACCGCAAATGCGAGCACCGTTGCAGCCTGGGCGTCAGCGGAGGCGAAGCCATCGCGGTTCGCGCCATGAAGCGATTCGTGACCGACAATGTTGACCCTGCGGTGTACCGCCCCGAAGTACATTCCGGGGGGAACGGCCAGGCGAAGAAGGTCGCGGTAGTCGGTGCCGGTCCGGCGGGACTTTCCGCGGCGCATGGCTTGTCGCTTCTCGGATACAAGGTTACCATGATCGAGGCGGAACAGGAGCCCGGCGGCATGCTCACCTGTTCGCTGCCCGCCTACCGGCTGCCCAGACGCATCGTCCGCGAGGAAATCAAGACTCTGATGAATGAGAACATTCGCCTGCGGCACGGCGTCGTCTTCGGCAAGGACGCCAACCTTCAGGAGCTTTTCGCCGAAGGATTCCAGGCAGTCTTCCTGGCGATGGGCGCGCACGAGAGCTGGCGGCTGGACCTCGAAGGGGAGGACCTGGAGGGCGTCCACCCGTCCATGCCGTTCCTCAAGGCCTTCAATCTGCGGGGCGAAGAATTGGCGCACGGGCGCGTAGGGATCGTCGGCGGCGGGAATTCCGCGGTCGACGCCGCCCGTGTGGCGCTGCGGCAGAAGAAAACCACGAGTGTCACGCTTTTGTACCGGCGCACACGGGATGAGATGCCTGCCTATGAGGAGGAGGTGGAAGCCGCCCTGGAAGAGGGAGTGACGATCGAGACCTTGGTGTCGCCGGTCAAGATCCACGTGCGTCAGGAGGAAATCGAAGCGGCCCTGCGCGAGGGCGTGGAATTGGAAACGCTGGTCTCGCCCGTGCAGATCTTTGCGAGGGAAGGGTGCGTCGTGGGCATCAGGTGCATGCGCAACCGCTTGGGCGATCTGGATGCGAGTGGTCGGCGCAAGCCCGTTCCCGTGCCGGGAACCGAGTTCACACTGCCGCTCGATACGTTGATCGTCGCCATCGGCGAGCGCCCGCAGAGCGATTGTCTGGCCGCGATGGGTCTGGAGGTGGACAAGGCCGGGAGGGTCAAGACCGATCCGAAGACACTCGCGACGAGCATGGAGGGCGTTTTTGCCGGGGGAGACCTGGTGACCGGCCCGAATACCGTCATCGACGCAATCGCCGCCGGTAAGAAGGTGGCGCGGGTGATCGACCGGTATCTGCGAGGCGAGCCGCTGGCCGAGCCGGCCAGTCCGAAGCTGCCGACCGTGTTCCTGGAGCCGGCCGTCGTCAGCGAAGAGGAACTGGAGAATGCGACCCGGGCGGTCCCACCGGTGTTGCCCGTCAAGGGACGAAAAAAGAACTTCAATGAGGTCGAACGGTGCCTGTCCGAGGAACAGGCCAAGGCGGAGGCCCGGCGGTGTTTGCGGTGCGATCTCGCATTCACCCAGGATTGCCGGAAGACCGCCATCGGAGAGAACCAGGCATGATCACGCTTACCATCAACGGACTGGATGTCACCGTCGAGAGGGGATCAACCATCCTCGATGCCGCGAAGTTTCTGGGCTTTCCCATTCCGACGCTTTGTCACATGGAGGGGCTGACACCCTACGGGGCGTGCCGGCTCTGCGTCGTGGAGATCGGCGAGGGCCCGAACGCCAAGCTCGTGTCTTCTTGCACCTATCCGGCGGAGCCGGCACTGAAGGTGCGCACCGCTTCCGCGCGAGTCGTTCGGGCACGCAAGATGATCATTGAGCTGCTTCTGGCCTCCTGCCCCCAGTCCAAAACCATCCAGGACCTCGCCTCGAAGTACGAAGTGAGCCAGCAGCGCTTCCGGCAGGAATACGAGGACTGCATCCTGTGCGGGCGGTGCGTGCGCATGTGCGAGGAGCAGATGATGGCCAAGGCCATCGGCTTCCGCGGCCGGGGACAGAACCGGAGCATCGGAACCCCCTTCGATATCCCGTCGGATGTCTGCCGGCAATGCGGGGGATGCATCTACGTATGTCCGGCCTGCTCGCTGCGGTGCACCTACAACGAGCCGGAAAAGGCGATCTGCGGCGGGTGCGCCAATCTGAGCCCGCCCTGCCTGGAGAAGGACCAGTTCAATGACATGATGTGCTACATGGACCCGTGCGTTGCCTGTGAGATCAAGAAGCCATAGAGAACAAGGGAGGTACCCCGCAATGACCTTTTCGAGAGTGAATACGTCCGCCGCTACGCTTACGAAGAACAGGACCGAAGGTTCTGTGACGCCCAACTCGGGCATGTGCGTCACCTGCGTGGACGGCTGTATCGGCATGTGCGAGATCGGCAAGTCCGCCTATCGCGGCCACGAAGTGATCTACCCGCAGCCGTTCGGCGTTATCACCGCGGCATCGGAGAAGGTCTATCCGGTGGACTACTCGCACCTGAACATCATGGGCACGTGCGTCGGAGCGCATGGAATCGAGGCGGATAGCGACAAGGCGATCTTCCCGGCCGTGAACCTCGAAGTTCGCTTCGGTCATGACAACGGCATCAAGTTCCGCTATCCCTGGCTGATCTCCGGAATCGGGTCCACGGATATTGCCAAGAACAACTGGGAGGGGTTGGCCATCGGGTCGGCCATCGCAGGAACCGGCCTGACGATTGGCGAGAATGTCGCCGGCATGGACGTCCAGGCCACCATCAAGAACGGCCGGGTCCTCGACACCGTTGACCTCAAGAGACGCGTACACCTGTATCGCGAGCATCAGCGCGACGGCTACGGCGCGATCATCGTCCAGGCCAATGTCGAGGACACACGCCTCGGCGTGCACGAATACGCCATTCAGGAACTCGGCGTCGAGTGCGTCGAGATCAAGTGGGGGCAGGGCGCCAAGAACATCGGCGGCGAAGTGAAGATCAGGGACCTGAAGAAGGCGCAGCTCCTGTACGAGCGCGGGTACATCGTCCTGCCGAACCCGACGGATCCCGCCGTCAACGAGGCGTTCCACCACGGCAATTTCAAGGAGTTCGAGCGACACTCCCGCGTCGGCATGGTGTCGGAGGAATCGTTTGCCCGGCGGGTGGAAGAGCTTCGTCGAGCAGGCGCCAAGTACATCTTCCTGAAGACGGGCGCCTATCGGCCCGCGGATCTCGCCCGCGCCTTGAGTTTCGCGTCGAAGTGCAAACTCGACCTGCTTACCGTAGACGCCGCCTCGGGCGGGACGGGCATGAGTCCCTGGCGGATGATGAATGAGTGGGGCGTGCCGCCGCTGCACCTGCATTCACTACTCTACGCGTACGCCAAACGGTTGGCGGACAAGAACCGGTTCCTGCCAGCCATCGCGGTCGGAGGCGGCTTCACGTTTGAAGACCTGATCTTTAAGGGATTAGCCCTCGGGGCGCCCTACGTCAAGATGATCGGGATGGCGCGCGGCCCGGTGGCGGCAGCCATGGTGGGCAAGACCATCGGCCGGGCCATCGATGCCCATCAACTTCCCGTCTACGTGGAGCGGTTCGGCTCGACGAAGGACGAGATCTTCGTTACCGCAAGCACACTGCGCAAGGAACTCGGCAACGGCGACTTCGAGAAGATACCCACCGGCGCCATTGGACTGTACACGTACTACGAGCGACTAGGCCAGGGCCTGCGCCAACTGATGGCCGGCTGCCGAAAGTTCTCGCTGGAGCACGTGTCGCGCGATGACGTGGCCGCGCTCACTCCTGATGCGGCCGAAATCACGGGCCTTCGCCACATCATGGAAGTGGATCAAGGACGAGCGGAAGAGATTCTCGGTAGTTGAGATCGGCTGGCACGAATTCCCGACCTCATGGTTTTTGTCCTCGCGATGTGCTAAAAGGAGCAATTTGAGCGGAGGCAAGCGCGTCCCGTCTCTTCCGATCGCATACACGCGACAGGTAAACGAGAGCACCGTGCCCTCTTGGCCGTCGGCCCTCTCTGACATAAGGAGATGATGGCGGGTGTGTCTGGTCGGTAGTCCGTCCCGAGCACTCTGTTTGGCTCACTAGCATCCAAATGATGGACCGGTCTTGCCAGCTTCAGCGATCAGGCGCGTGCCAAACACGCGTGCCAGACATGTGCGTCTGGGCTACGATTGGTCTTCGGCTGATCTACGCCTGATCTCATAACTTCTTACTTGGCCGTTATTAACGATTTCGCCACAACGACTTACAAACGTCGGCACCGTACTGGTAGTACTCTCACCGCCTGCGTCTGCTTCTCGGACGTAGCCCTCTAAGACTCTCTCTGGAAACCACTTACGCATGGCAGTTTCTCACTCT
>JAFGQA010000377.1 GCA_016935885.1 Phycisphaerae bacterium | reverse complement strand
CTGTGGCACCGGCGTCTCGCCGGTGGTTTTTACGGTCAGGAACGGCGTTTCCGATCCGCTGTTTTCCCTTTTACCACGGGCTGCTAGGCGGGCCGCGTCCTCTTACTCACCCGAAGTGACTGGGCCTCGATCTTTCTGAGGAGTGTCTGATGGTTCAACCGTCGTGCCGGGCTTCGACGCCTCGATGGCTTTGAGCAACTGGCGGGCGTTGTCCACGGCATGACCGTTGATGTCGTTGTTGTAGTAGACGAAGACCTCCTTGTCAGATTCGAGCCAGCCGCGAATCTGACCAGCATCGGCGGCGACGTGTCTGGGCGTATAACATCCCCGGTAACTACCGCCAGGCCCGTGTCGGCGCATGTACACAAAGGCGGCGTCGTTCGGTCTGGTGATCGGACATTGCGGCAAGTCGGCCAGGCAGAGGCCGGCCCCGTGCCGGTCCAATACCGTGCAGACCTCCTCACAAAGCCAGTCCGTGTTGCGGAACTCGACCGCGACCTTCCAGCGCGAGCGCCCCGCTGCCTTGCGCTGTTCGGTCAAGAACGTGTCGAGCCGGCCGACGTCCTTCCGCATCGAGGGCGGAAGCTGCACAAGCAACGGACCGCGCTTCGAACCCAGCAGATTCAGCACGGCGAAGAAGTCGCCCAGTTCTGCGCCGCAATCTGCCAGACGCTTCTCGTGCGTGATGCGCCGCCATAGCTTGATCGCAAAGCGGAAACGCGAACCGGTCATACGGCCCCACCGCGCGACCATCTCCGGCTTGGGCAAGCGGTAGAACGACATGTTGACCTCGACCGTGTCAAACTGTCTGGCGAAGAAGGCCAGCCATTCGGTCTGCTTCAGTCCCTTCGGATAGAAGCGTCCCTTTGCCCAGTGGGCGTAGCTCCAGCCGCTCGTTCCGATGTGGCATTTGGCCGGTGGCATGCGCGCATTATGCTGCCGGGCCGTGCTGACGCCCAGTTGAGCAGGAGGCCACGGCTGCTCGGGCGTCCGTGATAGTTTCGGCGGCTTGCGAATCGGCGAACTGGAGCATGATATCGCCTGCCTCGGACACCTGATCCGAGCCCCGAGCGCAAGCGAGTGGGTCCGAAAGCTTACGGTCTGTCCGAGAATACCCCGCGCTGGCGCTTGGGGCTCTGAACAACACGCGCCTAGACTGTCACGCACCCGCTGCTCGGATGGCCGGCCCCTTCGATTTCTCGGAGCCGCCTCGCCAGATCGTCCAACCGCGTTTTCTGGAGGGCTTCTCCGTGGGCGAGCCCGCCGGGCGCCAAAGGCTTACCGGACCCCGCCAAACCAAGTCACGTCGGATAACACGTCTGCCGATACTCCTGCACGCAACTTGCGAATGGGGCAGGTACGGCGGGATGGACCTCGAAGCGATTCGGTACGTCTATTTGCGGCGCATGGTGGCCACGATCCTCGGCGCGCTCGGCCTCGATGTGACCAGAGCGATCGCCGGGCGGCTGGCCCGCGGCGTATTTGATTTGCACACGCCGGGCCGGCACCGCGCCGAGACCCGGCTGCGCGAGGCGATGGGACCCGTGACCGACGACGCGGCCATCACGACGATCGTCGCCGCCATGTACCGTCACATCGGCCGGTTTTGGACCGAGACTCTGTTCGCCAAACGCCTGCTGCGCGACGCCTCCTGGCGGCGTTTCGTACGGGTCGAAGACGAGGCCGCGCTACGGGCAATGGCTGACGCGCCCCGCGGCTGCGTGCTGGCCACGGCGTACTACGGCAACCCCGTCGTGGGGGCGTGTGCGATGGGACAGATCTTCCGACCCGTGCATGTGATCGTGGACAAGCTTGCGCAACCGCAGTTGCGTGCTTGGCAGGACGAGCTGTATTCGCGGCGCTGGGTCAGGCCAATCGATTGGCGGGCCGCGGCCAATGTGGTGCCTGCGGTGCTGCGCCGCGGTGGTGCCGTCATGATGATCTGCGAGCACGAGCGGCGCGGTGGTAAGGCCGTGCCGGCGCGGTTTCTGGGGCGCACGTTGGACTGCTATCCGACGCTCGGGCGGCTGTCGCAATGGTTCGACGTGCCGGTCGCCGTGGTCACCTGCCGGCGAGAAGGCGAGGACGCCTTCTCATTCGTGCTCGACCTACACACCGTGATAGAACGTCAGGCCGCCTGCTCGAGCGATAGCGGTCTCGATTCGAGCCGCGCGCCCGCCGGCCCGAGTAACGACGGCGTCGTTCGCCAAGTGATGGCCACGCTCGAACAGGCGATCATGGCACACCCAGAACAGTACCTCTGGTCCACGCCCACGATTGCCACAGCGACTGTGAACTCAGAATACTGCAACTCACCGGTCACGCGCAAGTGGCACACAAGACGTGAAAACACAAGGTGCTGTAACCCAGGCACGCGAACGCGACCCATTCCCGCCGGCCGTGGAAGACACACAGCGCAATCACCACGAGCCACACAGGCATGAAATCCAACGCAAACCGATAGAGCAGTCTAAGCTTGAGATTGCCTATGCCGCCGACGTCGATCCGAACCGCGACCGTGAGGGAGCGGTCAGCCTTCACCCTTGAAGAACGTCGGCAGACTGGTCATCCCCGTCGGCCACAGGGGG
>JAFGQA010000376.1 GCA_016935885.1 Phycisphaerae bacterium | reverse complement strand
TGGGCTGCCCCAAGCTGAACCTCCAGGTGCGCGCCGACAACATCGGCGCCGTGGCCTTCTACCGTAAGTTGGGCTTCGACGTGGAGGAGCGCGTCAGCATGGGCAAGCGCCTGCCCGCCGCCGAGGACGCCTGACGTTTTTCAGGAGGGCTTTTCCCGCCACCCGGCCCTACCGGGATCGCAGGACTGGCGCCTGGCGCCGCCACCATCTGCACGAGACTGTGATCCAGCGGGCGGTCAAGGAGGCCAGGATTCGCGCCGGCATCGCCAAGCCGGCGGGCTGCCACGCCCTGCGCCATTAATTCGCCACGCATCTGCTTGAACACGGCTACGACATCCGCACGATACAGGAATTGCTCGGGCACAAGGACATCTCCACGATGATGATCTACACACACGTACTGAATCGCGGCGGTCTTGTTGTGCGGAGCCCGCTGGATGAATCGCCTTGAATCTACCGATTGACTTGCCTAAAACCGCTTGCCGAACGCTCAGCATCTGCGGCGGCGCGCAGCGCCGGCCGCTGCATGCCGTTGTTATGCCGCCCTGTTCCAAGACCACACGCGCCCGATGCGCCGTCTTCAAGTTTGAAGACCAACGGCGCCCTCACAGCATCCCTCTTCGCCCATTCTCTTGTCGACCCATTCCCTCATGACTGTCATGGCGAGCCCTATATTGCCTATCTGGCAGTGGTTCTGGGCGTGTTCCTCCTTCGTAAACACCCTGTCGGTGACGGACCTCGCGGCCGTGAGGCGACGGAGTTGCTCCCGGTGGAGGCGGAACGGGATGAAGTGATCCTCTCGTGAGGCCAGGATCAGAACGTCCTGCCTGACAAGATCCGAATGGAGATTCGCTTCGTTCAGCTGAAGGGCAAACTCCAGGCCAGCCATCGGCTCGTCCACACCAAGAACGTACATGAGGTGACTGATGTTCCACGCCTCGATACCGCCTTTCCTGATCTTCCACAGCGACAACCGGTTCGTTAACTCCCGGAGATGGTCGTGGAAGAAAACAAGGATCGCGGTGGCGGGAAACCGCGCGATCTTACGATAGTCGAAGGCGTGTCCTGAGGCGATCACCCTCGCGATCCGAGGCTCGAGGGCCGCAGCTCGTAGCGCGAAGTAGCCGCCCATGGACAGTCCAATGAGTGTTACGTTCTCCAGCGCGAAGTGGTCCAGAACTGCGCCGACTGGCTTCTCCCATTGGAAATCGAGCGGCAAGCCCGCCTTGCGTCGAGCTGCTCCCTGTCCTGGTCCGTCGAACCCGATGACTCTGTAGCCACCTGCCGCGAAGTACCGCATCATCGAGTAGAACTCCTCGATGAAGGAGTCGTAGCCCCCATGCAGGATGATTGTACCTTTTGGCGTGGCGTCCGGCCCGATAACTAGAGCGGGGAGGGAGGCGCCGCCGAAGGGGACCAGGATCCGCTCGATCCGGTGCTCCGCGAAGGCGCGATAGAACAACTCGGAGAACCGATCGTACAGCGGTTGCTTGTCCGGGTCATCTGGGAAGGTGTAGAACTCGGCGGCCCGGCAGTAGAAGGCCGCGTTCATTAGTCGGCCGGAAGCGAACGCCTCCGTTGCCTGACGGAGCATCTCGGTCTTCCATTCAGCAAACGTATCAATTCTCTCTCCAGCCTCTTCGAGATCCTCGCGGCGAGCGTAGCCCAGCGCATACGGACGATTCAACTGGAAATTGAACAGCTGATCCTTGTGAAACCGCTGGTAGCCCACCGGAAAGCTGAAGCCACTGTCGCTTTCATGCTCCATGATGTACGTCGGCTTCACGCCGACCCTCCTATATGACTTGACCCTCTCCCAAGCGCGCGCCGGCGTAACGCTCAGGGTGAGGCGCGCGGCTTGTCCGCGGCGCTTCCACCCTGTTGTTCGAAAGAGAAACGTCCTGGCCATTCTATCAGAAGAACGAAAGACATCCTCTCTCTGAGCTCCCTTCAATAAGTGCGTGAATGAGATTCATACGGCCTCCTTCTGGCCTCGCTCCTCACCGAGCACTCTGTCCAAGAAGGTGGCACTTCCGCAGACGAGCGGCATCATCCCTCGTGCGTTGAGCCTCGTGAACCTACTCCTTGAGCCTTTCGAATAGGATATTCTCGGCTCGCGGGAAATCAACTACATATCCTGATATCCCGCCCCGTCCGTCCCTACGGAAACTGACATGTCCCTCGCGGTCCATGAAAACGAATCTGTCGGTTGTTACCGGCACCCAGCGGGTGTCGGGCGCGTATCTGAACTTGGCGTTGCGCAATTCTCCTTCCTGAACGATCAGTCTGCTTAGAGCGTCCAATTCCTTTGCATAGTATAGCCCTTCGTACTCCCTCAATTGCTGCTCGCTTGGCGCAAGGCATTCTACTCGCACCGCTTCCATTGGCTCTGCACCCGTGTCGTTGAACGTTAGAACTGTGAATGCCCCGTCGGCGTTTTCGGAAAACCGCACCACCAAGCGGTCCTCGCCCGCCAGCTCAAATTCAGTATCTGAAAGCGGAATGAGCTCGGTTCGATTATCCTGCGAGCGCACATAGTACAGTTTTCCATTCTCCGCTACGACGCCGCGGACCAGCCAGTTCCAGCTATCTTTGTACCAATACGAGCCGCAGCAAGCAGCAAGCTGATCACCTGTC
Source organism: Phycisphaerae bacterium (assembly GCA_016935885.1). The sequence goes on along the minus strand of JAFGQA010000376.1, from coordinate 1,818 downwards.
AACATTGCGGGAATTCGCGCAGAATGCGCGTCGTCAGCTCCTCGATCGGTGTCTATATCAACCAGAGACTGATCGGTCGAGGTCTGATGTATGAACAGATCCGCCACTTTGGCGGCCATGTCCCACGGATTGGACGCACAGTTGGAGAGTATTATCACGCCCAGTCTATCGCGCGGGAAATAGGACATGTGACAGGAGAAGGCACCGTTGGTTCCAGAATGCATGATTACTTTCTGACCGTGGTACTCCTCAATGCGTACACCACGCGCGTAGGTAACATGGTCCCCGTTATCCAGCACTCCTGGAGTAAGCAGAGCATTGAAAACTTCTTCACCACCAACTTGCCGGGTCTCGATATTCGCAATCCACTTGGCCATATCCTGCAGGGTAGTATGCATGCCCGACGAGCCTACCCACCCCATATTCAGCGTGACATTTCTATACTGTCCGGAATCATTCATTTCATAGCAGCGGGCACGGCCCGCGATCAGCATCGCATGATCTTCCACAAAGCGGCTTGAGGTCATCCCCAAAGGAATGAATATGTTCCTCTGGGTCCAGCTCGAGAATGACTCCCCAGCTACTGCGGAGACGATTTCCGCCAACAGGTCATAGTTCGTGTCGGAGTAGCCATACTTCGAGCCAGGGGGGAAGTTGAGTTGATTCTGGGTTTGAACCAGAGCGAGAAGGTCCTTCTGGGTAATGACATCTTCTATGCTGTTCCCGGAAAGAACCCATAGAGTCAGATCATCCCTCAGCCCAGAAGTATGATGCAACAGATGGCGAATCCTTATCGGTCTTCCGAAATCGGGAAGCTCGGGCAGATACTTGTGGATCTCATCATCGACCGAGAGCTTCCCCTGCTTTTCCAGCATCGTGATCGCCAGGGCCGTGAATGCTTTCGACATTGATGCAATGTCAAAGACCGTTTCCGGGGTGATCGGAATGTGGTATTCCAGCTGGGCCATGCCGTAACCTTTGCTCAGAACCACGGTCCCATCTCTCATTACAGCAACCGCTGCGCCAGGCGTATTTGGGCTGTCATATTCTCTGAAGAGTTCGTCCACCTTCTCAGCCGGCCATTTGTCCTCCAGCTTGTTCGGCATCTGTGTTGCCCATGTATTGTGTGGGTTTAACGCAGACGCAAGCAGCAAGAGGACTGCTGTGATAAGCAGGAATGCAGCTGAAACTTCTTGTTTCATGGTTTTCCCCTGCGTTGTCGAACGAATCAGCTTTGCTGCGGCGCCCCGAGGACGCCGGTCTTCCCCTGTCATCAGGCTCCAAGACGGGGCGCCGTCTGCTGTAGCGGATTGTCAAGTTGCGAATTGGTCTGTCTCCCGACTTCACGAGAAGTCCTCGTAGGCCGAATAGACATCCCGGATCCGCCTGATGCTCTGGATGGTCGAAGCCACGGTGGCGACCAAGCTGACGATCCAGATTCCTGCCAGAACGAATGCCTCGGGGCTCACTGGGACACATAGGCGATTCAAAGCACCCGTCGCGCTTCGCGGGGAGCATGCCTCTCGCCGGCTCCGCCGACGCTGATCCGCCAGCTGTCGCCCAGTCTAGCAGCTACTGCGGCAAGCGGCAACGCCGCTGACGGGTCGCGGCTTCGCCACACCGGCGTGCTCGCGGACAGCCCCACACCAGCTGCGTGGCCGGACCACGGTGCGGCGCGCGCCGCCCAGACGCCACCGGCCCCGCACACCTCGCCCTCGCTCGCGACCTCACCGCCCCGCTACCAGGGCTCGCCGTCGTGCGCCGTCCGCTGGTCGACCTCGCCGCCCGGCTCGCCCTGCCCTGCCTCCCATGCGAACG
>JAFGQA010000375.1 GCA_016935885.1 Phycisphaerae bacterium | reverse complement strand
CTTGTCTGGGGCTAAGTCGTGTTACAACCGTAGCTTAACCCGCAAGGAGGTCGTAAAACAGCCAGTGAGTATGAATAATCCGGGCTATTGACAGCCAGGGGACCGTCCGATAAGGGAGAGTCTGTCCGAGAAGCCTCCGTGGCACCGGCTTCTGCCCGTGATGGGACACCAGCTCCGGCGCCAAAGCCGGCGGTTTTCACGGTCAGGAACGGCGTTTCCGAGCCGCTGTTCTCCCTTTTACCACAGGCTGACAGGCCCCACGAGCGTCGCGGATCGGGACCGTACGCTAGGGGCGCCCCCAGGCATGACTGGGACGACCCTCAGGCGATCGGACCTGTCTTGTGGTCAGCGTGGGGTGGCATGGGCAAGCGAAGCCGCCAACGGCGGCGGAGCTTACTCGTGGGCATCCGTTCGAGCCTGTTTTCACGGGTAATGAACGACCCGCCCCCGCGGGGCCTGTCGTTCGTTACCCATGCCACACCGTTTGTCGTTACTCGTGCCACCCCGTTTGAACGCTAAACACGTACAAGACGCCCGTGCGGCCTCTCTGGTGGACGCAGGGGGCACGCACACTGGCAGGCAAGCTGCCAGTGGCACCCGCCCAGACTGTCACGGACCTGGGCCAGCGCCGTCGAGCAAAGATGGGTTGACGGAGCGGAATGGTTTGGTATCATCATGGGTTTGCGTCTCTTGAGGACGAGTCGAAGGCTGGACTTCGGATCTGAGATATGTCTTTTGTAACTGACAAGTGCTATCAGGCCAAGACGGGTGAAGTGGAGCGGAAGTGGTACTGGGTCGATGCCGAGGACAAGGTCCTGGGGCGTTTGGCCGTGAAGCTGGCCACCGTCTTGATGGGGAAACACAAGCCGACCTACACGCCGCACATCGACACCGGCGATTTCGTCGTGGTGACAAACGCCGAGAAGGTCAAGGTCACCGGGCGCAAGGCGGAGCAGAAGCAATACGATTCATATTCGTATTACCCAGGCGGTCGGCGAGTGAAGACGTTTATCGAACTTCGGGAGAACCATCCGGACCGAATCATCAAGAATGCCGTTCGCCGGATGTTGCCCAAGAGTGCGATGGGGCGGCGCTTGTTGACCAAGCTGAAGGTCTATCGTGGCGGTGAGCATCCGCATCAGGCTCAGGAATGCCAACCGTTGGACTTGAACGCTATCTAATCGCGGGAGTTTTTGACTGTGTCTGATCAACCACCAACGCCGGATTCACCGGATGGCGCTACGCCCGAGACCCCCAGCAGCGCGGTCCCTGAGACTGCCAATGCCGTGACACAGCAGTCGCCCGGCATTGGCGGGGGCGATTCGTCAAGTGGTCCGTTGCCTGAACCGTCAGGTGCGCCGGCCCCAAGAGCTTCGAGTGAGCCGGCGGTTGCCGCGCCTGCTGCGCATGGCGAGGGCACTCAGAGTGCCACGGTGGTCTCCGTTCACTCAACCGCAGGGACTCCGGTTGGAACGGCGGCGGAACCGGCCGATGCGCGCATGCCAGGCCCTGCGCCCAAGGCGGCCGGCTATTCCTGGGGGACCGGTCGACGCAAGTCCGCAGTGGCGCGGGTTCGACTCCGCCCCGGTTCCGGCAAGTTTCTGATTCACAATCGCGAGATCGACCAGTATTTCTTCAGCGTCCGCCATCGGATAGACGTCGTGGCGCCGCTGAAGGTGACGAATACGACCGGCAAGTACGACGTCTTTGTCAATGTGCACGGTGGGGGTCAGACAGGTCAGGCGGGCGCGGTTTTGCTGGGCGTGGCCCGCGCGCTCGTCAAGGCTGATCCGGCGCTCGAGGAAGCGCTCCGCGACAACGACTATCTGACGCGAGACGCCCGCAAGGTCGAGCGGAAGAAGCCCGGTCAGCCGGGGGCCCGCAAGCGTTTCCAGTTCTCGAAGCGATAATACGGGCTGGCAGCGAAGCCACTGATGTCTGGTGCGGGTGCTTGCCCGTTGGACGTCGACGGGGGCCCGCACGCCGGCAAGGCTTCATCGCCACTCTTGATCTTGGCAGACTCCTGGATCAGTGTCCGTGGGGCGGGGCAAATGAGTCGGAGATCTCATAGCCGAAGTCATCCTTCGCCAGCGGAAGTTGCCGGTGTTGACGCCGTTGGCGTTGCCGTGCTCGCGGCATGTGGCAACGCTCAATGTCACAGAGGGCTGCGCGCCGGGCTGTTAAGTACTACTACATCCAGGTGGGGCCGCATTACCCCGGGGCGGAGCGCGCCATCCTCTACGAGAATCTGCCGGAACTGGTCGTGACGGTCTCCCTTGACAATTTCGCGCGCACTGGCGATACTGACTACGGTGCTGGAAGGGTGCCTCCCGGCCTGCGGGAAGGATTGAATCCACCTTCGTGCGATGTTGAAGACGCCTTCTTTTCCGCCCGCATGTGCAGGCCTCGGGCGTGATGGAAAGGAAGGTCTTCATGACTGATTCACTGCCCCCCAAGCCGAACCTGCGATTCCTCCAGTTACAGGCGAAGAGCCTTCTCAAGGCGCAGCGTCATGCAGATGCGCGAGCGTGTCCGACCTTGCGTATGCTGGAGCGTTTCCGAGACGCGAGTGAGGCCAAGATTCTGGGCGCCAACGTGATGCTCCACGAAGCGCAGTTCGCGCTGGCCCTGCACTACGGATTCAGGAGCTGGGCCCACCTGCGTCATCATTTGCAGACGCTCGTGGCCGCAGAGGATTACTCGCTAGACGCCACTCGGCTGCGCACGCAGGACGAGGTCCCCGAGTACGCCGCCGCCGGCGTACCGCTGGCAATCGTTGCGGCTTTGAACCACGCGGGCGAGGAGATCGACTTCGTGGACTTCGCGGCCGCCAGTGGCTGGGCGTTCAGCTTTGGATACCAGTACGAGGACATCTCGCCCGCCTTCATGGCCGTTCGCGGGCAGCCCGGGCGCGACGGGCCGCTGGAGGTCTTCTCGTTTCTGCCTGCGCGGCTGGGGCATGGCTACCAGTTGGCCCGCACCCGCGAGATCGCGGAGCTTTGGCCATTCGTGGTTCGGCACGTTGACTGCGGCACGCCGATCATGAGCGAGCACCTGGATGGCGGTCTGATCACGGCGTATCGAGGAGAGGATGGCGATCGGGAAGTTTTCTTCGATGGTACGGTGTGCCCGGGCTGGATCGCCGTCCACCAACTCCAGCCTTACGCCGTCTATGTTCTCGTCCGCGAGCGCGATCCGCTTCCGCAAGAGCAGCTTGCGGGCGAGGCGGTCCGGCGCGCCGCCGCAAAGGCCGCCCGGCACACCTGGGAAGGCGTGCCCCAAGGCCTAGCCGCGCTGGAGGCATATTGCGCCGATGTGGCGAATCCGGACAAGGACTTCGCGGAGACCGAGGAGTGGTTCTGCTGGGCCGCGTTCGAGCGTTTGATGGCGCGGAAGTGCTGCGCGGTCTGGCTGCGCCGCGTGGCACCGATGTTCGGTTCGCCCGTAGACGAGCAACTTCGAGCCGCGGCCGACCACTACGCGACGGCCTACGAGCAGTACGAACGGTTTCGCTGTGCCGTCGCGGCGGGCGAGCCCTCTACGCACAATCTGCAGCAGCGTGCCCGCACACCCGAGCGGGTCGCGGCCATCGCTCCCACTCTGAAGTCAGCGATTGCCGAGGAGACGGTTGGCGTGAAGGCACTTCACGCCGCCGTGGCGGCGATGCGGCACTGACGGCCGGCGCGGCGATCGCAGCACCGCTGTGGGCCAACAAAGCACTTGACGGTTGGATGCACCTGTGGCACCGCCGTCTCGGCGGTGGATTCACGGGCGAGACGCCCGTGCCACAGTCGCACGCCAGCGTGAACTGCTCTCTAGCCCGTTCGTGAAAGAGATCTCCGGTGCCTTCGCGCCCGCCAGGGCGATCCCACGGACCCGGGAGCGAGGCGCGGCCAACCTCTTGCGAGGTTGACCACCGTGTCCCAACTTGTTGCCAGGCCACGACTACGCCGATACTCTCCGTGGATCTATCAATCCAGCCCCAGCCCCCACGATCAAAGCAGCCTGTCGGAAAAGCCCCCAAAAGCCGGGGGTCTGGAACGTAAAACAAGGAGTTACGAGAATCACAACGATCGTAACCTTATGAACGCAATTTCCGTTCCACCTTTTCCGACAGGCTGCAAAGATCATGGGCCACCCGTCCGGTTGGTCTTGTCGTACGATCAACAGATGGGCACGATTGCCCATCCTACGGCACTGATCGGGACGTGGGGCTCTGTGAATGAGTGACGTTGGAGTTGCCCAGGAAGGATAACCACGCCGAACGATCAAAACCGTAATCTCGACGCGTGCGGCGGCACAACACCTCCAAGGCCTTGGACCGCACAGGCGGTGTGCCAATCATCACCACCTTGCCAAACGCATCGTGTCGGCAGTATCGGCCTGGGTGATCGTCGGTAATATGCCATGCAATGGCGACAAGAACGTCGCGTCGGTGAGGTACGCCATCGATCTCACAAAGGTGGTCCAGATGATGATCCAGCTCGTTGATCGCAGATAGACGAACGCTCGGGGCGGGATCATCAAGAGCACCGAGAAGTCCCCTGACTGAACCGGAATCCCCCAAATACCATCGTAGACTTCTCGCGGCATCAATTCGATCCTCCACCCGTTCTGCAGTTCTAAGCTGCTCCAGGACTGAGCCAGAATTCGAACACGCTGTCTGAAAAACCACAAAGCTGCATTGCACAAACCACAGACACTGCCATGTGGCACTTCTTGTTCTGGACTCCAAGAACATTCTTATTGAACTTTGCATATTCAAAGGAATAACTCATGGCCTGGTAGGGTCCGCTGTGCGGACCAAGTCGGTTGCGAATGTCTTCTCCAGTGTTTGGCCCGCACAGCGTACCCCACGAGGCTCGTGCCGGCCTTCGCGTCGTCGAAGCGCCACGTGTCCGTCGCGTACATGTGGGTGTCGTTGATCACGTCGCCCCAGCCCGGTCGAGCAGGAAGCGCACGTTGTACATCCGGTCGATCACGTAGTAATACGGCCGGTCGTCGGTGCTGGTGCCCGTGTCCTTGAAGTCCTGCATCATGAGACGCTCGTCCACGTAAGAGATGCCGTGTACATACGTCCGCAGGTTGTCGCCCGATTCGTCCGTCTCGACGATCTCGTTCACGCCATCATAGTAATAGCGAACGGTCTCGTCGAGCACGTCGTTCACATACTCTATTTTACGGCCGAGGGCGTCGTGTGTAAAGGCCGCCTTGCGGGTGCTGCCGGTGTCGTCGTAGACGCCCGTCAGGCGGTTGTGGTGGTCGTACCTG
>JAFGQA010000374.1 GCA_016935885.1 Phycisphaerae bacterium | reverse complement strand
GGGAAAACAGCGTTTCGGAAACGCCGTTTTTGACCGTGAAAACCACCGGCGAGACGCCGGTGCCACAGTTTTGCCACGGGCTGCTAAAGCACCTCACGGTTGGATGCACCTGTGGCACCGCCGCCAAAGGCGGTGGATTCACGGGCTTTGGCGCCCGTGCCCCAGTCGCAGGCAAGCGTGAACTGCTTTAAGAAACCATCAGAAGACACCGCGTGGCACGGGTGCCGGAGCGCATGACTACACCGGCGGGGCGCAGGTGCCACAGGGACTACACCTCCGCGTTACGACTGGCCGGCGTTGTCAGCGACACTGTCGCGCAGGTTCAGGATCAGTTCCACCTCGCCCACGGTCTGGTCGAGTTCCTGCGCGATCTCGACGGCCGTACTGCCCCGGTCAGCCAGTTCGTAGATGCGCCGGCGGCGCTCGTCGCCGCGCGGCGATGTCCCGTCTTCCCGCGGAGATTCAACTTCGCCACGTTGAACCGCCGGTGCATCGGGCGAGGCATCGGCCGGCGACGGTCCAGCGGACGGGGCAATGCCGTCCGTGACCCTCTTGGCCTCGTCGATCAGGATGCGGAACGCTGAGATCCGCTTGTCGGCGTCGGCAATGGAACGCTCAAGCTTGGCGAACTTGGTGTCGATCTGGGCGTTGATCTTGCGGGACAGTTCCTCCAACTCGATGAGCAACTGCTCCATGTCTCGTTTGACGCCCGCGCTCTGGGCCGTGGCCGAATCGATCTCCCGTCGGTACTGCTTCGGCGAGCCGTCGAGCGGGCGGCGGCGGCGCATGTTCATCAGCAAGACGGTGGCGAGGATGATCGCTCCACACAGAAGGACCGACTGTTGCATCGTCATCTCGGCAACAGGAGCAAAGGCAATCATGGAACGACCTTCCCATGCTTGATCCACCAGGCCTGTTGGGCCGCGGAGATCACTTCGCGAAGTGCGACGCGGTGTTCGCGCCCGGCCTGTGCGCAATCCTCGTATTCCGGTGCGGCCGTCAAGCCCCGCGCGCCGCGGCGTCCGACCTTCACGCGGATCTCGCCGAACCGCGTCGAGACGGTCTCGGTCGATCGGGCCAGCTTCCGGCGTGTGCAGGCGTGCCGGCGAACGCCGAAGGTGGTGGTCTCCGCGAAGAAGACGTCCTCGCAGGCCTGCTGCCTTTCCAATGGCGCCAGGGCCGACAGCAGGACACCCGGACGGTTCTTCTTCATCATGATCGGCGTCGTGAAGACATCGAGCGCGCCCGCCGCGAACAGGGCCTCGAAGGCGTGGCCGATTTGTTCACCCGTGGCGTCATCGAGGTTGGCCTCGATGATCACGACCTCGTCGGCCCGTGTGCCGTCGTCGACCTGGCCCACGTCAGCGGTCGCCTCGCCGATCAGCAGCCGCAGAAGATTGGGGCGGATTCCGCCTTCGCGGGAGCCGGCGCCGTAGCCGCAGGCGCGGATCGTCATGGCGGGCATTGGGCCGTAACGATCGGCGAGCGTCGTGAGAATCGCGGCGCCGGTGGGCGTAGTCAATTCGCCGACTTCGTCGCACGCGGCCAGCGGCACGCCAGCAAGCAGCTCAACCGTGGCGGGCGCTGGAACGGGCAACACGCCGTGGTCGCACCGGACGGTTCCGCTGCCTGTCGGAACCGGGGAGCAGACGATTCGTTCAAGCCCGGCCTCCTCGATCCCAATCGCCGCCCCGACGACGTCCACGATCGCGTCGACGGCGCCCACCTCGTGGAAATGCACGTCCTCGACGGGGGTCCCGTGGACGTTCGCCTCGGCCTCGGCAAGGCGGGTGAAAGTCCGCGTTGCCCGGTCTTTGACGGTCACGGTCAGGTCGGAGCCGTCGATGATCTCGATGATATCGCGGAGATGACGCTCATCGGGCTTGCCGATGGTCTTGACGTCAACCTTCGTAGCGGCGAAGCCTCGCCTGGTGACGTGCCGGACGTCGAGTTCGTAGCCTGGCAGGTGGAGCCTGGCCAACTCGGCGCGGAGCGTCTCCAGCGGCAGTCCCGCCGAGACGAAGGCCCCGAGGATCATGTCGCCGCTGGCACCGCTGAAGCAATCGAAATAGCCAATGTTCATAGGCCGCCCGATTCGGTCTTTAATGCCGGTCAAGTGTTTGCGCCACAGAAGGCTACGTCAAGAGTTGCCTCGAGGCAACACTTGTCCGCGCCGAGGTCTTGGGATAGACTGCTATGGAATACTCCGTCGGCACGACGGATTGGGGATGCCCGACCCGTCCAGGGGCGAACGGCTTAACTCCCGAAGACACGCGTACCCAGACGGCATGGAGCCAACTGAGCCGGTTCTGCTAATGTATGAACAGTGTGGGTGCCACTGGCGGACAGGTGTTTGAACCCTGTGGGTGCAGCGCGGGTGCCACTGGCGGCTTGTCCGCCAGTGCCTGGACACGTGATGGACCCACGGGCAGGCAAGCCGCCCGTGGCACCCGTGGCGGTCTACTGTTGAAACATTACCCAGTCTTGCTCAGCAGCCCGTGGTAAAAGGGAAAGCAGCGGTTCGGAGAGGCCGTTCCTGAGCGTGAAAACCACCGGCGAGACGCCGGTGCCACAGTTTTGCCACGGGCTGTCAGGGCTCCTGGGCCTGGCGACTCGCACGTTTGACCGCACGTTGCACCGAGGCTGTGTGCTTGATGAATGAATCACCCGTGGCTGGAACCAGATCGTTGTTGCAGGTTAAGGACGCGTGCCGCATCTTCCGCATGGGGGAGGTGGAGGTTCCGGCCCTGGTCGACGCCAATCTCACGGTCGATGAGGGAGAATTCCTGGTGATCCTCGGCCCGTCGGGATCGGGCAAGAGCACGTTGCTAAACCTAATCGGCGGCATGGATCGGCCCACCGCCGGCCACGTATGGTACGGCAAGACCGACCTCGGCGGCATCGACGACGACGCACTTACCGAGTACCGCCGTGAGAAGATCGGCTTCATCTTTCAGTTCTATAACCTCGTGCCGACGCTGACCGCTTACGAGAACGTGCAGGTGGCGACGGAATTGGCCACCGACCCGCTGGATATCACCGAATCGTTAGAATTGGTTGATCTCGCCGATAGGGCGGAACATTTTCCCGCCCAACTCTCCGGTGGTGAGCAGCAGCGCGTGGCGGTCGCTCGGGCGCTGGCCAAACGCCCGGAACTGCTACTCGCCGACGAGCCGACCGGCGCGCTGGACCTGACGGGCGCCAGGAGCGTTCTGTCCATCCTGCAACGACTCAATCGGCAGCAGGGATTGACGGTGATTCTGATTACGCACAATCCCGCCATCGCTGGAATCGCCGAGCGCACCATCCGGCTGGTGAGCGGCCGGATCGCCGAGTCGCGGATCAACGAGCGGCCGATTGCCGCGGAGAACATAAGCTGGTAGCAGCCTGCCGGTCGCCCAATTGGCGACGACGTTGAGACTTCACGAAGGCCACGGATGCGTGTCACGGATAGGTGTCGCGGATAGGTGTCGCGGATGCGTGTCACGGATAGGTGTCACGGATGCGTGTCACGGATAGGTGTCACGGATGCGTGCCACTGGCGGCTTGTACGTGCTTCGCGTTCAAACGGAGTGGCATGGGTAACGAACGACACGCCCCGCGGGGGCGGGCCGTTCATTACCCGTGAGATCAGGCTGGAATCGATGCCCACGGGTAAGCTCCGCCGCCGTTGGCGGCTCCGCTTACCCATGCCACCCCGCTAATCACGTACGTGGCACCCGTGCGTGTCACGGATAGCTGCTACGGATGGGTGCCACTGGCGGCTTGTCCGCCAGTGCCCGGACACGTGATGGACGCACGGGCAGACAAGCTGCCCAGGGTTGCCCGCGCCGGTGCCACGGTTCTGGAGTAGGCTGCTGCGGTTATGGCGGTTCTACGGCGAAAACTGAGAAGGGATCTGGTCGGGAGCACCGGCACGCTGATCACGATCGTGGCGATCATCGCGGTGGGGACGGGTTCCTTCGTCGGGCTGCGGACCGCCCAACTCGTCCTCCAGGCAAGCCAGGCGGATTACTACAGCGATTACCGGTTTGCCGATTTCTGGGTGGACGTGAAGAAGGCCCCGCTCAGTGCCGTCGAGGACGTCGCCAAGCTGCCCGGCATCGCCAAGCTGGAGACCCGTGTCATCTTCGAAGTGATCCTGGATTTGCCCGGGGTCGTCAAGCCGTTGACGGGCCGGTTGATCTCCATGCCAAAGACCGGCTTCGACAAGACGATCAACGGCATCTGCCTGATTCGCGGCTCGGGCTTTTCCGATGATCGCAACGAGGAGGTCATCCTCAGCGAAGCCTTCGCCAAAGAGCACGGGCTCGAGCCCGGTGACCGCATCGAGCTGATCCTGAATCGGAAGCGGGAATCCTTCGTCATCGTTGGAACGGCGATCAGCCCCGAATACGTCTATATGGTTCGGGGCGAGGGAGACATCATCCCCGATCCACAGCACTTCGGCACGCTTTACGTCAAGGAGGAATACGCCCGCGAGGTGCTCGACTTCCAGGATGCCTGCAACCAGGTGGTCGGTCGTTTGGCGCCTGGCTACTCCGGTGACGTCGAGCTGCTGCTGGACCGCGTCGATCGGATGCTCGATGCCTACGGCGTGCTGGCGACCACGCCACGCGAACGACAGGCTTCCAACCGGTTTCTGTCAGACGAGATAAAAAGCCTGGCGGTGACCGCCGCGATCATGCCATCCATCTTCTTGTTGGTGGCGGCGCTGGTGCTCAACATCCTGATGAGCCGCCTGGCCGATCGACAGCGAACGATCATCGGCACGCTAAAGGCCCTGGGCTACTCCGACCGGACGGTCCTTGGCCACTTTCTGTCGTTCGGCATCGTTGTCGGGCTGGCTGGTGGTGTGGTCGGAGACTGCCTCGGCATCGCGCTGGCCGCCGGCATGATCGAGATGTATAAGGAGTTCTACGAGTTTCCCGCCTTCGCGTTTCAGGTCTATCCCGGCTTGCTGGTGGTTGGAGTCTTGATCAGCCTGGCCTTTGCGCTGGCGGGCACGGCCAAGGGCGTCTGGGCCGTGCTGAAGCTCGAGCCGGCCGAATCCATGCGCCCCAAGCCGCCCGAACGCGGCGGCGCCGTATTCCTCGAGAAGCTGCCGTTCATCTGGAGGCGGCTAAGCTTCCGAACACATATCGCCTTACGCAGCCTGCTTCGCAACCGCTTCCGAACCGCCACCGGAGTCCTGTCGTCGGCACTGGCCACCGCGATCATCCTCGTGTCCTTGGTGTTCTTCGACTCCATGTGGTACCTCGTGCAGTTCCAGTTTGAGATGGTCGCCCACAGCGACGCGGACATCGGCATGAGAGACGAGCGGTCAATCGCTGCGATGTTGGAGGGGCGCGATCTGCCCGGTGTCGACTATGCCGAACCACTGCTCGGGCTCGTTTGTGATCTGCGACATGGGCGTCACTCCCGGCGGTTGGCCATCACGGGCCTGCCGCGACGACATCGGCTCACGACCCCGCTGCAGGCCGACCTCAGCCCGATTGACATCCCGCCCAGCGGCGTGGTCCTGTCAAGGAAGCTCGCGGAGATTCTGCACGCGGAAAGGGGGGACCGCTTGGAAATCACGCCGGTCCGTGGGCGGCGGGAGACAGTTTGTGTCAGGCTCGATTCGATCGTGGAGGGTTTTCTCGGCTTGGAGTGCTACGCGGATCTCGATTACCTCAGTGAAGTCGTGGGCGAATCGCAGGCAGTGAACTCGCTGCAATTGGCGGTCAATCCCCTGGAAGCGGACAACCTTTATCGGGCCATCAAGGAGCTGCCAAACGCCCAGGGCCTTGGCGTCCGCGGTGATACAAAGGCAAACCTCGAATCGACGTTCATCAAGACGATAACGTTCTCGCTCGGCCTGATCATCGTCTTTGCCGGGGTGATCGCTTTCGGCAGCATTCTCAACTCGTCGCTGATCGAGATCGGCGATCGCATCCGGGACATCGCGACGTTCCGCGTTCTCGGATACCGATCCGGTCACGTGGCTGGCATCTTCCTTCGACAGAACCTGGCGATCTTCGTTGTTGGACTCGCGCTGGGACTGCCGCTGGGCTACGGCATGGCCCTTGCGGCTGCGAAGGGTTACGATACCGAACTGTTCCGCATGCCGGTGATCGTGAAATCGCGGACGGTCCTCGTGACCACGCTGCTCTCCCTTGGGTTCGTCCTCGTTGCGCAGATGTTTGTCCACCGCCAGATCCACCGACTCGATTGGGTGGAAGGCGTTAAGATCAAGGAGTAAAACGTATTCGGCGTGTGTGCGACCAGCGCAGTGGGGGCGACAGAGGTCGACGGACGCATAACGAGTTGCGCGGAAACAACCTAAACGGTTGACCCGCTTGCCTGCGGGCATGTCCGCCAAACGGCAAGCCAAGCGGTACGATCGGTCACGTTATTCCTTCGCGGCGTCTAACACGTGGGGCAGGGACCATTCCCACGGGGACCACTCGCATGAGAAGATCCTGGTTGATCCTCCTGGTCGTCGTTGTCGTAGTTGGTGGGATTTGGGGCTGGAGCGCGGTGCAACCCGAGGCCAAGGTTGAGGTGATCCGCCCGGCCGTCGGGAACATCCGCGCCTATGTCGAGGAACTCGCGATCACGGAGTTGCCGCACGATTACCTTGTCTCGATGCCCATCGCCGGTTGGCTGGAGGGGATTGATCTTCGTGAAGGCGACCCGGTGAAGACAGGCCAGGTCATCGCCAGGCTGGAGACGGACGACCTGGAGGACCACGTGCTTCAGGCCGAGCAGCGCATCGCCGTGCTCGAGACGCGTCTCAGGCAGACGTCCGACCACCGGCTGGAAGACAACATGCTGGTCGAGGCGAACGCCACGGTGAAGGCGATCGACGAGACGGTGAAGGCCGCCGAGGCGAAGATCGAGGCTTCACAAGCCGTCGCCGAATTCGCCCAATCCGAGGTCAATCGCCTTCGCAAGCTTCGAGAGACCGACGCGGCCGCCGACCGTGAGCTTCGCCAAGTTGAAACCGACTCCCGGAAGGCCCAGGCTCAGTACCGAAGCGACCTCCTTGAACTCGCCGCCTTGAAGACGCTCGCCGCGGTGAGCTACATCGGCCCGAAGTTCATCCGCGACTACAAGGACCGCAAGTCCTTCGAGCTGGAAACGTACCAGAAGCAGTTGGAGGAGGCCCGATCCCAACTTCAGGTCGAAAGGCGCAACTTGGCGCGTGCCGAGATCCGAAGCCCGATCGACGGCGTCGTGTTGAATCGGCACCAGACGCGGCGCCAGTACCTACCAGCCGGCACGCCGCTGTTGACGCTGGGGCGCCTTGCGGACATGGAGGTTACCGCCGAGGTCCTGACCGAGCGTGCCACGCGCATCTCGCCGGGCGACTCGGTCGAGGTTTACGGCGAAGCGATCTCCACGGGTCCAGTCTCCGGCAAGGTCCTGCGCGTTTACCCCGCCGGCTTCAAGAAGATCAGCTCCCTCGGCGTCGAGCAGCAACGCGTGAAGGTGGCGATCAAGTTGGACAGGCAACCCGAACGGCTCGGTGTGGAATTCCGCGTCCATGTTCGTGTTTACTACGACGAGGAGGCCGGCGTTTTGACACTTCCCCGCACGGCCTTGTTCCGAAGCGACCGCGGCGAGTGGCAGGTGATGCTCGTCCGGAACGGCAAGACCGCCCCGCGAACGGTACAGATCGGCTTGATGAACGACGATCAAGCCGAGATCGTTCAAGGATTGACGGCCGAGGACCTGATCGTCGCCCAGCCTTCACGCGAGATCGCGCCCGGGATGCGCGTTGAAACGGTCGACTTGGAGTAAGCGAGACTGTGGCGCGATGGACGACGCGCCACCATAGAGCTTGGCAACGCCCTCTCGCCACTTCTTAGGGAACTCTTTGCGAAGCCAGGGTAAGGCGTCGCGCGAGAATAACATGATCGATTACGCCGCTTGGCCAGCCTGCCGGCTTGCCGTTTGGCGGACCTGCCCGCAGGCAGGCGGGTCAACCGTTTAAGTTGTTTCTGCGCGGCTCCTAACGCCGCTTGAGCTCTGACTCGCTCACCTTTCCATTCATCTTCTTGAATTCGTTCAATTGCCCGGGAGACCGTTTGGCCGAGTGTCTGTCGCGACGCCCGCCATGCAGGCTTGTCCGCCGGTCGTCAGGTGTTCGAGTGCCCACGCACGCGCATGGCTCTGCCGCGACGCACGCATCAAGACGCTTTGCGCCAGGAACACCGTGTGAAAGTAACGGGTCTGCCCTATGCGCGCGCCAGGGGACGACCCGGATGTTGATCCGCACGGGTCCGTGACAATCCGGGGGGCTGTCACGGGGAGGTTGCTTGCCAGTGTGTATGCCCCACGCACCCATTGGAGAGACCGCACGGCGGGTGGCACTGGCAGCTTGCCTGCCACTGTGCATGCCGCATGCGCCCATTGGAGAGACCACACGGTCGGGCAAGCCGCCCGTGGCACCCACAATCAAACGCCGTCGGAAGTGTCGCGGACCCGATCCACACGGGCGTGCCCCGCCGTCCTTGACAGGTATGTCAAGGGCCGTGGAGGTTACTCGTGCCACGCAACGTCCAGCCCGTACCCCGAGCTTGCTCGGGGGCGAGGCGTACGTTCCTTGTGCGCGCGGCCCCTCGGCCGATGATCAGTGGATGAATTCCCTCTCGTCCGGCGAAACCTCGTCAGTGCGGACCTTGGACACACCGTGGTCCCCGCAGCCTTGGTCCGCCTCCGCGGCGCCGGCCGGTTCAATATGGATGGTCGTTTTCGCGGAGGGCCACTGTTCGACGATCGCCTTCTCGATTCGGTGACTCAGAGCGTGCGCCGCGGCCACCGTCGTGTCCGACTTGACGACCAGATGCATCACAATGTGCTGCTCCGCGCCAGATTGCCGTGTTCGCAGCCCGTGCACTTCGACGAATCGGTCGGCGTGTCGAGCGACGATTTCACCCAGCGTTTTGATCTCGTCTTCCGGCAGGGCGGCGTCGGTGAATTGCCTCATCACCTCCCGGAAGATGTGCCAGGAGATGACCAGGAGGCACAGCGCCACGCCGATGGCCAGAACCGTGTCCGCCGCGGGCCAATCGACGAGCATCC
This sequence comes from Phycisphaerae bacterium, assembly GCA_016935885.1. Next base: position 14,688 of record JAFGQA010000374.1, on the reverse strand, counting down.
CGATGAGGAGTCCGGCTCCGATCGCTGCCGTGATGTAGATGTGCGCGCGGAGGTGCAGTGCCTCGGCGAGGATCGCCGGCGATTTCGTTTGCCTTGCCTCTCGCATCAAGTACATCGAGACGACAACGTAGAACACCGCAGCCGCGCCCATGACAACACAAACGAACGGCGGAATCTGGTCTGGAACGATGCCATGGACCAGTCGATCGAGGGCGCGATAGGCGATCCCGAACGCGGCCACAACAATGAATGATGCCTCGATGATTGCGCCGAGGGCCTCATACTTGCCGTGCCCGAATTGATGCGATCGGTCGGCCGGCTTCGCCGCGAAGTACACAGCCACCAGGACGATCACCGAGTCGACCGCGTCGAGCAGCGTGTGGACGCCCTCGGCGATGAGGCTCTCAAGGCCAAGAACGCCACCCAGACTGAGTTCCACGGCGCAAACGAGAAGGCTTGCGCCAATGGCGATTTGGATCGTGCGGATTCGCCGGCGCACCTCGGCTTGTTCACGGTTTCTCTCTGTGCTGAGCATCTTCGAGGGCGCATCCTACTGCTTGGTCGCCAGCCTTGCCATAGTCGTGTATAGTTGAGGGATTCGCGGGCGGCCCGCAATGTCGTGTTTTATGATCGGGTGATTCTGTACGTTGAGCTCAGATGGCACAACCACTGGTGACCGTCATCATACCGAACTACAACGGTCGGGCATGGCTGCCGAGTCTGATGCAGTCGCTGGCCGTGCAGACGAATTCCCGCTTTGCCGCCACGGTCGTAGACGACGCTTCGACCGATGGCAGCGTCGGCTATCTTCGGAGCCGGTGGCCAAACGTCCGGGTGATCGCCAACGCCGAAAACCGTGGCTTTGCCGCCACGTGTAACCGCGGCCTGTGCGCCGCCGCGACGCCCTTCGTGGCGCTCCTGAACAACGACACGCATCTTGATGCAAACTGGCTTGCCGAGGGCCTTCGGCCGTTCGATGCACCGGACGTCGGTGCCGTGGCCTCGCTGGTCCTGCTCGCCGAGCCGCCGCACCTGATCGACTCGGCGGGCGACATCTATTCCGTTGCCGGCGGCGCGGTGAAACGCAACCATCTACGACCGCGCGAGACCGCCGCAGGTCTGGGTTCGGAGGTGTTCTCGGCGTGTGGTGCTTCGGCCTTCTACCGTCGCGAGGCCATCGCGGCGGCGGGCTGGCTCGACGAGCGTCTAGAAAGCTACTACGAGGACGTCGACCTCGGGTTTCGCATCGCCTGGCTGGGCTACCGCTGCGTCTTCTCGCCCACATCGATTTGCTATCACCACCTCAGCATGTCCTACGACCCCCAGGGCTGGCGCTACCATTTCAACTCAGCGAGGAATGCGGAGATAGTCTGGTGGTCGGCCATGCCGCCACGGCTGCGGCGCAGGCACATTCTCGCCCATCTTGGCTTTCTGATCGCCCAAAGCGCGAACAAGTTGCGGCAGGGCTGCATCCTGCCTTATCTCGCTGGCAAGTGGAGCGTGCTGCGGCACGTCGCCCATATCCGCGAGAAGCGAGCCCAACACGCGCGCATCGCCCAGGCGACAGACGCACATATCGATTCTCTTCTCGTTCGCGACTGGTGGAAGCTCCACGTTGGCTCTCGACTGAGTGGGAACGCATCCCAAGATTGTGGCACCGGCGTCCCGCCGGTGGATCATCACGGGCCCGAGGCCCGTGCCACGGGAGGTTCTGGGACGGGTTCCAAACGTGGTGCGGGGGACGCGGCCGAATGATCAGCGTGCTCACGGTGAACTACTGGTCTTCTGAAGACTTGGCGATGCTTGCCGAGTCGATTCACCAGCACGTGGCGCGGCAGCAAATCGAATTGGTCGTGACGAACAACTCACCGGACGATCCCGTCCATCAATTGCATGGCGGTTCCTCCTTGCCCATAACGGTTGTCGAATCGGAGAACCTGGGCTTTGCTGCCGGTGTGAATCTGGCCTACCGACATTCACGCGGCGAGATCATCATGATTGCCAACCCGGACGTCCGTGTCACGGTCGGGACCTTCGATCGCGCGGCCGACTACCTGGCGGCGAATCCGCAAGTCGGCATCGTGCTTCCGCTGCTCCGCTATCCGACAGGTGCCATCCAACCATCCGTTCGGCGTTTCTACACCTGGCGTACGGCGCTCTACGCTCGCTCCCCGTTGCGGATGCTGGGTTACCACCCGGCCTTCTTTCGACGCTACTTGTGCGAGGACATCGACCGGTCCAGGCCCGCGCACGTCGATTGGGGCCTCGGCGCCGCCATGTTCCTGCGACGCGAAGACTGCGACGAAGATGAGATCTTCGATGAACGGTTCTTCATGTACTTCGAGGACGTGGACCTGTGCCACAGAATGTGGCGGCGCGGGCGTGCCGCCGTGTACTGCCCGGACATCGAATGCGTCCACGCACATCGCCGTTTGAGCCGTAACCCATTCAGCCTGTCCGGCTGGCAGCACTTTCGCAGCCTGCTGCGGTTCGTCGCCAAGTACCGGGGGTTACCCCAGCGGCCGGGCCTTCAACCTTCCAGGCAGACCTGAAGGATGGACTTCAGCCGGCAGGCCCATGTGTGGCTGGCGTTCACGTGCTGTTCCGCCGCCGAGGATCGCTCCCGGAAGTCTTCTGGCCTCCCTTGAAACTGCCGCACGAGTTTGACCAGCGCCGCACGCGAGTCGAACCGCCAGACGTGTCTGACGGGATCGAGCACCGCCGACAGTCCTTCTTGCGTCTCGTCCAATGGGTGGGACCGAACGACGCCTGCCAGGCCAGCAGCAAGGCCGTCCAGCAAGGCGGGGTGTATGCAGCCGGACGGTTCTATCGAGATGAGCAGCCCGTGCCCGGCCAGGACCCCGCCCACGTCCGCCGGCGCCGGCCAGGCGCCGCGGTCGCACTTGGCAAGAGCGCGGTCGTGACCCCAGCCGCCGTATAGGTCGAAATCAAGGCCGGCCTCCGCGAGCGCCCGGCAACAGGCGCGCCGGACAAGCACCGGGCCCAGAACCTGGCGGATTCGCGTCACGAGACCCTGCCGCACGTCTTCGCTGTCGATCTTGATGCGCAGGTGCCGCTCGGCGGCTCGAAGGACGGCATCGGCTTCGTCATCGCGGTAGCTGTCGCACCGCTCGGCTAGGATCTCCGTGGCCGCCGCCCAAAGCCTACAGTGCGAGTCCAGGTGCAGCCCCACGGACTCGGCGGACACGTCATGGCCCTCGGCAACGACAGCCACGCGCGTGCCGCGTTGCCCATGCCCAGGCTGCAAACCCGTCACCGCCGCAGGGGGCAGGACGAGGATGCGCGACGGATCCACACCCAGTTCGACGGCCTGCGTTCGCTGGTGCCCACTCGTCACGCCGAGCCGGGCGGACCGGGGAAGCCGCTTCACCCATTCCGAGGCGAGTGGTTGCGTGTGCGTGCAAGCGACAAACAGGCCTGTCGCCGGCAGCTCGATTTGCAAGGCGTCCGGTCCCGTGTCCAGCAGGATCACAACCGTCGGCGAGACCCGCCAAAGGTCGGACTCGATCGCATGAGGGTGCACCATCGCCGGGCTGTCCAGGAAGGAACTGAGGCAAGGCCAGCCGAGCGAATCCGCCGCCGCCTTCAACCGCCCGCCCAATCGGCGCACGCCACTGCTTGGAACGTTGGAAATCACCGCGATTGCGGGTTCGTCGCGTGGCGGCGGCCGTTGCACACGCACGCCGCGGACGTCGGCACGTTTGGCCGCCCGATGCCGCGCGACCCGTGTGCCGATTGCGGACAGACGGTCGGAGAGGCCCGCAATCGCTGAGGCGTCGAACCAGGGCCACGACAGGACCCGCTCCGGCGTCAGGAAGCCGTCATGTTCGATCAGGAAGTCTTCCAGCCCGGACCAGGCGGCCGGCCCTGTGAAGATCAGCAGGCGACCACGCCGCAGACCATCGGCAAAATCGTACAGCCGCAGGCTCAAGGCGACGGCCCACGGGTCTTCATCCAGCGCAGCCACAGCCTGGTGCGGGGCCAGTCGCTGAAGCAGTAGGCGGATCTCCGCCCCTTGCCCGAACCCGTCCAGTAGAACGTTGCGCGTCCCCGGCTGAAACGCGTCCACCAGCGCGGCGGCGCGGACGCTGGGCATTGACGTTCGACCCAGCCAACGGAGCCGCCCCGTGTCGTCGGTCCATGCATACGTCGGTTGGCCGTCACGGCCGGAGGTGAACTGAGCACCCGTCGTCGCCGCCGCGCTCAAGGCCTCCGCTGCCCGTGGGCAGAAGACAGGCAGGGCCTCAAGGTTGGCGTCCAGAATGGCCGGATCGGGGTTTCGCAAGGACGCTTCGCTCCTGCCTTGGACCGTGTCAGAGCGCACTCGAAAACCTGTGTGGCCCAGGCGCCAAAGCCCGTGAGCACCACGCCGGGACAGCAATGCCACGAGGACCTCAGGACGCACGCCCAAGCGCAAGATCATACCAAACCGAAGAGGTCCTTGCCGACACCGAAGAACGAGTGCTGGGTTAAAGGGCGCCGTGACACTTCCGGCGGCATTCGATTCTGGGTACCACGGGCGGCTTGCCCGCCCGTGCGGTCTCTCCGTTGGGCGCATGGGACATACACACTGGCAGGCAAGCTGCCAGTGGCACCCGCCTGAACTGCCACGGACCCGGAGGCAAAGGAATCGGCGTCACTGGAGCGAACCGAGCCAGCGGTTTGCGGCGATGATCGCCAGGAAGGCAAGCCACAGGGCGTACACCGTGACCGCAACGGCGACGTGCCTGCGCGTGACCCGAGGGGCGTACTTCTTCTCCCAACCGCCGTCTTTCGGAACTTGCCTCGAAACTGCCACTGGCTCACTCCGCGTCGTATTCCGCTTTCGGACGTTCGGAAAGACTGATCTTGTAAGAACGGTCGAAGGCTTCTGTGAAATCGTAAACGTCGTCGAAATCTTCGATGTGATCCGTCGGCTGCTTATGGAGCAGGCTGTTCTCCACCAGGGCGAACACCATCTCGCCGAAGTCCTTCGTCGAACGGATGCCCCAATGCCGAAGCACGAGCGGCGTCATCAGGCCCCATTGCTTGATCGCAAGCTCCCGCAGACCCCAGCAAAGCTCTTCCCCTCCCACATGACGGTTCAACCGTTGCGACGCGGCGTCAAAGCCTTCGAAGCTCTCGAAAAACGCCAATACTACCTGTGGGATTTTCCCTTTGGAGACCAGGTCCGGCAGGTCTTTCAGGTCCACTCCGTGCGACTCCAACCACTCCATGACGTCGCGAAGACCGGGCATCGCCGGGCCATGTGTCTTCTGGACCGTATAGTCCAAGCCCTTGTGCAGGAACTCGAATGCCTCCAACGAGTAACGCCCGACGTCCTTCGCAACGTCCTCCACTGTCTTGGTTGGCTCGCGCGTTCTTCGAGACATACCTGCCTGGTCAAATGGCGGAGGCACCGGCTTCTCCCTTGGACTTCATCCCCCATCCCAATGTTGCTGTCCCAAGACTGCTATCCGAAGCCCCTGACACGAACGTCTCATCACGTGCCGGCAGCGCGTGCCACGGGAGATTCCTCTTGTGGCCAGACCCTCAGTCGCTTTCCCGTCTTGAGCCATCGGGTGGATGATTGTTCGGCTTTGGCGTGGGCTTGCCATCTCGTGTTGACTCTGTCTTCGCGACGGAGGACGCCGACCCCTTGGGTTCGGTATGCCTCGCCTTGGCACGACGGTCTCTCCCGCGGCCTCGTCCTCCCCCTCGTCTTCGACGACTGCTGCGCTTGCCTGGCTTGGCCGTGTCGCCCTCGGACGATTGCGTATCCTCATCCGCATGTGACGGGGCAATGACATCATCCACGGGCTGAGGCCCCGTGGCAAGCTCTGCGTCCCTCCCAACGGACACGGATTCGTTCGCTGCTGCCGGAGCTGCCGTTGCCTCGTCCGCCTTCGCCTTGGGCGACGGGCCTGCCGTCCGGGGCCTCTTTCTCGAGGACCGCCGCCTTCTGCGGCGGTCGCCGCGCTCTGGTGGCTCGCCTTCCACCTGGCTGGCCTTGTCCCCTCGCTCCGTGGCGGCTGGCTTGGGTTGTGGTTCTTGCGCGGCTCCTGCGGCTTCCCTGCGCGTCATCTGCTTGTTGCCGGATGACGCCGCCGCTTGGGGAGTCCGCTTTGGCAGACCCGTTTCAAGAACGGCCTCGATCCCGACGGTCTCCACGCGCTCGGTGTCGTCGAACTGAATCGCCAGCAACTGGGTCAGCACATGGCGATCCTTGACGGTGGCGATGCCTTGCTCGGTTCGCACGCGGCTGCCCACACGCGGCAGCTTCTTGTTCAGCTCTTCATAACCTTCATTCTCGAACCGCAGGCAGCACCGCAAACGCCCGCATCGCCCGGATACCTTCGACGGGTCCAGTGTCGCCTTTTGCAGCTTGGCCATTCGCATCGTCACCGGCCGAAGCTTCTTGAGGAAGTTCTTGCAGCAGCATTCGCGCCCGCAGATTTCGTAGTCCGCCACCAGCCGGGCCTCGTCCCGGGCACCAATCTGGTGCATCTCGATACGCGTGTGATACTCGTGCGCCAGGTCTCGGACCAATTCCCGGAAATCCACACGGCTCTCCGCCATGAAGTGAAGAATGATGCGCTCACCGCCAAACAGGTGCTCGCAGGCGATGAACTTCATTAGCAGCCCCCGCGACTCGGCCAACTTCTTGGCGGAAGACAACTTCTTGTGCGAGCCGGCGTTGATCTTCGCCTCTTCCCGCAAATCCTGCTCCGTTGCCTCCCGCAGAATCCGACCGGCTTTGAGCTGATAAGACTCCGATCCGCTGTGTCTGGCGTAGGCCCACATCTGCTGGCGATCGATCGACCGGTCGCAGCCCGTGCACGTCAGGGCCACGCGTTCGCCAATCTCGATGCCGCGGCAGGTCTGAATGACCACCCTCCCTCCGCAACCGGTCAGCACGTTTGGGGCGTACCTGAATTCGCCGACGTTCCCAAGAATGCCGTACCGAACGGCGCACGTCGGGCTATTCTCCTCTGGCCGCTCGCCGCAACGACCGTCCGGATCGCAGCACTTCTGGGGGAGATTGCCTCCACCGTGTGAGTGCTCCCGGTTGTTGACCGCCGAAGACTCGGAAGTCATCGGGCACCTCTCATCTCAGGACAACGATCCGGCAACGCGGCTCGATCAATCGGCTTCGATTGCGTCGCCCCGGGAAACCCGCCGGTCCGCCGGCCGAGGTCCTCATACAGTATCATAACACGAACCGGGCCGAATCGGTACGCAGACCAGGGTCCGTGACAGTCTAGCAGCCCGTGGTAAAAGGGAGGACAGCGTTTCGGAAACGCCGTTCCTGACCGTGAAAACCACCGGCGAGACGCCGGTGCCACAGTTTTGCCACGGGCTGCTAGTGCGTGCGTGACGGTCTGGGCGGGTGCCACTGGCAGCTTGCCTGCCAGTGTGGATGCCCCATGCGCCCACGAGAGAAGAGACCGCTCGGGCGGACAAGCCGCCCGTGGCACCTGGAACCGAACGCCGCCGGAAGTGTCACGGACTCTGCCGGCCACGCGGCAATACGATCAACTTGCATGAATCGGCGACATCTGGTTGGCTATTCCAGGTTTCGCGCCGTCCGCCCTGACGTCCGTGTGCCGATGACCTGAAACACGTGGTTCATTCTCCGAGGTGCATTCATGGCTGCGATAATCGTCCTCAACAGGGCCCAGATGGGAAACGGAGACACCGACTTGGGCCGCAAGCTCCTTGGGGCCTGCCTTCGGAAGCTGCCTGCGGCCTTCTCCGATCTTCAGGCCGTGGTGCTCTTCAACGATGGCGTCAAGCTGGCGACCAGGGATTCCTTCGTCGCCCAGGACCTGATGCAATTGGACGAGCAGGGGGTCGACATCATCGTCTGCGGCACCTGCCTGAAACACTATGGCCTGACCGATCAGTTCATCTTCCCACAGCCAAGCGGCATGGACGATATCCTGGCTGCCCTGAACAAGGCCGACAAAGTGATCACGCTCTAGCAGCCCGTGGCAAAACTGTGGCACCGGCGTCTCGCCGGTGGTTTTTACGGTCAGGAACGGCGTTTCCGATCCGCTGTATTCCCTTTTACCACGGGCTGCTAGCCCGTGGACCCCTCGGCTGGTTGCTGATAGCTGAACGCTGATAGCTCTGTTAGGGATACACCCGGATTGCCTTCACGGGCTTTGTCGGGCAGTGCTGCTGGCACACGCCGCAGCCGGTGCAGCCCTTGCCGGTTTGCGTGGGATCGATGACGTGCACGCGCCCGTTGTCGTAGAGCCGGATCGCCGTTTCCCCCAGCGGGCACCGATCGAGGCACTCGGTACAGGCTTCGCCCTTCGACCGTACGCACAAGCCATAATCGACTCGGGCACGGCCCACGCGGACCGCGAACCTGTCCACCACCTCGAGTGCCCCGCTGGGACAGGCATTCATGCAGGCCAGGTCGTCGCAAAGGGTGCATGCCTGTAGATCGGCGTTGATGTACGGCGTGCCGTCCTGTTGCTCGTCCTCGCCTTGCAGCAAGGCGATCGCATCGACCGGGCAAGCGTCGGCACAACTGCCGCAACGATAGCAGGTCTCCAGGAAGTCCCGCTCGATGATCGCCCCCGGCGGCCGGAGGCGGCTTCGGACCACCGGCAGTTCGGCGGGCAGCCGCTGCTCGATGGCGTCGGCCAGCGGCCGCAGCAGCCGCGACAGGCCGGCCGCGAAGAAGCCCCGCCGATCGTGAGGCGGGATGTCTTCTACGTTCCGCTTGGCCATCGGATCGTCCAGTTCCACTGCCGGGCGCCCGCCGTTACCCGGCAGACGGAGTCCGCGGCATGGCGGGAAGTACAACTACCCGGTTGCAGACATCCTAGCCGCCCCAACGGCGCGGGACAATCGGCCCCGGTCCGTGACAGTTTAGGCGGGTGCCACTGGCAGCTTGCCTGCCAGTGTGTATGCCCCACGCGCCCACCGAAGAGACCGCACGGGCGGACAAGCCGCCCGTGGCACCCGGAATCGAATGTCGCCGAGACTGTCACGGACCCAATCGGCCCCCCTCTCGTTGGCGCGGCTTGGACAGTCCCGTGTTTTGCGGGTAAAGTCATTCGTGACCCCGTCTTCGGAGCTTTGGCATGGCCAGGCCGATCAGCAAAGACACCATCAATATCATCGAGAATGCCTTTCGCAAGTACCTGCGCGACCGGGGATTGAAGTACACGGGCGAGCGGCGTCTGGTGTTGCAGGCCGTCATGCGGAACAACGAGCATTTCGAGGCCGAGCAACTGCTGCTCGACATGCGTCAGGCATCCACGCGCGTCGGCAAGGCGACCGTCTATCGGACGCTGAAACTCCTGGTGGACTTCGGCATCGTCCGGGAAGTGCACTTCAGCAACAAACAGGTCCACTACGAGCACACATACGGAGAGGGGCCGCACGATCACATGGTGTGCCGACGGTGTGGGCAGATCATCGAGTTTGATGCCGTGGACGTCGTGCGCCTGCGGACCGACGTGGCGGCCGAGCACGGCTTTCACGCGCGGTCGCACCGGTTTCAGATTTTCGGGTTGTGCGCGACCTGCGTGGAGGCGTGCCCCGTCCGTGATGCGTCGGGCGAGGTGTCCGAGTAGCCGTCTAACAGAGGGCGGCGTACGTGAAGAACGCTAGAATCAGGATCTTCGCTCGGCGACGGAAAAACTCCGTAACCATGTCGGCTGCGGCGACAAGCATCTGCTATTCCCCTGCTCTCACCGGCGACCTCCAGGTGGGTCGCCTGAGTGGCTCTCTCATCCCGGTGAGGGGACGGGCAACCGGTGTTCCCAAGGGTGCTTGTCAGGTGCCCGGTGATAGGACGTTCTAACCTGTTTGTGGAAAACGAATTACGAACGAGAATCGAGTGTTGGCGGTCTGGGCGGTTCGGGCCGATTATGATAGGCTGTTGCGCCATGGCGGCGCCGTTGCCCCACGGCAACGCCGGTGTTGCCGTAACTCCTTGTGCGGACAGGCTTAGCGACGACGATGCCGCGCGGCATCAAGTGTGTTCGCCGAACGGACCCAAGGGCCTGCCCGGCGCGGCGTGCCCGTTCGGCTGCCCCCGACGTGAACGTGGAATCGCTTTCGCTGGTGCGAGAATCCCTTCTCGCACCTACCCGCTCGTGCGAGAATCCCTTCTCGCACCTACTGTTGCCTAGGCGTGGCTTGCCCGTTTGGCGGCCCTTGACGTAAACCTGGAATCGTAACATGGCAAAGTCATCGGAACGGATGGAGAAGATCGTCTCGCTGTGCAAGCGGCGGGGATTCATCTTTCAGTCGAGCGAGATCTACGGCGGCATCAACGGCTTTTGGGACTACGGCCCGCTCGGCGTCGAGCTGAAGCGCAACATCAAGGACGCCTGGTGGCACGACATGGTCACCAACCCCCCGCCCGGCCCGGACGGCAGGGAGCTACAGATGGTGGGCCTCGACGCGGCGATCATCATGAACCCGAAGGTGTGGGAAGCGAGCGGGCACGTCGGCGGGTTCAACGACCCGATGGTAGATTGCAAGGAATGCAAGGCGCGACTTAGGGCTGATCAGCTCTGGGTCAGAATGGCAGGATTCTGGGCTCCGCCACCGCTCTTCTCTTGGAGTGCGCTGCACTTCAACACCACTATTGCATCATCGAGGGCTGACGCTGAGGATTCACTTGGAAAGGAGTTGTCCAAGAGGGCGTTGAAGGAGTTTGATGGGAATGCACCGAACTTCGTTTTTCTAACATTTCAGGATTGTTGGCAGCAGTTCAAAGACCAACTGGACCCCGGAACACCACGGCCCCTCGGCTATCCAAAGGAGATTGCGACCGTTCCCCATACTTGGCGGGAACGTACGCCGTGCCCGGAGTGTGGGGCACGTGGCACCCTGACGGGGCCCCGGCAGTTCAACCTGATGTTTGAATCCCACGCCGGCGCGGTGCGCGATGAAGAAAACAAAGTGTATCTCCGCCCCGAGACCGCCCAAGGCATCTTCGCCGACTACAAGAACGTCATCGACAGCACGCGGATCAAGCTGCCGTTCGGCATCGCCCAGATCGGCAAGGCGTTTCGCAACGAGATCAACCCGCGGAACTACACCTTCCGGTCGCGCGAGTTCGAGCAGATGGAGATCGAGTTCTTCTGCCGCGAGGACGAGGCGATGAGATGGTGGGAATACTGGCGCGACGTGCGGATCAAGTGGTACGTCGAGCTCGGCCTGGCCGGCGACAACCTGCGGCCTCGGGAGCAAACCAAAGACGAATTGGCCCACTACAGCAAGGTCTGCACGGACATTGAGTATTGCTTCCCGTTCGCCGACGAGCCACAGGAGTTGGAAGGCGTGGCCCACCGCGGCACGTACGACCTGGGCAAGCACCAGGAGCACAGTGGCAAGGACCTGACGTACTTCGACGACGACGCCTGGCAGCGGGATCAGGCGCGGTTCAGCAAGGAAGAGGCGAAGCAGATCAAGCAGAATCCTCCGTATCGATTCCTTCCGACGGTGATCGAGCCCTCCGCCGGGGCGGACCGCAGCGCGCTGGCCTTCATCTGCGAGGCCTACACCGAGGATGCGTCACGGCCGAGCCCGGAGTTGCTGAAGTTCCACCCGCGGCTGGCCCCGATCAAGGCGGCGGTCTTCCCACTGGTCAACAAGGACGGGCTGCCCGAGATTGCCGACCCGATCTACCGCGACGTGAAGAAGCGTTGGCCGGCGGCCATGGACGTGAAGGCGAGCATTGGCAAGCGCTACGCCCGAATGGACGAGGCGGGCACGCCGTACTGCTTCACCATTGACGGGCAGACGAAGGAGGACGGGACGGTCACCGTGCGCGATCGCGACACGGGTCACCAGGACCGAATAGACAAGACGCGCGTCGTGGAATACCTCGGCGACCAATTGCCGCGCCGGGGGGTTTGACGCGCCACGGACTTCGGCCTACGCCGCTTTGCGCCCGCCACGTGCAAGCAGCATGTGGAAACGATGGGCCAAGCGTGAGGTCGCCGGCGTCGTCGTACTGCTGCGTCTTGTCGGCCAGCGTGGTCATCCGGTTGGCCTTGTCGTGGGCGTAGGATCACCAGGTGGGCACGGTTGGCCATCCTTGCAGCACTACACAACTGCGGCAACAGCTAGGACCGCCGCGACGGTCAAGACGAGGATCACCTGACACACCAGAACGTAAGCCCACGCATGTCTAAGCCAAAGGTGAGAACGAAGGGCGATGCTCATGTTCCTGTGCCAGAGGACGAAGAGGCCGATGACAACGAGAACCGGCGCGTACGAGCGGCTGTCCGCGAGGAGAAGCGCGAGGACAAACAACGTCCACATTGTGGCAAAGACCGGAAAGGAATAGCACATGCAGCGCTCAATAAGGAACCGACCCGTCCGAGCCTTTCTGAGCGAAGCGCGAAACACATGCATCATAAGAGAAACGAGGACCGGTGACAAAAGCGGTGGCAGAGTCACCCAGATGTAGAGCCACGGCGTCGGCAATGAAAACGTCCCCAATGCAGGTTTGAGGTGTGAACACAAATAGACACATAAGGCAGCGACACCCATACACGAAGCAACCGAAGCTAGCCAGAAGACCACCAGTCGCCGTGGGCGAAGTGGCCGATCTGCCCCCAGCTCAGGCCAGAAACTACTGGCTGCGTGAGCGGCGATGTACGTCTCCAGAAAACTGCTAATCACATTGTTGCCATCGTCCTCGAAGAAACGAAACAGCGCCGGTCGAGCTGCGGGAAGTGCAGGGGCGATGAGGATAGCCGATCCGCATTCAGGGCATCGATGGCTGCTTAAACCTTCTAAGGGATAGCCACATGTGACGCAAAGTCCGCGCCTACGTCTGAGGCGACGTACGAAACGAGATGAGCTCAGTACAAACGCGGATGCGGAAACGACGATTGAAGCCACCATGAGCGACCACAGGGATATGTACACGATCCGATTGGAGGGACGGAAGATCACAGGGACATCCGAGCCCGCGGGGCTGCCGATGATCACCTGCGCGGCGAAGAATCGGTGTCCCGGAGGGGCGGCCCGGCTCCCCGCAAAATCCTCCCGGACTATAGCAAACCTTCCCTTCCACACCAGGACTGTCTTTCCACTCTCGCTGTCGCACAGAACGTAAAGCATCGGCGAATAGCTGTACCCGATAGCCATGGCCAGGCCGACCGTGGCCACGCAAAGACCGTATGCGGCTAGGCGCAGCGGCCGACGATACGCGTACAGAGTACGTTCTCCGACTGCCGTAGCCTTCAGCTTATCTTCCGCATGCATGGTTTGGTCACTACACACGCGTTCCGCGTGGCGAGCGGTCGTAGTCCACGCTCGCCAGCAGCACAATCTGGGTGCGCACACCACACTGAGGCACGCACAGGCGGTTCCGGTCGGTCGTTTCGTCCTCGTGTGTCGCGCCGCGCAGATACCGGACGCTCATTATCGGGCCACAGGATTGCAGATCATTCTCGATGTTCTGTCGAATCTGCCACAGCCCGGTTCTAATCGGGAGGAGGGGGAATCCAGTCTGGCGGCGCCATGTCCGGCGGCCCACCAGCCACACATGCCGCCCATGCGCGTGTTGCCACAGAGCCAGGGCCAGGTGGTATCTCCACATACGTAGCTGGCTGTTGCTCCCAAACGGCGCAGGTCGTCCGCGGTTCCCAATAGGTTCGACCGTACCAAGTCATGCAGCACCGCCGCCAGGACACGCAGTAGTCCCACATACACTCGGCACTGGTCAAATCGCCAAGTGGCGTAGCCCACTTAAGGGTCCAGCCACGTGTGGCTGGCACGGTGCCCCACCCACCACACAGGTATCCAGAAGGATCTTGGTGCCGTACAGGATTACTGCGAAGATAGGCGTACAAGTTTCGACCTTCCACATGGAGAGATAGTCTCTGATACGCTTGCGCCGAATACTCCATATCAATGGGGAGGTCGACGCCGTAGAAGAGCGAGTCTCTCGTGGGCCACGTTCCAAGCACAGGTTCTGCGGGTCTCGCCCGGTGGTCGTTGAGCGGGAGGGTGGCGGAGGTGGCATCGGCTTCGGTATCAAGTGCGAAGTGTACCCTGCCCTGGAACATGAAGGGGTTTCCCACGTCGCTGAAGGCCTGGGCGACGGTGACGGTGGGGGGCGACGGGGAGCTGGTCCAGTCGGGGTACTTCGCGTCGTACAGCGTCTCGTCGGCCGTGTCCACGTCGCCGTCGTCGTCCAGGTCCGCACGCGGGTCCCAGATCGTCCCCGCCTTCGCCGCGTCGAATCGCGCCGTGTCCGCCGGGTACATCTGGGTGTCGTTGTTCATATCGCCCCGGCCGCAGCTCTCACGGATCAGGGGCCGGCCGTAGGCGTCGTAGCAGTAGCGCTCGACGATCGCCCCTGCGCGGTCGAGCAGGAAGCGCACGTTGTACATCCGGTCGATCACGTAGTAATACGGCCGATCGTCGGTGCTGGTGCCGGTGTCCTTGAAGTCCTCCATCATCAGACGCTCGTCCACGTAAGAGATGCCGTGTACATACGTCCGCAGGTTGTCGCCCGATTCGTCCGTCTCGACGATCTCGTTGACGCCATCATAGTAATAGCGAACGGTCTGGTCGAGCACGTCGTTCACATATTCTATTCTACGCCCGAGGGCGTCGTGTGTAAAGGCCGCCTTGCGGGTGCTGCCGGTGTCGTCGTAGACGCCCGTCAGGCGGTTGTGGTGGTCGTACCTG
>JAFGQA010000373.1 GCA_016935885.1 Phycisphaerae bacterium | reverse complement strand
TGGACTTTCTGTTCCGGGATTGGCTGGCGGCCAGGTACGGCGCTCTCGATGCCGTGAACGCGGCGCTGGGAACTTCCTTCCGGGACGTCCTCGAGATCGTTCCGCCCCAGCGCGACGCCCACTACCTGGCCTTCCTCAACATGCGGCACGACCTGCGCTGGGAGTTCGCGACGCGCAACTACAAGACCGTCATCGAGTACATGGTCTTCCACGGCCGGGGCATCCTCAACACCGCCATCTACTGCACGCTGGCCGTGCTGGCGGCCCTGATCGTCAACCCGCTGGCGGCCTACGCGATGAGCCGTTACCGGATGCCGTCGACGTACAAGATCCTGCTGTTCCTCATGCTGACGATGGCCTTCCCGCCGATGGTGACGCAGATCCCGGTGTTCCTGATGCTGCGCCAGTTCCGCATGCTCAACACGTTCGCCGCGCTGGTCCTGCCCGGCCTGGCCAACGGGTATGCCATCTTTCTGCTCAAGGGTTTCTTCGATTCACTCCCGCGCGAGCTGTACGAGAGCGCCTCGATCGACGGCGCCAGCGAGTGGACCATGTTCTGGCAGATCACGATGAGCCTCTCGAAGCCGATCCTGTCGGTCATCGCCCTGAACGCGTTCACCCTCGCCTACTCCAACTTCATGTTCGCCCTGCTGATCTGCCAGGACGAGCAGATGTGGACGCTGATGGTGTGGCTCTATCAGCTCCAACAGCGCAGTGGCCAGGGCGTGATGTACGCGTCGCTGATCATCGCCGCGATACCGACGTTCATCATCTTCGTCTTCTGCCAGAACATCATCATGCGCGGCATCGTGGTGCCGGTGGAGAAGTAGAAGCCATGCCGCCCGCGGAACACCACACGTCCCTCGCCGAGGCCCTGCCGGAGGCGAAACGCACCCTGGCCGGTGCGTTCCTGCGCTTCGTCGCCACCGGGGCCGGGGCGGCGACCGTCGATCTGGGCCTCTACACGCTCCTCATCCGGGTCGCCGGCCTGCATCCGCTGGTCGCCAACCTGATCAGCCGCCCGGCCGGCGGCCTCTTCAGCTTCACGGTCAACAAGCTCTGGACCTTTGCCGACCACGACCGGTCGCGCTGGCACATCCAGTTCGCGCAGTACGTCATGCTGTGGCTGACGTGGTATGCCCTGTCGGAGGGCCTGCTCGGCCTGTTCCACAGCCTGCTCGGCCTGCACGCGCTCCTGGCCAAGCCGTTGGCGGAGGGCATCGTGGCCCTGCTCAATTTCGTGATGCTGCGGCACTGGGTATTTCGGGAGCGACCGACGGAATGGAAGGCCGGCTCTTGACGTTGGACGCCCCGGCGCGGGTGTAACCGCGCCCTCCAGGAACGCCTGCAACTCAAGTAGTGGAGGGCCGGGTTCCACCCCGGCCGCGACGGGTCGCATGCCCGCTATCAACCCTCGACGTTCCGGCCGCCGCTGCCCCGGCCGATCCACCCCTTGCGGCGGAAGAAGAACAACATGGCAACGGCCATCAGGACCATGACGAGGAGTATGCCCGGGTAGCCGTAGTGCCAGCGCAGTTCCGGCATGTTCCACGGCGATGTATCCGGGTCGAAATTCATGCCGTAAACCCCCGCCAGAAACGTCAGCGGGATGAAGATCGCGGCGAAGATCGTCAGCACCTTCATGATCTCGTTCATGCGGTTGCTCAGGCTGGACATGTAGACGTCCATCAGGCCCGAGCCGAGTTCGCGGTAGGTCTCGATCATGTCGATGTTCTGCACGACGTGATCGTAGCAGTCCCTCAGGTAGACCCGTGTCTCCGGCGAGATGAACACGCTATGGTCCCTGAGCAGAACGTTGATGACATCCCGCAGGGGCCACACCGCGCGGCGGAACGTCAGCAAGTCGCGCTTGGCTTGCCGTATCCGCACCATGGCCCGGCTGTCCGGCCGTTCGATGACGGCCTCCTCCATCTCCTCGAGGCGGTTGCCGTATTCCTCGAGGATCGGGAAATTCGAATCCACCACGGCATCCAGCAGGCAGTAGGCCAGGTAGTCCGCACTGGCCTCGCGGACGCGCCCCTTGGCCTGTCGGATCCGGTCGCGCACGTGATCAAAGCAGTCGCCCGGACGCTCCTGGAAGGTCAGCACGAAGTCCTGGCTCAGGAAGATACTGACCTGCTCCGTGGTCAACTTCTCATCGAGGTGCATGGCCCGGAGCACGAGGAACAGGTGCTTGGGATACTCCTCGACCTTGGCGCGCTCGTGAACATTCGCGACGTCCTCGAGGGCGAGGCGATGCACCCCGAAGATCTCGCCAAGGACCGAGATGACATTGACGTCGGCGAGCCCGTCGACGTTGACCCACACGACCGGCCACTTGCCGAGGAAATCACGGACCTCCTCGGGCCGGGCGACCTCGCGCTCGATACAATCGACCGGGCTATAGGCGAAGATGCGCAGGACGGGCTGGCACGCATCCGGCGCAACGGTCAGCGTGCCGGGCGGAACGTCAGGGATCTCGTGCCGTTCAACCGGCGGCCGCTCGTGATGCTTCCTGGACCTCTTTCTTCCCATGCCTGCCAGCATTCAATACCTGTATCGGATCGTTTTCAAGACTCCGCTGCAGCCGAGGCCGTCACCCGCAGGGTCGAGCTGGAGCTCGACCCCACGCACCTGTAGCCGCGGTCGCTGACCGCGGCGAGCCAGGCACGAACCAAGAACGAGCCACGCTCGCCGCCCTCGGCGAGGGCGGCTACAGAAGAGCGTGGCGGCACGAGGTCTTCGCCGTTGCAATCTGCGTCCCATGTGGTACCAGTGTCAGCGCGGCGCAAGGGATTGCCCATGCTGAACTGGTTCAGACCGAAAGATACGCTGACGGACGAGGAGGTGCGGCGGGGCCTGCACCATCTGCTCTTCGACGCCGCCTGCAGCCAGGTGATGGGCGTCCTCACCGGCGGCGCATTCCTGGTGGCCTTCGCGCTCCTGCTCGGCGCGTCGAACAAGCTGATCGGCCTGCTCGCCGCCATCGGGCCGCTTGCCCAGACGCTCCAGATCCCCTCGATCTTCCTGATCAATCTTGTTGGCCGGCGCAAGCCGGTCGTCATCCTGGCCGCCTTCGCGGGCAGGATCGCCTGGATCATGGTCGCCGCCCTGCCGTGGTTCGCGCCGCCGGCCTACCGCATCCCGATGCTCGTCGGTTCGCTCTTCGTTTTCTTCGGCTTCGGCAACGTCTCCGGCTGCGCCTTCAACTCGTGGATGAAGGACCTGATACCGGAAAACATGATGGGCAGCTTCTTCGCGAAGCGCCTGGCCATCGCGACCGGATTGAGCGCGATCCTCAGCCTGCTGGCAGGTGTGGCCGTCGATCTGTACAAGCGCTATGTCCCCCTTGAGATTGGCGTGTACAGCATCCTGTTTGCCGTCGGCTGTTTCAGCGGCCTGCTGGGCCTGATCTTCCTCGCCCGCGTCCCGGAGCCCCGGATGGCCGAGGCCGGCAACCGCGGTCTCGTGGCCGCGCTGGCCGAGCCGTTCCGCAACCGGAACTTCCGGCACCTGCTGATCTTCCTGGCCGCCTGGAATTTCGCCGTCAACCTCGCGGCGCCGTTCTTCACGGTATACCTGCTGAAACGCCTCGAACAGACCATGGCCTGGATCATCGGCCTGTCCGTGATCAGCCAGCTCTGCAATGTCCTGTTTCTGCGCATATGGGGCCGCCTGGCGGACCGGTTCACCAGCAAGTCCGTGCTGGCTGTGTCGGGCCCGCTGTTCATGATCAGCATTCTGCTGTGGCCCTTCACGACCATGCCCGAAATGTACGTCCTGACCCTCCCGCTCCTGATCCTCATTCATGCCCTGGCCGGCATGTCCACGGCCGGCATCACGCTGGGCACCGCCCAGATCGCGCTGAAGGCCGCGCCCCGGGGCTCGGCCACCGCCTACCTGGCCACCAATGCCCTCGTGTCCGGCATGGCCGCCACCGTCGCGCCGATCATCGGCGGCGTCGCGGCCGACTTGTTTGCGCCGCAGTCCCTGACACTCACACTGCGCTGGGCCTCTCAGGCGACGGCCCGGAGCCTCGCCCTGCCCGCCTTCGACCTGCGCGGGCTCGATTTCCTTTTCCTCCTCTCGTTCCTCGCCGGCCTGTATGCCCTGCACCGCCTGCTCGCCGTCAAGGAGGAGGGCGAGGTCGACGAACACATCGTCCGCGGCGAGCTCTACGACGAAGTCCGACAAATGGCGCGCAGCGTTTCCGGCGTCGGGGGCCTGCGGCAGATCACTTCTTTCCCGTATGCCCTCCTGCGCGACCTGCTCAAGCGCAGAACCGGCGGCGCGGAGAAGGCCAAGTGAACGTCACGGCGCACCAACCAGTCCAGACGCGGCTCATAGTACTGCGGCAGACGATTGTTGCCGCAATCCTCGCGGCTTGGACACTCACGGCCGGCTGTGTGAACCGGCGCGGACCCGATACCGCGGTGACTCCGGATATCCCTGTGCTCCATATCGAGGCCGACGCCGCCGGCAACCTGTACGTGGACCATCAGCCCCTCACGCCCGCCCAGCTTTCAGAACGCCTGCGCGTCACGGATGACTGCGACCTGATCGCGCTGCATGGCGGTCTCACGTCGTCCAGTGCCCCACCCGTCAGCGCCCAGACCCTGCGAACCATCGTGCGCTACGGCATGCCCGTACTCGTCGTGGAACCCGATGATTCGATGACCCTGGCCGGAGAGAAGGGCGAATCCAGACCGCTCACGGTCGGCCTGTCGGACACGCAGATCCGCGGGCTTCTTCAACTTCACGAGAGCCTTGCGGCGGGATCCCCTGCGGCAAGCAATCTGCCAAGCCTGGGGGCCACGCTGGAGATGGATTCGAGCGAGGGAGTCTACCGTTTCCGAAGAGTGGAAATGGGATTGCCGGGCCGACGGGTCTGGCTTGTCCACGAACAGCCGGACGAGACCGAGAGCACGACCGGCATCCAGATCAAGAAATCCTGGTAATCCACGGACCCGATCAGGGCTCCTCTGCCGACGCCAGTTCTTCCGCCGCGGCGCTGGCGAGCTTCGTGGCGATGATCTTGCCGGCCTTCTTCAGCGCCTCGCGCCCGGCGGCCTTCTGGGCCTGACCGCCCTCGGTCGCACTGGAGTCCGTCACCACCAGGACCTTGCCGTCGCTCACGCGGATCAGTTTGGCGGTGATGTCAGCGGCTGACCGGTAGACGCTCACGCCGTAGGCCGTGTCGTGGCTCATGCGGGAGGCCGTCGCGCGGCCGATCACCAGGTGGGTGGCGCCGGCCTCCGCCGCCTTGCGCAGGGCAAAGCCCTGGTCCCACAGGGTATCGATCGAGCCGTCGCCCTTGAAGACTCCGATGGCCGTCACATCCAGGACATCCAGGCCCGCATCCATCAGGGCCTTCTCGACGGCCGCCTGGACCAGGTGCTGAGAAGTCTCGGTGTAGTAGTACCAGAACCACTCCGTGTCCACCTGCTCGGGCAGAATGACCACGATCCGGGCGGGACCTGCCGCCTCTTCATCCTGGGCCGGTGCAGACACGGCGACAAGGGCACTCACGGCGAGGACGGAAACAAGGAACGGGATGCGACGGCTCATGCTGCTGCCTCCATGTTCTGACGGCGATTCGAACGCAATGCGGCAGATTGTGGGCTACTGACCACCGCAGTCAAGCCCGCGGGTGGGTGGCGGGGAAACATGAGGCCAGCTTGCCCGGGCATCTTGCCCCGGCGTAGCGCCGCGCGAAGCCGGAAGTTCGGAGCGCACGTCTCAACCGGCCCGGCTTCGTCCCGACCGCTTCGGGTCGGGACTACGCCGCGGCATCCCGACACCCGCCGCCAGGCGGCGTGGTCGGGATGGTGGAGGGTAAGGGAGTCGAACCCTCGACCTCCTGAATGCCATTCAGGCGCTCTCCCAACTGAGCTAACCCCCCACTTTCTTGAGACAGAACATCCACTCCCTGCTCTCCCTGCCTCCGGGCCGACCCGGCAAGGTGAAGGACACTACAGGAACAGGCCCACGGAAGTCAATGCCCACTGGCACCCAACCCGACAGCTGACATTTCGACCTCTCGGCCCTAGAATCGTGTTCCGGAGAGGAGGCCCTTCCTGCAAATCGCAAATCAAAAATCGCAAATCGAAAATGGCGCCATTCCGGTCTCCTTGGCACATTCGATGCGCCGCCGGCTTCCTCTTCACGCCCCCTCCCCCCCTTTCTCCATCGTCCTGGTCGAGCCCGACATCCCGTCCAACACGGGCAACATCGCCCGCACCTGTGCGGCGACGGGCACGCCGCTACACCTCATTGAGCCGCTGGGCTTCCGGCTCACGGACAAGGCCTTGAAGCGGGCCGGACTGGATTACTGGGACGCGGTCGAGATGCACCGCCACGTGGATTTCCAGACCTTCCTCGAAAAGGTCAAACCCCCGCGCTTCTTCTGCTTCAGCACGCGCGGGGCGAAGGCATACACGGATGTCGAGTACCGGCCCGGCGATGCTCTGGTCTTCGGCAGTGAAACCCGCGGCTTGAATGAGGAACTCC
The DNA here is from genome assembly GCA_016935885.1 of Phycisphaerae bacterium. Next base: position 28,724 of record JAFGQA010000373.1, on the reverse strand, counting down.
TGCGCGCTCATCCCGGCGAACTGCTGGCGATCCCCATGAAGGAAGGCACCGTCCGCTCGCTCAACCTTGCCACCGCCGTCGGGATTGTTCTATATGAGGCCCTTCGGCAAAGCGGGGTGTGAGATCAGCGGCCGGAGACACCAGACCACAAGTGCCGTTAGACGAAGGCCTCGCTACAAATAATCCGGGGTACGGCGCGATTCTCCATCTCAAGGCTTCGCCGTACTGAGGCATCTTTCAAATTGTGCTGATGGTAGATGTCCATGAGTCGCTTCAGAAGGCTTTCTCCCACCACACTGCTTCGGCGAAGTTGATTCAGTTCTCGTTTCACGGCACCCGTCAGGGGCCCACGAAACACCTTCTCCAGCACATTGATATTCTGCTTGATGTCCTCGTCTTGGGTGACTTCGAACAGGATTCGCATTTCCCGCAATACATAGAGCTGACCGTGCGTCAGGTTTGCCGCGTAGGTTCGCTCAGCCTCACGGTGGCGGACTTCTTGGGTGAACTTGCGCTGAATCGCCATGACAGTCTTGTTGTACCCATCCGGCAGCGGAGCCGCTTCGGCGTCTGGCGCACACTTGACCGCGCCGACCACCTTGGGAACGTCTCGGGAAACGACCTCGCTTTTCTCGTTGAGCAGGAACAACTGTTGGTATCGCCCGGCCTGGCAGAAGACATACAAACCGCGTTGCAGAGACGGTCTGGCCGTTCTGATTCCGTCTCGCAGGCCTGCAATCCGTTCGTATTCGGCAGGATTATCTTTCCGCAACTGCCGCAAGATTTCCTCGGCTTCGTTGAGGTCGAGAAATTCGTCATCGGCGCCGCCCCACAGATCCAACTGCACGGGCGCACTGCCGCGTGTCTCGTAGATGGCGTACATGGCTTCGGGGTTCAGTTTCTCGGTCCGGTCAAGTATCTCGGAATCCTCGCCGATGGTGTCGTGAATCTCCTGAATGCGCCGTTCCAGTTTCTCGTGAAGCTTCAGATTCGCCTCGATGCCCGTCTCGGGCAGGAAGTTGAATCCGAAAATGCGCTCATGCTCTGAACCGATACGGTCAATGCGCCCGAAACGCTGAATCAGGCGGACCGGGTTCCAGTGCAGGTCGTAGTTGATGATGTTGTCGCAATCCTGAAGGTTCAAACCTTCGGCGAGTACGTCGGTCGCAATTACCGTCATCAGTTCCGCCTCGCCGCTGGCGAAGCGATATTCCGGGTTCGCCTTGGGCGCGAAACGGCCCACAACTTTCTCCTTGCTCTTTTCACCGCTGAAAATGACCTCGATCTCAGGATCCCGCCCATCGGGGTTGAGGTTGGCGTACAGATACGTCGCGGTGTCGGCATACTGTGTGAAAATAAGACGTTTCCTCCCCTCCAGGGGTTTCTCCGCCAGGCGCTTCTTCAGCGTCTGAAGTTTGGCGTCCTTCTCCGGGGTAATGGGCGAGACCAGTTTCAGAATTCTCTGAAGCAGTTCGATGTCGTGCTCGATGTGCTGCCGCAGTGTCTTCAGATCGAAGTCGCCGGCATTGTATCGCCTGGAAACCTCTCTCAACGCGTCAATCAGGTCAGCCTCCTCCAGAACGTCGCTCTCATATAGGATGTACTGCGCATCTTCGCCCGCCGGCACGACACCCTGGTCCAGCGATGCGACGAACGACTGATGGATCGTCAGCAGACGCTTGACCGTCTCACGGAAGGCATAGACGCTGGATTCGAAGCGTTTGAAGAGCAGAACTCGCATCAGGCCCCGGAGGTTTGCGCCCGCACGTTGCAGGTTGGCATAGGGCTCTATCTTCTGTTTCTCAGGATTCACGTAGTGCCACAAACCGTATCGGGCGTAGGTGAGTTCCCCGACGGGGACGGCCTTTGCCGGTTTGCCCTTCCGGGGCTTGCCAAGGTAGCCCCGCAACTCCTGATAAAGCCCTTGGTATGTGTCCTCGATGCTGTATTCGATGGTTTCCAAGTCGCGCTTTGGGAAGAACTGGTGCTTCGTACCCACCAACACGTAAGCCTTTCGCGTGCCCCGGAGATAGTCCTCAAAGCGGTTCGGGTCAACCGGCTCGTGGGCCTCGGCGTCGAAACCATACCAGCGCAAAATGTGCTGACGCGTTCGGCGAACAAGGATATTCGCCAGCAAGTCCGGGAGCTTCCGTTCAGCCCTGTCGATCAGCTTGAAGTATTCCTTCAGGTTCGGCGGATCAATGGGCAGGTCCGTCCGGTCGTCCTGGTGAAACAGCTTGATCTGGTGGTACACGTCCCAGGCACTCTTGTTCCGGGGCGTGGCCGTTAAGAAACAGCACCTCCGCCCGGTCGAGAGGAACGTCTGAACGACTCTGTAACGTTGCGTGTCCGGATGCCGCAAGTTGTGGCTCTCGTCCACCAGGACGAAGTCACGCTCCTTGTAGTGGAAATCCTTGAGAAGCCTGGTCACGCCGTCAACCTCGTCTTCCCGCAGATACCCCATCGAAAGGACTTGTGCATTGAGCTGGTAAACCTCGTTGTATCTCTCCCACATTTCCTTGAGCGGAGCCGGACAGATGATCACTGGGCGCGCATGGTCGGTCCGCTCGAAGTGCTTCACGATCGCCGCACCGATGTAACTCTTACCCAGGCCCACTACGTCCGATACAAAAGCCCCGCCGTAATCCCGGACCATCTGAACCGCCTGCCGGACGGCCACCTTCTGGAAACTCGCCAGCTTGCGGAAAATATCGTCGTCCCAAAGCAATTCCTGCTCTTCCTCGCTCTCCAGCCGGTCGCGCACGAGGGCATAGAGCGTTTTCATGTAGATGTCATAGGGCCGGACCTGCGCCGCCGCCCACGACGCCTTCAGCTCGGTCATCAACGTTTCGTCGAATTCCCGTGCCTCCTTCCAGAGGTCGTCAAACCAGCGCACAAGCTCTTTGTGGTTCTGGTTGCCCTGAACCAGCACGTTCAACTCGGTGTTGTGGGTGAGCCCGGCCAGCGTGAGATTCGAGGACCCGACCACCGCGATGCCCTTCTCGTGTCGCTCCAGTTCCTTGCCGACCAGATCGAACACCTTCCCGTAATCGCAAATGTACGCCTTCGCGTGGAGACGGCCCTTTGTGTAGATGCGGACCTTCAACCGCTTTTCCTCGATCATGCGGATCAGTCCGGCAATCAACTCCTGCGCCTCATCCGTTTGGTCCATCCACTCAACGGCGTTACGGAGATTCCCGGCTGTCTCCTCGGCCATTTTCCCGGCCTCGGTGCGCTTCGGGTAAACCTGTTTCTCGATTTCCTCGGCGGCCAGGTCCAACCGCTTGTATCCCTCGGCCAGCAGTTCGACGGTTTCCTTATTGGTCGTATTGCCGATCAATAGCCGGAGTTCCTTCAGATTCAGAAGGCGCTTCGCCACGCTGGTCAGACCGGAGAGGAAAAGATAGCCGACCGCAAACCGGGCGCGTTCGCTGGTCCCGAGAATCTGGTTCAGATGGTCAACGAGACGTTCGGACCGGTTGTCAATAATGTCGTGTGTTCGCATCCTGCGCCTACTTCCCGGCTAGCTTCGTTCTGTGTGTCCCGCTGATCTTCCTAGCCAGAGTGGTGTTCACACCGCATTCCTTGGCGAGCACGGGCCAACGGGCCACCGCATCCGCCACTTCGGCCAGTATGCCGGACGCGCCCTTGATTCCGAACTGCTCGGCCACAGCCAGCAGGTCCGCGCGCTCGAATCCATCGCGCTTGCCGTTGATAGTCATCTGGTGCCGGTTGGTCCAGTCTCCCTTCGAGTTATACGCCCAAACCACGTCGAAAGCAGGCGCGAGCGTCCAAGCGCCCTGCCGATCCATCAAGAATGCGATATTACGTGTGTGGTCGTCCTGATTTCGCGCCAAGACGTTAAGAAGCATGCGCCGATACATCTCCCCCAACGCTGGATATCCAAGGTTCAACCGCTGTATCGCCGACAGAGCCTGCTCGTAGCCATACTCGCCGGCCGCATTGAAGTCGTAATGCATGAGCGCGCACAATGATTGCATGTGGATCTTGCCACCCCTGTCGTCCCGGTCGAACCGCCGAGTCATGAAGTGCGCGCGATCGCCCTCTTCCAGCAGACGGCACGGATTCATGGTAATCCCTGCCGCGACCGCCATCTGGTGATACGCGTATTCCACCCGCCCGAATCCCTTCGGATCTCCCAACGCTCCATCCGCCACGCCGTCGAACTTCAGAATCCATGGCTCGAAGCCCGGGGGAGCCGCCACCTGGCCGGAGCGGACTTCCTCGGTCCTCGGATTCCATGCAATGACTGCTTTGGCCCGATTCCCACCCGCCGATGTGCCGACTCGGATGATCGTGTTGAGCGCTTGTGCCCGGCTACCTTTCAGGTTGACAACCCATTTCGTCTGATGGTGGAGAATGTCGACAACAAGTTGCGTCAGTTCAGACACCTCAATGGGTATGGCCTTCTCGGCTCGGGGTCCGATGGCTGGCTTGAATTCCAGCGCGCCCATGCTACGCATGCCCATGTAGCAGAGTCGCTCCACCGGCGTGAAGTCCGCCGGCGCGCGGCCTTGTCTCGCCAGCCATGCATCAATGATCCGATTGCCGAAACGATCCGGCAATGCGTCCGCAAGCAGGCCGGGCAATCCGAGGAACGTTTCGCGGTTCAGCGCTGGGAAGGAGAACACGCCGGGGCGCGGAGGCATCATCACGGGGGCAAGATCGAGGTTCTGTCGCAGGAAAGAGGGTTCGTATTCGAATTCGCCGAGGCCGCGATCGGCATTCCAAGCCACGGCACCCACATCCTGGCCCCACAATCGGACCGTCGCCACATCAACTGTGCGGGTGCGGGCCATGCATCAGTTCCCCTGAGCCTGCTTCTTCCGTCTGCGCCCCCCTGCCCGTCTACGTTCACGCCCCTTGAGCTTGGCAAGCTGGAGGGGGCTGAGTCCGGGCTCGGGCAGGAACGCATCCAGGGCATCCATCCTGCCCATTGCCCGCAACACGCGAACCAGCAAGGCCAGCGTACAGACTCGACCACCTTCAAGATTCTGCAGGGCACGCCGCGAGACGCCCGCCTTGTCCGCCACTTGTCTCTGCGACAGATTCGCATTCAGGCGGTGAATCTGCACCCGCCGACCGATTTCCTCCAGCACCGCCTTGTCACCCATGCCATCGAACTTCATGAACCCAATGTGCCCCATTGTTAGAATATTGTCAATAACGACGCGCACGTTATTGCGCCTTATAGCTCTAATTAGCCATAATACGCATTATATTGCGTCTTATAACAATATATCCACCCAATCTCCCCTCTCTTTCCCCCCGCCTTCTCCGCCGCCGCCCGTCCGCGTCCTCAATCACTCACCCCTTGTCTCTCAAAGTGGCGGTACAGATCGTCGGCACATTTCCAGTAGCAGACAGCGCACTTCCAGATCTTCTCGACTGCCTCGAATGTGTATGCAGGACATGCGGTGCCCACGATCTTCGACTTCCGCCTTTTACGTGATATGGGGGAATAGTCCTTAGTGAGGAACAGCAACTTCCCGCCATGCTGAACGCGGAAGTGTGCGTGTGCGACGGCGTTGCGCAGGGGTGACTTGTACAGCATTGACAATATGTGCGCCAGCGACGCGTTATGCGCCCGTGCGAGTCCAGCAAGATACTGGAACTTCTTTTCTGGGTCCTGACAGGTAGGTTCCGAGGACCCTGGTGCAGGCGGGAACTTCCACACGGGCTTTGACCCTGAAGTCGTTACAAAGCGAAGCGCGTTGAGGACGAGAGCCGCGGGGTAGTCCGCCTCGATGATGTGCAGATAATGGAAGAGCATCAGACGGAGCGGATCGTCACGCCGCTTGTCGCGCCTGTAGACGACGGTCAGCGCATCCAAGAAGAGGTGGCTGCAGCGCCGCAGTTCGATGAACTCCTCGCGGGGATACCAGCCCTCGTCACAGACCGAACCCGGAAAATCGGGATCGCTCGCGATGACAAATGGTCTGGCCGCCTGCCGAGGTGCCTTGATCAAGTGTGCGAACAACGCGCTCAGAGACTTTGTCACATCATCCGGCAACGCTATGCCTTTGTCGTTCTCTGTGATCAAGATGCAGGCCTTCCTGGCAGCAACGGACATCCCGCTTCCCTCCCATCTTACAGAATCCTGCTTCCCCTTCATCCGCAAGCAGAGCCGCTATATCTGGTCGTCCATCCCGCGATCCGGGACCCTCGAATCCTTTGCCCACCAGCCGAATACGCGGCCCACCTACCCGAGACAATTGCAGCACAACCCATTTCCATGGAGCCCTGCGGCTTTCCAAACCTCGGCGCTCTCCTTGCAAAGTGCGATTGGAATTCCCGGATCGCATCGCCGAATCGCTTTGACGATGGCGGCGAACATTTCCAGGCGGGATTCCCTCGGATACCGGAGCTTACCCGCCTCCGCCACAAGTGAACCATTGACCTTGATCAGCGAGGACTCCGGAAACCGGGCGCGGATGTGGTTCGAGAGTCCTTCAGCGGGCCGGTACTCGCCAAGCGTGATCCGGGACGGCTGCACCAACGAGAAGATCTTGTCCACCAGTGTCTCGTAGTCCGTCTTCCATGTCGAATAGCGGATGACCGGGTCAATCCGCAGGCGCACTTCATATCCCATGTCCTGAACCTTCCTGGCGGCCTTCAAGCGCGCTGTGGGCGAAGGAGTTCGATGCTCCAGGTAACTCCAGACCTTGTCCGTATTGACGCTAAACGACACAATGGTCTGCCCGCCATGGTCGAGGTCGAGCAAGGCCCCCACCGAGTCGCTCTTGGTCAGAAACAGCAGCTTCGTGCGTGGAGCATGTGCCGGCATGAACGGCACCACCTGTTCGGCAAAACCCGTAATCTCGTCCACCGCCAGCGGATCGCCCAATTCGCCCAGGTTCAGAACCCGGAGAGGGGCGGGAATATTCGACCGGTCGAACTTCTCGATATCTCCGAACATCTTGCCGTAGTTCACGAAGTGTGTTGAAACGGGGCTGTTTCGAAACGTCAAGTAGAGGTAGCAATACTCGCACCAGTAATTGCAGTTGTTGTAGGCCGTCAGCTTGTAGAACTTCGCGCATCGCCCGAGCGGATGCTGGAACTGTTCGATGAACGGACTCTTGCGGTCGCGGAGGAGCAGGACGTTGCGTTCCTCCATCAGTCTGTCAAGCCCGCGCTCGCCATTGACGGTTGGCATCTTCGCCAGCCAGCGAACCGGCAAGGCGGACCTCTGCGCAATACGCCGAATCTGGACCGGATCGGAGTGGCCGCGAATCGCCCAAAGCTCCCGCACCAGAGCATGCTCTTGTTCGGCCACCGCGGCCGCATGGGTTGCCCGCTGCTCTCGAAGGATATCTCGTGTCGGTTCGATCATGCCTTCGCTCCACTATTCTCGATGCGCACCATCGAGAGCACTTCGTGATCATTGATCCTGGCTTTCCCTGAAGCGGACAAGACGCGACCGCTCTTGATCAGATCGGCGATCATGCGCTTGTGTTCCGCTTCCTTGTACTCACCGAAGACTTTCCGCATGGACCTGAGCACCAAGTTCTCTCGAGACATGGACGCAGTAAGCTCGCTCAGTATTGCCTCCCTCAACCGATCTGGATCGTGGATCTCGTCCTCGCCACGCATGTCGAAAAGATAACCTTTGACCCTCTGTTTCCCGAGGAAATCGTCTCGCGCATTGCATACGGCGTCATTCATAAGCACGAATGCGTCAGGGTGCCGCGATCCGAAAACCAGCCGGTACTTTGGCACCGTGTGTTCGTATCTCGCCCTCACGCCGTAGGAGCAGATCTGGTCGAAGTAACTCGACATGACGTTCATGTACTCGCGCAAACACGCCTGTTCCATGTCAGCAAACGCCCCCTTGCCACAGACGACCTTCCTCCAGTACTTGCCGCCGGCAATCGAATCCAGGTCCTCGGCGGTCATCGTATGATCGACCTCCTCATCCTGCGCGACCGCCAGGTCATACTCCATGTCGCCCGGCTGCGCGCACTTCAGGACGGCGAGCCCGTTGCGCACAAGCGAGGGCGTGTTGAGATTCAGCAGGACCTCCACGCTCGATCCCCGCTGGATGTTCTCGTAGATTGCAGCAAGCGTGGCAAAACGCAACGGCTTGATCCCATAGGGATCAAGATACACGAACACGGTGTGGTTCCGTGCGAGTTTCGCGATTTCTTCGGCGCAGTCCCCGAAACTTCCGCGCTCCACGCGGCAACAGGATTTGTATGGCCCAAGGTTTGTCCGCAGGCGCTCGAAAAGCCCCTTTTTCTCTTCAATCAGTAGCGCAGAGACAGCTTTGTCCTTCTGTGCCATTCGAACGACCGCTTTGGCAATGATCAGCGGCGACCCCTCAGCCCCATCCTCGAACCGGCCGGGTCCCGCAAAACAGTCCACAACAACCACCGGCTTTCCCAAGCAGCACACTTTCGGCAGGTATGGGGTCAGATAGTAGGACAGAATCATGTCCTTGTACGGCGACCACGGCTTCTTGCTTTGGAAGAAGTCTGACCTCATGTGCCAGATACCTGCGATCTTGATCGTATCGTCATTAACCTCATGGGGCCGCTGAATCCGCCGGTGATTTCCCGTTCAGTCCCCTCGCTCTGCTGGATGAAGCTTGCGGTTTCACGGCGGCCGTCAGACAAGTGGAGGTGAAAGTCATCACGGTGATTCTAAAGGCATGCTCTCGCATTTCTGCGCACGGAGCCACGCTTCCTCGTGCTGAGCTAGTTTCCCAATTTCTTCCAGAACCGCTTCCTCGCGTTGGTGGTGATGCAGGCCACATTCTATGAGGAACCTGTGCCTGTGACGCCCAGTCGCGGGGCCCCCACCCACCCTGTATCGCGCTCGTGACCTCCGGCTCCAGGCCCATGTCAGAACACACGCTGTTCGCGCCCTCGTGATTGCAACATAGAGCACCCGTCGTTGTTCTTCGAGGTCTTTGCCGGGTAGCGTCACCTCATCCTCCATGAACGGGATGAAAACGTAACGCGCCTCCAAACCTTTGCTCCCGTGCATCGTCATGAACCGAATTCCAGTCGCCGGCTTCTGGATTTCCGTGCGCTCCTCATCCAGCGCGCCTTCGCCCTGCACCTCATCAGCCTCGACGGCGGCAACCGCTCCGCGGAGCGAAGGGTAGATGCCAGCAAATATCTTCAGCCGCGTCAGCAAGTCCTGCCCCTCGCTTTCTGCAACAGCCTTGCAGAAAAGCGAGAGCTTCCCTTTGTCAGAGACCACGGAGTCGGTCCGATCTCCATCTCGTATGAGGGTGCTCCAAAGCGAAGTCCTGCTCTTGATTGCAGCCGTCCGAACCAGTGAAATCGTTGCGTCGGCTAGATTGCATAAGGAAGAGAACAGCATCCGAAGGGCTAAGTTGTCATTGTAGTCAGCAAGAAAACGCTTCAGATATGTGACAATCTGCTCGCCTCCCCCGACAGTGTCCTCTTTGCCAAGCAAGTTGTCTAGCGGCAGCCCCCCGTCCTGCTCCTGGATTCTCACGAAGAGCTCCTTGCCCAACTCGCGGTTGGCACAAAGGACCAAGATCTCCCTTGCCGGGACACCCGCGCTCCGCAGGACGCCAAGTCCAGCAGCAAGGAAAACGGCTTCCTGCTTCTCGCTTTTCAGTGAAATCGCAGCCACCAAACCCCTTCGCGTCCTTTCGTCTTCTTCAGGCATGGAAAGAAGTTGCTGCTTCGAGGTATCACGAGCCAGATTCTTGGCGATCAATGAATACGCAGCCTTCAAGATTCGCGAAGGGCAGCGCGAGCAAACCGGGAGCACGATCTTCTTGGCCGTGGGGTAGAGTTCACAGAACTTGAGGATTCCCGAAGTATCCGCATAACGCATCGTGCCGCCGTAGATGCTCTGGTCGTCGTCTCCGACCGCAAGCAGCGTTGGACGTCCTCCAGAGAGAAGATTGATGAACACCTGTTCCGCGCGATTCAGGTCCTGGTACTCATCAACCAAGAGAAATGGAAATGCGTTGGACTCGGCAGCTCGAGCCTTTCTGTTGCGTTCCAAGATGTGGCAAGCCAGCGACACGACGTCGTACCATTCAAGGGCTTTGTAGAAATGCCGATAGAAGACAAAACTCCGGGCAAACCCGTCGTCGCTGGCTTTCAAGTTTGCGGCAGCCTGCTGATATTTCGCCAGGAGCGCTTTCATAGCCTTCTTGCCCAAAGTACTGCCCTGCGAGTTGAAGTCCTGCTGGATGTCGACCAGCACTTGCTCAAGCTCAGCCGATGACAGAACCCCGAACGATTTGGGCAACTCAACGCTGTCGGCGTACTTGTGAACAATGCCTTTCGCTCGAAAATGAACTGTGCTCACTGCCCGGAAGTCTTCGGCGATTTCCTCTCTTGCCTCTTCCTCAAACTTGCCCGCTGCAGCTTTCGTTAGTGTCATTGCGTAGAAGTCGCTGATAGACTGACCACCAGCAACTTGGTGTTTGATGGTCTCCTTGAGACTGAACGATTTTCCCGTTCCTGGACCCGCCAGCAACAGGAGCGGCCCTTGGCTGTAATCGTGAGCGAGCACTTGGCGGGTCACTTCGTCACGAATACGGGCGGCATTCATGGCCGTCAGTGGCGGCATCGAGCCTACCCCCCACCCTCCACAATCCTGATCTCTTCCTCCGTCAGCCCGTAGAGCCGATACACAATCTCGTCAATTTGCCCCTCCCACGCCGACGTGTCCGCCGCCGGATCGGCCTTCTTCGCGGCGAGGATATACTCCACCAGATCAACAATGGCATGATAGTCGGCACGGTCGCGCGCTGAGCCGAGGTCTACATCGGGCATAGGCAATCTCCGCAGGTTCTCGGCAAGTACCTTGGCGAACGCCTTGTCCTCGTTCTGCGACAGCGCTGTGTGCATGTGGCCGACGGGTCGCGAGTTAAGGAGACCGAGAAGGAATCTCGCATCGTAGTTCGACTTCTTGGGCAGCATGCCATAGGAAAGGGAATCGAAGCAGAAGCCTTCAGTGTCCAGAGAAGCAACAATGTGGTCCGCGGTCTTTCTGACCATTACCTTGTTCGGCTGGAATATGCTCGGATCTCGCAATGCGAAGTCTACTCGTGACTGCGCGGGCATTCCCTTCTTTGATCTAGTCTGGCTCAGAGTAATCCTGTCCTTGAGCGACGGATCATAGTTGACCCAAGTTCCAGACCAGTTGATTACGTATCTCTGCAAATCTCGGCCGAGAAGCAGTTTCCGGTGGTTGCTGGTTCGCCTACTGTCGGAGAGCAAAATATGCCGGACATTTCCCGGGTTCAGACCGTTGTTGACATCCCACAAGTCTCCAAGCGTGTATTTTACTTCAGGTAGCCTGACTGCAAAAAGCCGGAACCTGGCACCAGGCGAGGCCGCCAGCTCAGTCTGACGGTGCCTTTGCACGGAGACTGCCTTCTTGCTCGGCGCGACGTCGGCAAGAACCCTGTATTCCAGTTGGGTTGGGACGGCATCAGCATGGCCACAAGCGAAGAATAGTACACTGCCGCCGACTTCGCCTGACTCGAACACCTTGTCCTTGATTTCTACGATCAACGGAATCGAGAAACGATCGAGAAGTTGTCGACGAGTCGTCTCAAAGTAGGCGTTGAAGACCAGCGACTTGGGGATGATAAAGCTCATCATCCCCGGGGCCGCACACTGCAACTCCAGCCCTCGCTCGATGAAGAGGACATAGAGGTTAGTCTTGTACGCCGTCAGCTTGAAACGGCCAGACGTGTAGTACGCCTTCGCGCTCTGCTGGCTACTACCGACGAGCCCATAGGGAGGGTTTCCAATTACTACATGGAAGCCCCCCCTCATCCCGAACATCCATTCGGGGTCAAAGAAGGGGGCGGAGGTGTTCTGGTCGTACGGGTCCCAGGCCGCGAGTTGTCTGGCAGTGGTGTTGTCCCAGCCGTCGGTCTTGAGCAGGCCGGCAATCTCGGCGCGGAGTTTCTTGTCGTCGTCGCGGCACTTGGACTTGGCCTTCAGGGTCTTCGCGGTGAAGTGCTTCTCCCGCACCTTCCGCAGTTCGGCTTCCTTGCTGTCAATCTCTGGATTGCGCAGGAGCATCTGTTTGGGCCGCTCGATGCCGATCAGCGTGTTGGCCGCCACAAACCTGGTTTCCAGGTTTGGCAGGGCGCGGACGCCGAGGTTGGGAGCTTGCGGGTTCACCTTCTGGTCCACGATCAGCGAGATGAAGAAACGCATTTTGGCGATTTGCACGGCGATGGGTTGGATGTCCACGCCGTAAATGCAGTTCTCGATCAGGTAAAGCTTGCGGCCATAGTTGTCGTAGTTTTCCCGGAAGACCCGCTCAGCCTCCTCGCGCATGACGGCATCGTCGAGCTTGGCGATCTGCTTCGCCTTCCAGCGCTCGTTGCCCGGATCGAGCTTCTCAAGTGCGAGCACGAGCTTGTGCAGTATGCCCATCGGAAACGCGCCCGAGCCCACGGCCGGATCCAGCGCCTTGAGGCCGTCAATGGCGTCGATAAGTGCCTCAGTCTCCGCCTCACTGAAATCGTTCGGCTCGCTGTCATAAGCGAGCAGGGCGCGAAGACGCGATTCCACATCCGTGGAGGGCGCGGTTCCACCCGCGCCGGATTCGGTCGGCGTGGAAGCCGACCCTCCAACTTCGCGTCCATTCGCGTCCATTCGCGGTTCGATCTTCCCCTTGAAGTACGCCACCAGCGACTCGTCTACCATGTAGTCCACGATCTCGCGCGGAGTGTAAAACGAGCCGGTGGCTTTGCGGGCGGTGGTGCCGGTTTCGGGGTTGTAGGCGGCCAGCAGGTTCTCGAACACCTTGCCGCAGAGTTCCGGGTCCAGCGCGACTTCCTGGTCGAACGGCGTGTTCTCCTCGATGGTGAATTTGTAGCGGCTCAGCGTGTCAATCAGCCCGCGAACGCGAACCTTTCTGAACTTCTTGTCCCCGTAGTCGTCGCTCAAGTCCACTTCCTGCTCCGGTCCGAAGAACAGGACGTCGGGCACGGTCGGCTGGGAATCGGGCCGGTCGGAGAAGCCGTCAACCCGCAGATACCGCGGCCTGGCGCCCTCGCCGAAATCGCGGTCGAGGCACTCGAAGAGCCCGCCATTGAGAAACGGGATATCCTTGAACAACTCCAATGCGGCTTTCGGATCGCGGAAGCAGTCCTTGTGCCGATAGAGACTGTGCGCCATGAAGTTCTGGTCCTCGCGCCGCCAACCGCGCTGGTCCATCTCCGTATTGAGCGTGGCGAAGAACAGGTTCTGCAAGATCGCCCGGTAGAAAACCGATTCCTTGTTCCTCGGCTTGTCCGGCGCGAAGCCTTCCAGCATGTTCGCAAGCTTGCGTTCATCGAAAAGCGTGCCGGGGATAAGGCCCTTCTCCCGGATGAACCAGCAGAAGATGACCCGGGTGATGAGCCGGATGACGCTGATATGGTCGCGTTCATCCTTCTCCTTTGGTGCATCCTTGGGAAACTCGACGTGCTTCAGCGCCCAGAAGTACCAGTTGGCAATCTCCCGGTAGAAATCCTTGGTGACCTTCTCGACATCGAAAGCATGGTCGTGGACGGACTGAATCTCCAAGGCGGGAACGGACGCGACGGAGCGCGTCCCTCCAATGTGGGCCAGATCCAGCAGCGCCATTCGTTCCGCCGCGGTCCGCAAGCCTTCGCCGGGCCGCACCGTGATGCGGCGCACCAGCCGTCGTTTCTCCGCCTGCTCGTCGTACTTGACGTTCGTGAAGTGCCACGCCGACCGACTTTCGTTCGAGAAGACGAACAGGGCGTAGGGATGATCCCGAAGCAGTTGGTTGACGACAGGGCGCTCCAGACCACGTTTCAGGTCGGGTGAAGCCAAGCGGCAGTAAACTACGTGGAAGGTGTTCTCTTCACCGCCGCTGGCGAAAAGAATGGGATCTTCGGCAAGGGCTTGTTTGGCGTTGTCCGGCCACCGGCGTGGACTGAGGGGCTTGTTCTCGCGCTCGTAGTTGAGTTCTTCCCAGAAGAGCTTCTTCAACCCGTCCAGGTTGCGCAGGTCCTGGAGAACACCCAGAACAGCCTGCTGCCTATCCACATACGCCACGCCGAACCCCCTTGATGCTGCTCATCCCCCGGGAAATGCGTCCATCATAGCAAAACACGCGCCGAGAACCACCCGATTCGTCGGAACACCCGCGACTGTGCCAGAGCGTCCGCTCCCTGAATCTTGCCACGGCCGTCGGGATCGTGCTGTACGAGGCGATTAGGCGGTGCGGGCCGCAGGACCGCACGTAGGGCTCGACCTTGTGTCGAGCCTCCTGCCTTTCCCATGCTCCGGCCTCGCCAAGGCGAGGCCCTACAGGAGTACACGTAGAGCCCGACATCCCTACTGCTTCCTGAGCCGATAGAAAGACCAGGCTGCGTCGCCGGACAAGGTGTTGGTCCACACCGCGTCAGGCGAAGTGAAGACGAGATTCGTCACGGCCGTCCACGTGTTCGTGCCGCCAAGGTCCAGGGCGCGCTCGACGGCGTAGGTCACGCCGGTTTCCAGGTCGCCCAGCGACAGCGCCATGGCGCCGCCGCCGAAACCGACCGAGCCCATGTGCGGGAACGGCTGGCCCGAGAATTGGATGCCCCATTTCACCAGCGTCCCGGCGTCGCCGCTCGCGCGGTCCGACACCCGGAGCCGCCATGTGCCATCGGCCACCTTGCCGACAAAGTTCGAGAAGGGATGGACGGCCACCGACGCGTGTTCGATGTTGAACGAACCCGTATAGGGCGCCGTGCCATCGCGCAGGTTCGTCGCAGCTTCGTCATCCAGCACGGTTCCAAGGAAGTGATCCGGACAGCCAAGGCTCTCCAGGATCCCCCCCTCGTTCCACGCCCGCACGAGGACCGCGGTGGTCGCGTCGGGCGATACCAGTTCGATGCGCAGATCGGCCACGCCGGTGTGCGTCACGTTCGACAGCAGGAGGTTGATGTCGGATACGATCACCTGCGGACCCGAAAGAACCGATTCGGTCCCGGCGACATCGTTGTCGGGGATGGCCTTTGGCACATCGCCGCTCCAGAGGTTGGTCGTCGCGGCCCCGGCGGCGGACGTGACCAGGAGCGCCAGGCACAGCATCGCGTTTCGGGCTTTCATGGCGGGTTGCCCAATCCTTCTTTCCCTTGCGCCGCTGTAGCGGCGCGTCTGCTTGCCGCGCCGTAGCAGCGCGCCCCGCGCCACGAAGGCGGGCGACGCGCCGATTTCCGCGAGCGCCCATGCCCCTGCGCGTCACAGACGCGCAGCTACAACAACCCGAACTACCGGCGTCCTCCTCGCCTCACGGCGCCAACAAGGGCTGCACCCATCAGTACCAACACCGCGGCTGCTGGCTCCGGGATGACGTGGTAGTCGTCCAACGTGACCGACTCGTTCGCCGTCGCGCCGAAGACGGCCGTGCCGAGCATGGCGACCGATCCCGCCGACATGCTGCCCGAGAAGTTTCCCACGACGCCTTCGCCGAGGTTGCTGACGGTCAGGCTGTAGGACCCGCCACCATCCCACGCCACGATGTATTCGAGGGTGTCGCCTTCACCGTCCACCCAGCCGCAATCAAGGAATTCATAACTCGTTCCTGCGTTGGTGGATACGTAGATGCCGCTGCCGTCGTAGCCCGGCTGGCTCGGATCCATGCCGAACCGCAGCAGGTCGAAAGATCCGAAGCCGCTCCCGATGTTGGTTGAACTTCTCAGGTTGAACCCGGAGAAGGCGGTGTTGTCGGGATCGTGCAGGGCGAGAAACCGCCAGGTTCCACTGGTCATGCTGTTTGAGAGACCGCGGCCCAAGGCGTACGTCCCGCTCAAGCCCCACGAGTACGTGCCATCGTCTATGGCGGTCGCGGTGAACATGGAGCCCGGCGACCCGCTCTCCAAGACCACCCAAGGCTCGAACCCGTAACCGCCGTTGTCGCCGGGCAGGAAACCGCTTACCGGATAGGGATCGTTGTCGGCGTTGTCGGCCGCGATGATATCGGCGGAGGAGAAGGATGAGGGATGAAGGATGAAGGATGAAGAAAGAAGCAAGACGAGAAGGGCACCGCGCCTTTTCCTGGCTAGCCTTCCGCCTTCACCCTTCATCCTTCATCCTTCGTCACTGCACGTGCAGTCGCACGGTCTTGCCGGTCTCCGTCATGGGGACGTAGAGCGAGAGCCAATCGCCGTCGCCTTCGGTCGGTGTGGTCTGGAGCGGCCCGAGCTCCGTCAAGGCGAAGTCGCACGGCGCCCACGCGCCCCAGGTCAGGCTGGTCGTGCAATACACCTGGTAGATCTTGCCCGGGACGCTGAGGAACTCGAGCATGAGCCAGTTGTTGGCCGTCTGTTCCATGTACTCCGCAAAGAAGTAGTCGTAGTACAGGAAGGCGAACGTCCCGGCGCCGTACTCATCGATGTTCGGTTGACCGTCGCCGTCGTAATCGTCCGAGCCCACGACCTGCACCAGCGAGGTGATGCCCGGGTTCGTGCCCCAGTCGATCAGCTCCTGCTCCCATGTGTCGGGGATGCCGTCGCCGTCGGTATCCACGCCCGAGGTGACGTTGATGAGGATCACCTCGCCGGGCATCCCGACGGGCGGCAGCCAGCTCGCCTCGAGGATGGTGCGCTCTCCTTCCCCATCGATCACGACGATGTCGAACGCATCGCCCGTTCTGAGCGAATGGAACGCGTACTTGTTGCTCTCGCTCCCGTCATCAAGCTGAACATAGAGGGCGAAGTTGACGCCGGGCTTGAGGGACCCCGTGATCGTGTGGCGGGCATAGACGTTGGTTCCCACCCGTAACTCGACGTCCGCATTCTTCATGTAAGGCCAGCCGTAGTCATTCTTGGCCTGGCCGTAGAAGATACACATCGGTTGCGGGAGGCCCGCAACCGAGAAGGATGAAGGATGAAGGATGAAGGATGAAATAAGACAAACAAACCATGAACCATAAAGGGCGCGGCGTCGGACGACAAGCGGGCCGGAACACGAGTGTCTTACGGACAGTCCCTTTCGCAGTCTCATCTTCCCCGCCCCTTCACGTTCTTGACGATCGTTGTGAAGATGCATATCAACTCGTCCGTTTCGTCGATCAGGTTCTTCATCTGCTTCTCCGAAACCGTCCCGCTGCCCACCAGGAGATCCAGCCAGTAATCGGTCTCATCCAACTCCTGCAGACCGCCTTCCATCTTACTTGTGAACTCCGCGTTCGAGTGTGCCCTGGACGCTTCCCGGTGGTGCGCTCCCGGCGATGTACCGCTTTTCAGAACCTGCCTGCCGATCACTTGTGCGACCGCGTCATTCTTCGGCAACGAAGCGTACATCTTAATGATGCGAAGAGCATAGTCCCTGAGTCTCTCCCGCAGATCAGGATACCCCTTTCGGCTTTCCTTTTGCCCTTCCCCCTCGTTGCTTATCGCTTCATCCCTCATCCTTCATCCCTCATCCTTCTCTTCATTCTCCCCATATCGAATACGTCTGGAAAAATATCTTGATGTCCTTGATGCCGTTGCCGTCGCGCGTCCCGTCGGGATTCTGCAGGCCATAGATGAAACGCTGGATACCCTCGTCGGCGTCGTCCAGCAGTGTGCCGCCCGGGATGACGAGGTACCACTGCGTGTTCCAGACCGAGCGGCCGATGAGGCGCGCGTTGTTATGTGTCTCCGCCTCGTCGAACTGGCCGCGGTCGTGGTAGGCGCGCAGGGACGCGTAGCGCCGGACCTGGCCGATGCTCTCGCTGAGCGAATCGTAAACGGGGATCCAGTTCGGGTCGTCCAGGTCCGCGCCGCCGACGTTGTACGGCAGGGGCATGACCTGGTCGCAGACCTGCCAGTGCCGCAGTTCGTCGTGTTCGCCGGTCGGTGTGCGCATCACGTCCTCGCCCACGGGGACCAGGTACACGCGCGGCTCGTTGGCCAGGCCGCCGCCGAGATCGTTGGTGTTGAACGTGATGTTGTAACCCGTGAACCACACGCCCACGGAGCGCACCTTGGTCGCCTGGTGACTGGCGTCGTAGGCGTTGTCGCCGCCCGCGAGGTCGCGCCCGAAGAAGTTCTTGCCGAACATGACCGTCGTGTCGAACGGGATCACCAGGGCCGGCTGGGGCTCGGTGGACGATGTGAACGGTTTGCAGTGCTGCCTGAACACGTCCCACTGATTGAGGTCATCCACAACGCAGTCCTCCAGCGCCGCCTGCCACGTGCCGTCGCTGCCCGAGGAGGGTGAAATCCTGAGAAGTTCCGAGCGGAGCGAGAAGCGGCTGGTTTCCGTGTCGGGGTTGTTGAATCCGAATCGGGTCTTGACCACATCCCAGTCGGCCTTCATCCGGGCCATGATGTCGGCCAGGCCGGGGTCGCCGCTGCCGCCGTACGCCTGCGGCTCGCCGTTCGCCAGCACGCCCAGCGACCGCGCGCGGACGATGTCGGAGAGGAATTCGCTGCCGGGGGACATAGAGGTTTCCGTGTCCAGCAAGGCGGTCTCGTAGTCGTACGCTTTGGCCGCCAGGTAGACGTAGCGCGCCGCCAGGTCGAACGCCGCGGTGTACTTCTGCAGGGCCTCGTTGCGGAAGATGCGGAACGCCATGTCGGCATAGCGGTCCTCCTGGATGCGATGGGCGAACTGGGCGCGGATCTGCGCGCGCTTGACCATCAGGAGTTCGCCCTGGGTCTTGATATTCAGATAACGCTGATAGGCCTGTTTGAAGGCCTCCAGTTGGGCCAGCATCTCGGATTCCCGGATCAACTGCTGTCGCAGCTCTCCCGTGAACTCCAGCGTCTGCTCCTGAATGAGGTTGGCGTATTCATTGGTCTCGAGCTGGAGTTCGACGTCCACGTTCCATCGCGCCTGGAGCTGTTCGCGGCCGACAATGCCCGCCTCCATGGTATGCGCCGAAAGGAACTGAACATAGCGGACCCCGGCCGCTATCACGCGGAACGTCTGGCCGACGTTCTCCTCTACCGCGGCATAGGGGAACGGGCCGATGAGCCCCTCAGCCTCCTTGGGGAAGACCCCGGCAACGCCTCGCATGATCTCGTACAGACCGTCGGAGACCAGCTCCAGCAGGTTCATCGTGATCTTCAAACCCTCGACGACGCGGCTCGTTTCCTTCTCGCGGTCGGCGTTTGCATCGATCACGACCCAGTTGTTCACGTAGCGCTTCGTCATATCCTCGAGAAAGTCATAGTGCTTCTCGAGCCACTCCATCAGGTCCTCGTAGTACTCGGCCTTGGCCTTCAGCTGGTAGTAGGCCTGGATGTAGTCCATCAGGGCCAACTGAATCTCCCCGGACGCGGGACGCCGTCCTGTCCAGGTGGACGGTTTCACCTTGAGCCCGTTCTCCGCGATCCACACCACCGAGGTACCGGTCTGCGTTCGGGTGAGGGTGTAGTCCACATTCGTCTCCGACACGTCATAGGAGCCGCTGAAGTCGTACCGGTAGATCTCGATCTCCAGCGGCGTTCCCGTGGGCGCCGTGCCGACCAGGTCCTCCAGATCCAGGATCTGGTAGTTGATCAGGTCGGGCCCGCAATAGCCCTGGGGGTAGGTCTTACCGGGGCCGATGTCGTCCGGATACGGATATCCGTAGATCTCGATCAAGCGGTTGTGGAAGTCGAGTTCCTGCTGGGCCAGGGTCATCTGCCGCTGGTAGATGGAGTCCGCCTGGGCGCGCATGTCCCGCGTACAGCCCTTGACGTGGTTGAACGCGGTTTCGGCGTTCTGGAGGGCGATCACGGCGCGCTCATAAATCTGTTCGAAGTGCGTCTTGCCCGCGTCGATCTCGGCCGGGCTGATGTCGAACGGCACAACGTCATCCGCCAGTCCCAGCGGATTGAACCCGGCATCGGCGTTGTCCGCCTGGGCCTGCACGGCCTCGAGGGCGGAGCAGACTTCCTGCAGTTCGGGCACCGTCGTGCGGTCGATCTTCTGGATACCCTCCGGCTCGGCGTCGTCGCCGCCGACCTGCACCAGGTTGGTCAGCTCGTACAGAAGGAGCGAGTTGCCGACGGCCCAGTCGAAGTAGGCCCCCTGCCCCGCGCGGCTCGCCCAACCGTCCACGCCCCAGGCGCGATTCGTGCTGCCGTCACGGTAGCTCTGCCACTGGTTGTCCGCCAGCTCGCGGAAATCCTTGCGATAGGTGCGGCTGACGATTTCGGCACCCGTCCGCGCCTTGGCGGCCGCCGACTCGGCGAACTTGCGCTCGTCGAAGTAGTCTACGCTCACGGCCGCGTTGCCCACCAGCATCGCGCCCGGCTTGGTCTGCCAGCCGAAGTTGGTATTGCCCAGGAGGTCGTAGTAACTCTGGAGTGCGCTCAGGTAGTAGCCCCAGGCGTCGCCGTGACCCTGCGGATAGAGCCGCTTGGCGTCTTCGGCCGTGATCGTGCCGGTCAGATTGGTCGGGTTGCCCTTGATGTTGTAGTTGAGAGCATAGACCACCTCGCCGCCATCGATGCCCCGGGTGTAATTCCAGATGAATCGATTGAAGATTGGCGAGGTCTCCACGGACGGCTCCAGCGTGTCGTCGCGGCCGCGCAGCATCACCAGTTCCTCGTCCAGCAGGGTCGGCACCTGGTTCATGAAGGCAAACAGGCCGGTGGCCTCGGCCGCGTAGTTCTCGAACGTGAGCCACTGGTTGTCCTTGCCGAAGGCGATGGTCGGGTCCAGCGCGTCGGCATAGGCCTCGTTGCCCAGCACCATGTACAGGTCGTTGATCCGGCTCACGACATTCAGGAGGGACTCGTTAATCGCTTCGTCGTTGATGCCCGCGTCGAGGCTCATCTCCTTGGCCCGCTCAAGGACCGTCTCGTAGATCTGGAGCAGGCCGAAATCGTCGATGTAGTCCATGTTGAGGGCGATCGGGCCCTCGTAGGGCGGGCCGGCCTGGCTCAACATACTGAAGGTCGTGTTGGCGGGGTCGGCCACCATGTCGGCCAGGCGCTGTTCGAAGGGCGTGATGCCGTTGACGACGCGATCGATCCAGCCCGGCGCCAGGTTGTAGACCCACTCGCTCCAGTTCGTGCCGGTCGGACCGTTCGTCTCGTCGTGCAGGCGGTACCGCACGGCGAAGTAGTGATCTGCGAGCGTGAACGGGCTGGCGCCCTCGATGTCCACCGTCAACGCCCCGTTGGCAATGTCGCCGTTGGGCTCATACACGAACCACTTAGATGAGGTCATGAAGTTCGTGTCCGGGATGAGCCCGCCCTCCGGCTCGGCCCAGCGCCATTGGAAGTCATATGTATTCACTTTGCCCGCGAAGTCGGCGCCGTAGCGCATCGAGAACTTCTCGTCCAGCGCGTTTTCCGGCTCGATCGGTTCCAGGATCCCGTCGTACAGCTCGGGGATGACCTTGATGATGCTCAAGCTGATGGGCAGTGCCGGCGGTACCTGCTGGACGTTGGTGCTGTTGTTGAACGCCAGCGTGACGTAGCCGACGCCTCGCCCCAGCCCCGCCGAAAGCGCCGCGTTCACGTACGGATTGTTCGGCTGGATCAGTGTAACGCTCGTGTGCAATTGACCTACAGCCGTCTGCCATTTGCCCCGGTCGGCGGCATTGAGGCTGTCCGCGATCCCCTTGACCTTGGCGACCTCGCGGTCGTCCAGCATGTTCAGCAGGAGGTAGCCGCCGCCGGTCAGGGTCTCGACGTACACGCCTTCGAGGACCAGTTGGCCGTCGGTCCCCGCGTCCGGGTCGTAGTAGATGCGTGGATACAGCGAAGGCGGAAGGGCCGGGAACCAGTACTTGTTCCCGATCGTCTCCTTCTTCGCCAGTTCGGACGCCTCCATGGATTCGATGACGGCAAATTCGAGGTCCACACCGTGCGCCACCACGGGGTCGAACAGCGCGACGGATTCCAGGTTCGAGAGCGCGTCCGACTGCTGGTAGAGGATCTCGACACTCAACTGGTGCCAGATGTCCGGCAGGCCGCGCGTGGCCATCGTCAGCGTCTCGGCCACCTTCATCTCGGGAACTTCCTCAGGCCAAGTGATCTCGTAAGTCATCCCGACCGGTGTTCCGTCTGCGCCCCCTCCGCGCGGGGGTTGATTGGTGGGAAGCCACGGCAGTTCCGCCCCGGCGGGCGGCTGCGTGGCACGCGACGGGAAGCAGAACGACGGCTCCATCGCGTAGTAGAACCGCATCACGGCGTTCGAGGGCCCGCCGTCGTCCCCCGCCGCCTTGGCCCACCAGGAGTCCTTGCGGTCCTCCCAGGCCGGGCCGCTGGACCTGTAGTTGTTCGTGCACAGCGGCATCTCGCCTACCGGCATGGGCGGCACAATGGCCGCCCCGGCCTCGACCGAGTAGTCGAACGCATAGATGGCATTCGTGGCGTACACGCAGAACGCGTGCATCGCCGGGCGGGTCGTGTCCGGATCGAGATAGTCCACCAGGACAAACGGCTGGGATGATGTGCTTACGTTCAGATCGTTGCGCAGGGCGTAGACCGCGCCGCCCATGATCAAGGCATGCTCCTCGTTGGGGTTGTAGCCGTCCTGGGCGCGATCGTTCTGGTAGTAGACCTGCGGCGACCCGAAGACCCAGTCGCGGTAGGGATTCTCCGTCTCGCCGGGATGGCCGGGAACCACCCACGCCGCCGCGTAGATCGCGGCGTCCGCGCCGCTCTCCGAGTGATCATAGGCCGTGCTGCCGGAGGACGCTTCGAACGGGTACCACGCCACGAGTCCATCGCGGTCGTCATCCTCCAGGGCGTGCATAGCGGCAACGATCTCGTTCGACGATCGCTCCACACCCCAGATGCGCACGTCGTCGATGTCGCCCTTCACGCCGAGCGTTGAGTCCCAGGATGCGCGGCCCATCGTCAGTTTCAGCCCGGAGTTCGTCAACGCGTTCGCGCCCGCCGAAACGCGACCGATCTCCACGCCGTCGATGTAGCCCACCAGGTCTCCGCCCTGCGCGAACGTCACAGCAAGGTGCGTCCAGCGCCCGGTCGGTACGGAGCCCTGTTCGAAGCCGTAATGGGCCCCGGTCGCGTCCCAGATTGCCGGGTACAGCTTGCCTCCGCGCACGCCCAGAATATAGCCGGCTGATCCGGCAGTGGCCTTGCAGAGGATCTTCTGGTCGTCTTCGGCGCCTGCCAGGTTGACCCAGGCTTCCATGGTCAGCCCCGTGGTCAGGTGGTGTGCCGCAACGTCGGGGGCAGTGACATAGTCATGGTTCGCATCGAAATACAGGGCATACCCTCCCTGGCGGCCGCTGCTGCCCTTGCCGCTGGCGATCACGATCTCGTCGGCGTAGCGCGGCCAGACGGCGTTGTAGCGCTGGACCAGGTAGGGATAGCAGATGAGAGACGGCATGTCGGTATTGCGCGTGGACTCGGCCCACCACACCTCGATCGTCCCCGTGTTCACCGCGAATACATACGACGACGCGTCCGGGTCGGCTTCCGTCGGGTAGTTGTAGCGATTCACGTTGTACGCCAAACCCCGCGGCCTGTGGATGTACCCGGCGAATACAGGCCACGGCGGATCGTTGGTGTTCGGCAGGCGGATGCCGTAGATCCATTCGGGTTCGCCGCAGGCCACGCCGTCGTACGGCCCGGCGGTGTTGAACACGTTGCTGCCTTCTCCCTCGCGGCAGGGGAAATCGGCCAGCAGGAAACGCTCGGCGCCGTTCAACTGCTGGTAGCGGTTGCTCCAGAGGTACTCCGGCTCGAAGGCGGTCTTCCACACGCGGACCTGCTCGACGGCGCCGTCGAACGAACTGTGCGGCGGGTTCCACGAGGTCGCGCCGATCAGGGCCTGCTTGTTGTTCGGATGATAAACCATCTGGAGCGTGCCGGTGTGGATGTTGTCCTCGATCGCAACCGTCACAGTGCCAGTGCCGACCGCTCCTCCGGAAAGCGTGACCGAGATGAACTGCCACCGGCCCGTGGCCAGCGCATTGGCGGGCGTGTAGTAGTTCATCCAGTTCCCCGGATAATCATGATGCCAGGCGTTCACGTGCAGTCTCATGTCCGTCGACTGCCCGACGCCGAACGTCACTAGCGGATCGCCCTCGGAGTAGATCGTACCGGGGTTGGTCGATCCGGGATTGATCCAGGCCGTGAACGTCCAGTTGGAAACCGCGTTGAGGAAGCTCTTGCCGATCTTGACGTAGTTCGACTCCGCCGGATCAAACTGCAGGGCATGCGTATGCCGGCCCATCGGCACGATTTCCGTGCCGACCGGCCAGTCTGTCGACGCCGGGTCGAAGTAGACGGGGTCGTCGTAGCGCACAGCCATGATGCTTTCGAACCAGACATTGTCGTGCGTGGTGAACTTGAGGAGCGCCATGCCGTTGGTCTTTGCGTACACCGAGCGCCCGCTGGCGGAAAGCACCGTGTTGAGTTCGGGTTCCTCGTACTGCAGGGTCGGCGTGATGCCCGAGGGGACGAGAACCGGAGCGGTGTCCGCCTCGCCGGCGCCATAAACCACCAGTTGAGGGTCTTCCGGCCAGCCTGCGCTGTACCAATCCACCTCGTACGGCCAGTTGACGCCCATCAGGCCCTCGTGTTCCCAGTAAATCTCGATGCTCCACGGGTCGTTCGTGGTCGTGCGCACGGCCCATACCCAGCCGTCCTTGGGTCCCGTCTGCGTGTGCATGAAGGCCGCGCCGCTATCGAGGCCAGCCTGGATGTTCGCGACCAGGCCCTTCTCCCCCTCCCGGGTGCTCCAGTACGTGTCCCGCGGCAGGAGGCGCTCGCCCAGGTCCACGTCGCGCGTGTGGATCTGCGGCGGAAGCACCTCGACCACCTCGACGGAGTCCGGCTCGACCTCCTCCTCGTACGTGCCGGTTTTGTAGTACTCGACGAGAATCATGCCCGTGACGTCGGTCCCGCGCATGCGCTTCTGGCCGTCGATCCATACACCCGCGACGATGTTCGTCGTGATGTTCGTCACGCCGCCGTTCACGTTCGTCGTCACGTCGAAGACCGGCGGCGGGACTTCGCTGTTGTAGTGGATCACCGGGAACAGGCCGTCCAGGTTGACCGGCGGCGCGTCGTACGGACTCTCGGTCCAGAAGAGCCGCGCCGGACGCTGCACGGGTATCGCGGAGATCATGTACACCATCGTGTTGGTCGTCCCGTCCAGCATGATCCAGTTGACTTCCACGTTGTTCGGCTGGGCCGCGTAGAACTCGCGGGTCGAAGGCGCCCAGAACACGCCGCCGTCCGCCGACTCGTAGTACGCGTTGGCGTTGTTGCCGACCTTCACGGCGACGAACCCTGCCGGCGGCACGTTCGTGTTCGCGCCCGCCGGGGGCGTGATCAAAGCTCCCAGGCCGAAGTCGGGAATCAGGCCTTCCACCGGATGCCCAAAGGCGGAGTATTCCAGCACGAACAGTCCGTTCGACGGCGTCACCGGCGCCAGCGTGTTCGTGTCGTACGAGTACGGCCCGGCCGTCCCGTGGTACAGCGGCGTGGACGCGTTCGTGAGGGCCTCGGAGGGATACGGCCCGAAGTAGTTCGAATACGGCCCGCCCGCCGGCGTGCTCACGTTCGTCGTGGAGGAGTCGAAGAACCAGAAGTTCTCATAGAGCGTGTCGAGAACGAAGGGCTCGTCGGAGAACGCTGAACGCTGAACGCTGAACGCTAAACAGAACGCCACCAGAGACAGTTTTCCAATGCTTGGAAAAAAGCCCGCCCGTTTTTCCAATCCTTGGAAAAATCGCGCGTGGATCTTCCAAACCTTGGGAAACCGCATCTTATGTCCGCCAGCCGTCATCGTTCAGCGTTCAGCGTTTATCGTTCAGCATTCTCTTCACAGTCCCAGGTGCCGCCAGTAGACCCTCACAAACGTCGAATCGTCCGGGAGGTCCTCCTCGAAGGTGACCGTCATCAATTCACCCTTGGCCACTGGATAGAGATGGCTGCCGTAATTGTCGTCGTCGTCGTCAATGCTCCGGTTTTCGACGTTGACAACCCCGCCGATCTCCACCCGCACTCGCGCCGAATGGACATCCACCAGAAGGAATCCGTCCGTCGGAGCGGTGAGGCTCCAGGAACCCGTGGAATCGCCGTTGTTCCACGTCTTCTCCACGGTCCAGCTTCTCATCATCCTGATGTTGCCGTGCATCTCGATATCGCCGCTGGCCTCCAGGATCAGATCGTCGTCGGAGTCGTTGGTGATGGCGAGCTTGAGGGCGCAGTCCTCTCCACTGCCGCCCTGCACGTAGTATTCGATCGAGGCCTTGTCGCCCGACCCGCCCCCGGGATTGGACGGGAACTGGATACCCTCGCTGTCCCCCACCGAAGGCGTGATCGGACCCTCGGCCAGGATCCCGTCCTTCGCCTGGATCTTGCCGTCGTCCACGACGAGCTTGATGCCGGCACCGGGCGCAGAGGGGGTGTCGCCCAGATAGTAGAAGCCCCAATAGTCGACCAGCGAGGACTTGTATGGAATACCCCCGTCCTCCCACGACAGCACCGTGAGGTAGGAGGTGTGCAATCCGAGAGAGTCGAACCTGTCCTCGTCGAAGTACGCCGCTGCCGCCGTGCCGCCGAGCTTATCCGAATCCTGCGCGAGCGTCGCCTCGTCCGCTTCGTCCGCGTGGTAGGCATCCGTTGCGTTCTGCGCGTGCATGGCGTAGGGCGCACTGACCAGCCTCTGGCGCGGGCTAATCTCCGGCGCGTCGATCGCTCCGCCCGGCCCCTGCGTCACCTTCAGCCCCAGGTACCGGTCCGCCTCCTGGAACGCCTGGCGGATGTCGTTGGTCTGCGGCACTGGACCCGTCAACTCGCCGCCGTCGTCCGTGATCAACACGTTGAACAGGCCGTTGGTCACGACGTGAATCGGGAAACTGCGACCCCAGATCGCGTACGACGGGTCGGTCGAAGTGGGATGCCCCCAGATCCGGAACTCCACCTGGTAGACCCCCGACGCGACCGGCTGGCCGTCCGACGGGTTCGTCAGCTTGCCCTGGTAGTTGATCGCCGCCGGAATATCGTCCTGGGCGCTCGCGACGCCGGCGAGAAGCAGAAGAGTGCAGGCAATCGCCCATCGCATGCCCGCATGTTTACGGTTTCTCAACATGTTGTTACCCTCCGTCCTCAATTCATCCTTCATCCTTCATCCTTCAGCCTTCATCCCTCAATAGAGCCAGTGCAGCTCGCTGATCCGGTTGAGTTCAAACGAGCCTTCGACTTCGATCACCTGCTCGCGCAGCCCCGTCAGCGTCTCGTGGTACGTGCCGCCCACCACGCTGACGCCCCAGAGCGGATGCTCTTCCGCGTTGGTCGAAACGCCCGTCGTGAAGTCCATGGTGATGTCGCGGCTGACGGTCAGCGTCTCCACGGGGTTCGTGTAGACGTTGCCGTCCCAATCCTTGTTGTCGTGCAGGGGATGGTAGCGGTGGAGAAACGGGTTGACCGGGTCGTTGCAGTCGACCGTGACCGTGCCCGTGAGCGTATTGGACATGGCGCCGGCAAGAAGCACCGGACCCATCAGCGGAAACGCCACGGAACTGATGCGGCTGACATCCTCGGCGTCACCGGGAAGGCTTGAGCGGCTGGCGTAGAGGCGGTACTCGCCGTTGGTCTCGGACAGCGGCACCCAGGCCATGAAGACCTCCTGGAGCAGGCGGGCCTGCCCGCCGTCATCCACGTGCACGAGCAGGCGGAACTCGCAGAGGGAATCGGTCAGCAGAAGATTGGTGGGTGAATACGCGGGGCAGTTCACCTTGTAAAGCATAGTCTCTCCGACCCAGAGTCCCTTGTTGACATGCTGGGACTCGCTGGGCGCGCCCAGCAGGAGCGCCCCCTCTTCGGCCTCCACGCCCACGTGGTAGAGCACGGTATTACCGAAGCCGCTCACCTTGAGAAGGCTCTGGTAGCTCGCGCCATTCGTGCCGACCGGCGTGTACGGCGGAAAGTCGGCGCGGCGCACCGCGAAGCGGATCAGCCATTCCTCGCCGGGCGCGAGCGACCTCGTCAACGTCTCCCCGACGGAGAGATCTTCCCATTCCCAACTCGGTCCGCTCGGTTCGTAGACGAAATAAGAAAGGGGCACGTCGCCCGCGCGCTCGGGAAACCCCAGTCCGGCCGGCGGGTCCTCGGACGAGACCTGCTGGACCGACGCGGTGATGCTGTCGGTATCCGATGGATTGATGATGGAGAGGTCCTGCTCGGTCAGCACCGTGCCGAAGTCCAGACCATACAGGTTGGGCGCGTCCACGTGGACCGGCGCGGTGTACTTCGGCGCCGTGGAGCACTTGATCCAATAGGCCACGCCGTGCTCGATGTCCTCACGCGCGGGCGAGACGATGCGGGTACCCTCGCCGTCCGAATCCAACTTGTACAGCTCGTTGTGGTAGCCCTTGGTCGTATCGATGCTGGGCGTGTGCCGGAAGAAGTCCATGAAGGTCGGCTCGTTGTCCGGATTGACCGGCAGCCCGACCAGGTTGAGAGCGTGGGGGAACCACTCGAAATAGGGCACCTCCGCCCGGCCCTTGATGGAAAGCGCGTAGGGCGCGGCATTGGTCGGCAGCTTGACCAGGTACGCGGCGCTCCCGCTCATGTTGATGAGGCGCGTGAGGAAGGACTCGGGGTTCGATTCCGGGAACCAGACCAGCCAGTGGGGATCGTCGGGAAGCAGGGTGTTCGGGTCTATGTCGTAGTCGATCGTCGAGAAGCGCTTGTTCCACATCCAAACGCTCTCGACCTGGCGATTCTTGA
The DNA here is from genome assembly GCA_016935885.1 of Phycisphaerae bacterium. Next base: position 100 of record JAFGQA010000373.1, on the reverse strand, counting down.
ATATCTGCGCACACTCACTCGGCTCGGGTGCGACTTCGAGATAGATGGCATTCCAGCCGGGGGTGAGGGGAACGTCCTGGGTGCGCCATTGGGCCATGCT
>JAFGQA010000372.1 GCA_016935885.1 Phycisphaerae bacterium | reverse complement strand
TGGCCACCCTGCTGCCCGATCCCGGCGACCCGGCGAAACGCAAGGAGCTGCTGGCCAAGATCGGCGGCACCGTGGTGAAGAAGACCGTGAAGACCACGGATGACGATGGCGTAACGACCGCGGAAGAGAAGGATGCCGTTGAAGGGGGCGTGCTGGCCTGGGGTCAGGAGTCCGATCCCGCCATGGATGAATTCCGGGCGATGATTCACGACTTCTACGACGGCAAGGCTCCCAAGATTCTCGATCCGTTCGCCGGCGGAGGCGCGATCCCTCTCGAAGGCATGCGCCTCGGCTGCGAGGTCACCGCCTCCGACCTCAACCCCGTTGCATGGTTCATCCTGAAATGCACGCTCGATTACCCTCAGCAATTCGCGGGGAAGAAATGGCCCCTTCCAGACTTCGTCAAGGACTGGCCGGATTTCATCGAAGACTTCCAGTCTGGGAAGGTGAAGCGACGGAGGGGAAAGAAGAGGCCTCACTTCGCCGATCCAAAGCAACTCCAACTCCTACAACTTGAGGACGCCGACCTCTCATGGCATGTCAGGGCATGGGGGCGTTGGGTTCTGGAGAAGGCTCGCGCGGACCTCGCCGCGCGATACCCAACAATCAACGGGGAGCCTACCGTGGCCTATCTCTGGGCACGTACGGCGCGCGACCGAGTCGAGCCCTACGGGCGTATACCTCTTCTCAAGACCTTCTGGCTCTGCCGAAAGAAGGGACGTCGCGCTGCACTCATGCCTGTCCCGAATCCTGATGGCTCGGGTGTTACCTTCGCATTGCTGGATGAGGACGCTCTGAGCAAGGGGACGAACAAGCTTCACGATCGATTTCCTCATCTAAAGGAGTGGGAAGTTGCGGCGGAGAACCTCAAGGATTTCCTTAACAAAGGCACGATGAATCGCGCTGGTGTCTGGAGCCCCTGCAGCGGTCGTCCTGGATTGATAGCCTTGCGCATGGAGGATCTGCGGTCGCAGGGCCAGCAGTCCCTTCTAGGAACTCAGATGACAGCTGTGGTGGTCGAGTCATCTGTTCCGGGGAAGAAGAGAACTGTGAAACGGTACCGGCTGCCACACGATGCAGAGATCAAAGCATCCGCGGTGGAGACAGAGGATCTTGAAGCAGTCTTTTCCGACATCCCCTTCGGCGTTCCGGACGAGGCAACGCCGGCAGGCGGCGGCAGCGGTGCGTCGCGCGCATTCTCGCTTCACAAGTACGGCATCTTCAAGTGGCGTGATCTCTTCACCTCGCGTCAGCTTCTGGCGCTCGGCGTGTTTGTGAAACACATTCGTTCGGCTGCCTCGATTCTGAAGACTCAACAGCCGTCCTGCGCAGAAGGCATTGTTGCGGGTCTGGCGCTTGCCTTTGACCGTCTCATTGATTTCGCCAACGTCAACGTCCAGTGGAAGCTTGACGCTGAATGCATCAACCATGCCATGGTCCGCTTCGCGATCCAGATGACATGGGATTTCGGGGAGCCGTCTCCAATCGGAACATACTCCGGATCGTTTGGTATTTGCTGTGATCGCGTATGTGACGCATTGCGGGGTCTTGGGATTGCGGGACAGCCCCCTCCTTCAATTAGCCGAGCATCGGCGACAGAGCCAATCCATCAAGTGCTCGACGTTTTCATCACTGATCCTCCGTACTACGATGCGATCCCGTACTCAGATCTTTCAGATTTGTTCCTCATATGGCTCAAGCGAATCACGAGCGACCTGACCCCCGAGTTCACCGAAGTCATGCCTGAGCACTTGTCGCCCAAATGGGATTCCGCAAAGGATGACGGTGAGCTCATCGATGACGAATCGCGCTTCAATGGTGACAAGGAAGTTTCCAAGGCGAAGTACGAAGAAGGGATGGCCAAAGCATTCCATCGAGCGTGTGATGCACTTGCCCCAGATGGACGAGTAGTTATTGTTTTTGCGAACAAGGAGGTTGCCGCATGGGAGACGCTCGTGGCGGCGCTGATCCGCGGCGGAGCCGTCGTCACGGCCAGTTGGCCTGTGCAGACTGAGCAGCCGAGCCGAATGAGAGGCATTTCCTCTGCAGCTCTATCTTCATCCGTCTGGATCGTCTGTCGCAAGCGCCCAGCGCATGCGCCGTCGGGATGGGACGTTCAAGTCCTTGAAGACATGAAGCGAAGACTCTTTGACGCCCGCCACGAACTTGGAGACATCAATATTCTGCAGTACTACTTCGATCAGGGCATCCGTGGCCCAGACCTGTTATGGGCGGCCCTGGGCCCGGCACTGGAAGCCTACAGCGCTCACCCCTTCGTGAAGAAGCAGGAAGGCGGGATTATGACGGTGCCGGAGTTCCTGAAAGAGGTCCGCCGGCTGGTTCTTCAGTTCTCCCTGGGCGAGTTGCCCGGCTTCCATGATATTCAGATGGAAACACAGGGCCGTGGCGAGTCGGTGGAGATCGACTCCGTCACTCAGTACTACCTCCTACACCGGAACTACTTCGGTTTCGACCCCGCGCCCGCGGGCGCGTGCATCCTCTATGCGAACGCGTGCGGCAAGAACGAAACCGAACTCAAGATTGTCTGGAATATCATCGCCCAAGGTGGGAAGTCGAAGCGCGGACGGCCTTCCCATGAAGAGCTTGCCGACGGCGAGTCGGAGGACGAGACGGAGGCGAAAGGCAGTGAGTACACCCTGATTCCGTGGACAGAACGTGTAGCCGACGACGACCTTGGCGAATCCCGCGCGGCGGGGCCGGCGCCTTTGATCGATCGCCTGCATCGTCTCATGTTCCTGCTCCAACAGAACCGCACGTCGGAGCTTCAGCAGCAGTTCGACGCCTGGGGGCTGGCGAATGACCGCGCCTTCAAGCCGTTGCTCCAGGCGGTCCGCGAATTGGCGTCCCGCGACAAGCAGGATGACGAGCGCCGAATAGTCGAGGCGCTGGCCTCGCAGCTGAAGATGAACCGCAAAACGATCGTCGTGAATAACGTTGTGAGAGAGACGCCGCTCTTTGAATATGGGACAAAGAAGGACCAGACGGAGGGTAACGCATGAGCCCGCAAGCCAATATTCAACCATGGAAGAAGACATGTAAATTGAGGCCCGAAATCCGGGAGCAGAAGCTCACGTCCAGCGATTTCGCGATCGATCTCCACAAGGTGATCAACGGATGGCCTGGGGGGAAGAAGCCGTACTACTGCGATCCGCAGAAGTTCTTCGAAACGACCTATGCCACTCAGAATCTGCGCCAGTTCTGTCGGTCCGTTCTGCGTCGCCTGGCTAAGGAGCGGGGTGGCGAGGCAATCATCAACGTCACGCAGACGTTCGGCGGCGGGAAATCGCATACGCTGACCGGCCTCTACTATTTGACCACGCTCGGGAAGGCGTTGCCGAAGAACGAAACGTCAGTCGGCATGATTCTGAACGATGCCCAGCTCTCCGACCCGCCATCGGCCTGTGTCGCGGCAGTGTCTTTCGACAAGGTAGACTGGAAGGTCGGCGGCGAAGCGAAGTCGCCCGAGGGGGAGGTCCGGTCGTTCCGAATGCCTTGGAACCTGATCGCCTGGCAACTCCTCGGCCAGAAGGGCCTTGATATCCTTGACCGTGACGAGACCAAGCCCGACTTCGACACCCCGCCATCCGATGTGCTGTGGGCGAAGATACTTCACCAGGTGGAAGCTTCAGGTAAGGGGGCTCTGATCCTCATCGACGAATTCCTGATGTGGGCTCACGACGCGTCGTCGCCCGATCCGGAGGGTGTCCGTAAAGATCGCGGGGCCGTGTGGTACGACCGCTTGAAGAACTTCTTTCAGAAACTGGCACAGGCGATAGAGGCCTCCGAACGCTCCTGTATGGTGGTCTCCCTGCTGGCCACGAACCCGGAGAAGAACGACGAAATCGGTAAGGCTATCATCAATGCGTGCAACAACGGGCTGAACCGACAGGCTTCAACACAGTCACCCGTGGAGCGCGACGATCTTGCCGAACTACTCCGTCGCCGGCTGTTCTCCTCGTATCCTGAGAACGAGACGGACCGTCACAAGCACATCCTGGCCTTCTGGCCCCGTCTGCAGGCGGTCGATCCGATTCTGGCGAAGCGCCCGGACTCCGAACAGCGCCTGAAGAAGGCGTACCCGTTTCATCCGGACATGCTCGACCGTTTCTTCGGCAAGTGGGTGGACCTGCACCAGTTCCAACGCACGCGCGGGGTGCTCCAGACCTTCGCGATGGCTCTTCGCGATGCGGAGCCGTGGGACGAATCGCCCCTGGTCGGCGCCCAAGTGTTCCTCGCCGCGCCCAACAAGGACGGTCTCAGTGAAGCTCTCCTGAAGCTCGCCGAGGCGGCAAAGAACTCCGTCCCGGGAGCGGACTCCCCGCCCTGGCCCGAGAATCTAAAAACGGAAATACCCCGCGCGTATGGCGCGCAGAAGGCCGATGCGCCGACACTGCTCGGGCGGGAAATCGAGGCGGCCTGCGTTGCCGCCTTCATCTACTCCCAGCCCATCGGCTCGCAGGCGGAACTGAGCGAGATTCGGTGGCTGCTCGGCGCGACGTGTGACATGCCCGCCGTACTCAATGCCGGCTTACTTGCATGGTCGAAGGTCTCCTGGTACTTGGAGGAATGCGATGCCACAGAGGCGGGGACGGGCGTGCCGAAGTACTGGCGGCTCGGGCCGAAGCCCAACCTGAATCAGCTCCACGAGTCATACAAGCAGCAGGCCCTCAGCTATGCCAGAAGCAAGTTCGACGATCTGGCCGAGAAGAAGTGCGCTCCGCTGTATGAGGGACTGGAAGAGGGCGTGAAGATACACAAGCTCCCGGCCTCGCCGGCGGACGTGGAAGACGACGGGCTTTTCCGTATCGTGGTCCTTGGGTCCGGCTACGCAGGCATCGTTGGCGATCCGCCGAAGCCGGAGGCGACCGCGTTCATACGGACTCACTCCTCACCTTCAGACACCCGTCAATACCAGAACATCGTACTGGTCGTTACGCCCAGCGTACCGGGGCTGCAGCAAGCGGAACAGCACATCGCCGAGTGGATGGCATGGGGGGAGATCAAGAACTCCGCGCATTTCCCCAAGATGCAAAGCTTCCAGCAGGAGGTCGTGAAGAAGAAGGAGAAGGAAAGCCTTCTTCAGGCACAGACGTCCGTGAAGAACGCGTACGAGATCGTTCTCTATCTGCATACCGACGCATCGATTCAGGCTCGCAAGATCACGATGGGGTCCCAGTCGCTCTTTGCCACGGTTCTTCTTGAGAAGGAGCTTCGTATCTTCCGCGAGAAGATCGACGCAACCGCCATCATGCCGAACGGAATCTACCCGGTCTGGCCGGCCTCCGACGCTTTCATTCCGGTCAAGGATCTGTACCTTTCTTTCGGCCAGCAACACAAGCTGCCGAAGCTCCTTACCCAGCAGACCGTCATCAACACCATCGAAGATGCTGTGCGCCGCGGCGTGCTCGCCGTCCGGTGTCAGCGTACGGACGGGTCCAAGCAGTGGTACTGGCGTTCGGGTATCGACATGTCGGAATGGGAGAAGGTCGCCGAAGCGTGGCTGCCGAACAAGGCCACGCTGACTTCATTGAGCGCATTCGCTGTGCAACCCGATTCCCTCACGGGTCTCTGGCCCAAGGACGATCAGGGAGTCAAGCTTTCGACCTTGTGCTCCTGGTTCGATGGCGCTCATGCCTTCGAAGAGGTTATCGACCCATCGTATCCGCCGGAACATCGGCCGATTCCGACCGTTGACTACAAGGTAGTTCATCAGGCCGTAGCGACCGCCGTCGCGGAGGGTGCTCTTTGGCTTGTCTATGGTAACGACAGCGTCTTCCAGGAGACACCAACCGCCATCCAACTTGACCCGGAGGCCATCCTGTTCAGGCCGCCGGCGCCGATCTCCGCCATCGATCTTCTTCCCCAAGCACTTCCGGATGCGTGGTCCAAGGAAGAAGAGCCGAAGTCTACCGTGTCAGCCCTATATGCCGCGTTGAAGGCCGCAAGAGGCAGGGCTTGGCCCGAGAAGAAGTTTCTCGAGAGCATCAACTCCGCTCTGGGGCAGGGGTTCCTTCACCGCGCCGAGGGATCGGGTGCGATTGCATCTCTGGCTCATGACGGGATGGTGAAGCTCGTCATCAAGCAGGATGCGCCGCCACCCCCGCCACCGGCTCCCGGGTCCGGCAGGCGAGTGACGAACGCCGTTGCCTTGAGCGTTGCCGAGGTGCAAACGCTCGGTGAGGAAATCCCGCAAATCGCGAAACAGCTCGCCGGTTGCGATCCGCAGGTCGAAGTTCGGATCAGCATCAAGGCGAAGGCAGGCACGGACATCAGCAAAGCAGCCGAGATGCTGGAGAAGGTCAAGAAGGGGTGGAAATGGTAGCCATGCACATCCCGTAGCCCTCCCGGTGAACATCCATGCAGGCAACAACTGAGGCGGATTCGAGATGAAGAGACCGAGTGCCATGCGCATGTCGTTTTCGGGTCGCTTGCTGGCACGCGGCTTCTGGCTGTACGTCTGGCGAATACAGTCGCCTCGAGGCCTGGTTCTGTATGTGGGTCGTACCGGCGACAGCGCGTCTCCGTATGCCAGCTCTCCCTTCAACAGGATCGGTCAGCACCTTGACTTTCGACCCAAGGCAAGAGGCAATGCCTTGGCTCGCCAGTTGAAGGCGGCGGGGATCGATCCGTTGGAGTGCCAATTCGACATGGTTGCCATCGGCCCGATCTTCGCCGAGCAGCAGTCCATGGAAGCACATCGGCCCTACCGCGACAAGATGGCCGCGCTGGAACAAGCCTTGGCGGAACTCCTCCGACAGAGGGGTTACGCGGTCCTCGGACAGCACGCCTGTCACAAACCACTCGATGAGAGGCTTTGGAGTCAGATTGGCATCACGTTGGAACATGACTTTCCGATTTGCGGGGAGGACAAGGCATGATGAAGAAACCTTCACAGGAATTGGTTGCGGCGTTTCTTGACTGGTATCGAAACGACCCGCACGCGCAAAACGAAGACCACTACGCAGGGCAACTGACGAAGAGTACGCTGACCGGGCTTTCCCGGGAGCAGTTCGTTGAGTTCTTCTTCCAGTTCGCTCGCGAGGGCGGGAAAGTGCAGAGCGGTGGTCACCGTACAGCCCCGCTGTTTCGAGAGACCCTGGAGGCGGAGTACGACGAGTTCCGCGCGTTTGTCCTGAATCCTTTTGAGCCGGACTTCGACCTCCTTGCGTGGCTTGATCGGATAGACGAGTTCAACGGCTTCGGACAGGGCCTGGCCACAATCTACCTGAACCGCGTCGACAAGAAGCGGTTTGCGATCATCAACAACAAAGCGGTCGAGGCCGTCGAGTTGTTGGGCGTTGAGGTGCCGGCGGCGCTCGGGAAGAAGTACGAGGCCGTGCGCGATGCAGAACGCCAACTCATCGAATGGTATCCGGAGTTCGACAACTTCTATCGCGCCGATGCACTGAGTCAGTTCCTGATTGGCGAGAAGGCGGGGTTCCGGTGGGCCGAGGAGCTCCGTGGCGGAACCACCACAACGGAGAGGCGATATTGGATCTACGCTCCGGGCGAGAAGGCACGGCTGTGGGAGCAGTACTACCGGGAAGAGGTGATGGGTATCGGCTGGGGCCCCCTCGACAAGGACTTGTCCACGATCACCACGGAAGCTGATCTCAGAAAGGTCTACGACCAAGCCTACGGGGGGAACGCCACCGACAAGGACTTCCGCCAGCTCTGTGACTTCCTTCTCAAGATGCGCGAGGGAGATCGCGTCTTCGTCAAATGCGGCCGTGCGGAAATCGTGGGCTACGGCGAGGTCACGTCCGGGTACTTCTATGACGGCAACCGCCCGGAGTACCGTCACATGCGGAAGGCCCGGTGGTTGAAGTCGGGACATTGGTCGATGCCGGATGATGTCAAAGGGTTGCCGGTCAAGACGCTGACGGAAATCAAGGACACGGCGCGAACCGAGGCCCTGCTGCAAATCATTGGTGCCAGCCCCGACGACACGCAGGGCTCGGGAAAGCCATTATTCACGGATGAGACGTTCGACCTTCTCCATCAGCTCCACGAGCAGCCGTTGGCGAGCTTCTACAACGCCCATGCGGAGGAATTCGCGGAGGCCATAGAGGCGCCACTGCAGCGATTGATGAACAACGTAGCGAGCAGACTGCCGCCACAGATGACCGAACTCATGGAAACGGCGAAGCGCGTTTTCTCCCGAATCCCGAAGAACGATTACGGGCGCGGCGGCGCTTGGGATCACTACTGGGGGGCGTTCTATCCCAAGGGCAGCCGACGCATTGAAGATGCTCAACTCTACGTCTGGATCAACAGAGATGCCGTGCGATTCGGCTTCTACATCGGCGACTACGGTGACCAGCCGAAGAAGCGATTCGCCAAAGCGTGCCGCGAAAACTCGGATGCCCTTACCAAGATCCTGGAGCCGAAGCTCGCCGATTGCGGTTTCGAGTACGGCGAAAGCGAGCCCGTCGAGGGGCCCTCGTCCCTGCCGCCCGGCGGTCAGGACATCACCCTGGGCCAATGGCTCTCGGACCCAGAGAGCTACGGATTCCGCGTCATGATCATGCTGCCGGCCTCTGAAATCACGGTCGTGCCCGAAGAGACGCTAACGACACGGGTCACGGATGTGTTCCAGCGTCTGTTCCCGCTCGTCCTTATCTCTCAACTCGATGAGCCAATGGAAGCCATCCGTCGGTTCCTGGGGCAGAAGGAACCCATGCCAGAAGACATGAGCCCGGAGTACTCAATCGCAACGTTCTCCACTGACTCCCATCTGCCTCCTGAGCAGATCGAGAAATGGGTTCGCGCCGCCATCAGGAAGAAGCACGTGGTGTTCTACGGGCCGCCGGGAACAGGCAAGACCTACATAGCACTGCGTCTTGCACGGCACCTCACTGGCGGGGGAGACGGGTTCTATGACATTCTGCAATTCCATCCATCGTACGCGTACGAGGATTTCATGCAGGGGCTCCGGCCCAAGGCTCTCAAGGGCGGTGGGCTTGAGTACAGTCTGGCACCTGGGCGCTTCAAGGACTTCTGCACCAAGGCGCGTGACTGCAAAGGTCCATGCGCCCTCGTGATCGATGAAATCAATCGCGCGAACCTTTCTCGCGTGTTCGGCGAGCTGATGTTCCTGCTCGAGTATCGGGATGAATCGGTTCCACTCGCTGGCGGCGAGCGATTTCAAATTCCGGGCAATGTGTTTCTTATTGGCACCATGAACACGGCGGACCGGTCCATTGCGCTTGTGGATCATGCCCTTCGGCGGCGTTTCGCATTCCTCCCGCTCTACCCGGACTACGATGTGTTGAGGAGATTCCACGAGGACACGGAATTCGACCCATCGGGGTTGATAAGCGTTCTTGATCGCCTGAACGTAGCCATAAGCGACAGGCACTATGCCGTCGGTATGAGCTTCTTCATGGATCGCGAGATCGCATCCACAATCCAGGATGTCTGGCAGATGGAGATCGAGCCGTACATCGAGGAGCACTTCTTCGACCAGCCCGAGAAAGTCGCCAGCTTCCGGTGGGACAAGGTCAGGAAGGAGATCACCGGGGAATGAACCCGCGGATCATCGAGCTTCCTGAATACGAAGCTCGCACGTTCGCCAAGGACGAGATCACTGAGCACACTGCGAAGGTGATGCACGATTCGTTTGGTAGTCAGATCCAAGTTGAACCGCCCAGCCTCTTCAACATGGATTGCTGGCGCCTGACGTCCCAGGGCTGGGTGGGTTACATCCCTTTGGCCGAGGACCTTCACGTCTCTCTCACCCCGAAGGTGCCCATTCGCAACCTATTCGGCATGCTGGAGTACGCCTACAGACTGGACTTCAAGATTCTTGAGGGTATGGCCGATTCCGAGTCGATCGCGGAGCTGTACGAAAGGCTTGCCCTCGTGCTGGCGAAGCGCATTCTGGATCGAATTCGGCAGGGTCTCTATCGGTCGTATGTCGGCGAAAGCGCGAGCCTTCCCTACGTGCGCGGCCGGCTCGATGTTCTCGCTCATGTCCGCAATCCGGCCAGCCCCGTGCTTCCTTGCCATTTCGAGGATCATACCGCTGACCTGGAGGAGAATCAGATTCTCCTCTGGACGCTTACGCGCATACTGGAGGGCGGAATTTGCAGTGAACGAAGCCTGCCGTACATCCGTCAGGCGCGCCGCGTCCTGCAGGGCTTCGCAAGGCCCTGCGCGTTCTCACCACAGAAGTGCATCGGCCGACTCTACAATCGTCTCAACCAGGACTACGAACCGCTACACGCGCTGTGTCGCTTCTTTCTGGAGCATTCAGGCCCCACGCACCGCCTCGGGGACCGGCGGATGATCCCCATTCTGGTCGACATGGAGCGGCTATTTGAGCTTTTCGTCGTCGAGTGGATGAAGCGGAAAGTAGAGAAGCTCTATCCAGAGCGATACATCGTTCGCGGGCAGGAGAATATCCAGTTTCAGATGGGCCAGACCGTGTCGATCCGCATAGACATCACCGTTGAGGATATCGCCACCGGGAAGACGTGCCTCGTGCTGGACACGAAGTACAAGGCCCCAGATCAACCGGCTCCCGCCGACATCCACCAGGTCGTCGCCTATGCAGAGGCAAAAGACTGCCGACGGGCAATACTCATCTATCCGACTCCGTTACCGAAGCCCATCCAGGGGCTATGGGGCAACGAGATCCGCGTACAATCCCTCGTGTTTCCGCTGGACAAGGACTTGGACCAAGCGGGCACTGAATTCTTGCGCCAGCTCTTCGCAGCCAGTTAGCCCAAGGCGACTGCATGACTGCGGACAGGAACTGCCAGGCCCCAGAAAGCTCCGGGAACTTTTTTCCTGTCAGTAACTCCACGCGAAACTTCCGCAAATCCCAACTCCCGAAAACGTTGTGACGTGTTCACAAATGTGCGCGGTTGAGAGCGCCGTTTTTGCTTCTTGCCAAGAACGATTTTCTGTATAACGTCACTGGTTCGGACGCACGGAAAGGCGGGTCGGGGAATCCGCCAGAACTGTGCCCTGGAAGAGGGTCTTTCTGTGAAATCCGAACCCGTTCGCGAAACCAAGGCGGAAGTTCTACAGCCTCAACTGGTTCTGTGGAACGCGGTCCCTTTCGAGCCCATCCTGCCGGTCCGCAGGACCTCCCATATCGTTCGCACAAGGCGAGTTGCTGCCCATTTGAAGCTCGAATACGCCCGCAACGGCTGGCCGAAAGAGCTCGTTCTGCTCTGTGAACACAAGCTGAAACTGGTGGCTGAGGATATCACGCTGGCCATCATAACGAATGCTGCCGAGGCAGAGTGCGAACTGCCGGATGAGGTCCGGACTCCCGTCAGGGATACCGGTACTTTCCGCGATTCCACGCTGATCTGGCAGGGCCGGGAGGACAAGGCCTTCGTCTCAGCCCGGGTGACGGCCGACCGGGACCGGGAGGCCATCCGGGCCCTGTCGACCGTGAAGACAAGCCCGGCCCCTGCGATTGCCCCGGAAGACATGGCCATGGCCCAGAGAACTCTGCAATCCGGCCTTGTCGTGGCCAGCGCACCCCTCCCGGAGAAGATGACCCCCGAGGACCGGGAGCTGGCCAACTACCTGCTGGCCTACAAGGACCCCGTCAGGCGTATTGTCCACTCCCTGGTCGAAATCGGCCGCCATTTCCACTGTTCCGACGAGACGATCCGCCGGCGAATGCACGGACTCTTCCGGAAGTACCCCGAAATCGAATCCGCCATCCACGCGGTCCGCTCCCGCAACCGCAAGGGCATGCATCCATCGATGATCCAGAGGACCATCCGGCCGGCTCCTGACGACGCTCCCGGCTGATGGATGCATCCCGCTGACCACCCCGGCTCAACAGCCGGGGTTTTTTGTTGTCTCGCGTGCCACACGCGCCGCCACAGCGGCCCCGTTGTGCCACGCTCCCGCCACGCCCACGACGAGCGTTTCCGTTTAACCCCGGCAGGCAACGTCCGCCGCACATGCCACGCGCACCACACGCCACGCCACGCGTGGCACGTCCACATAGGGTGATGAGCGACAACACCGGAAAGGTCCACGCATGACTGCTGAACTCACGAACGACATCCTGCAAGCTCTGCTGCAAGCCACCTGCGAGCAGAAACGCACTGCGCTTCAGATACTGCGCGACGAACCTGCTGACTATCCGTCGTCCGAGCCGCTGCTCACGCTGAAGCAACTCTCCGCCAAACTCAACTTCCACCCCTCTACGCTCTGGCGGTGGCAAGTGCCCCGCCATGGCTTCGCCGGA
>JAFGQA010000371.1 GCA_016935885.1 Phycisphaerae bacterium | reverse complement strand
GTTGGATGCACCTGTGGCACCGCCGTCTCGGCGGTGGATTCACGGGCGAGACGCCCGTGCCACAGTCACAGGCAAGCGTGAACTGCTCTAATGCCGCTGCATCGGAGCATCCTATCGATGTCATTCCTTGGGCGGATCTGTGGTACGTTCAGGATCGTTCCTTGTCAGCTTGCCATTCAAGTCGTCGGCGATCGGCGTACCGCACTCGGGGCAGATGCCGCTTGTGTTGCCGGTGAGGTCATAACCGCACTCACGGCAGTGCCCAGCAGGAATGCGCCTCCACTCATACCACCAGAGCATCGATGCTGGGATGCCGAAGCTGAGAGATAGGAGTATGCCGTAGAAGACGAAGATCAACAAGACGGTCCCGCTAACTGGGAGGATAGGCACCCCCCAAGATACGAGTGCGCACAGCACCAAGAAGGCAAGACCAATTACTGTCCCGACCCATTTGCCAATTCGTCGGTCTTGGATGCACCACAGCCAGTAGGTTACGATTGCAGCCAGGGCGAGGGGCATCCATAGTGGCAGTGCAATACTGCGAACGTTGCGAACAGGATCTCTTGATTTCAAGACGTTGATAAACGCTCGATAAGAAGGAGGTGGATGCAACCGCGCATCATCCCAATACAACTCTGGCGCATCCGCGATATGAAAAGGATTCGGCCACGTGACCTCAATCAGGCCATATTCCACTATGATGAGCCCACACTTGGGTGCGTACAGAACGTGCCATCGACAACTTACTGCCCATGCTATAGTCGTCAGAATGCACATCGACAAGCCTGCCCATTTTAGTAGTCGACAGACACGATGTCCAATAGGGCGGACCGTTTTGAGTACTTGCTGCTGCATCAATACTCGCGTCGCCTCGAAAGGAGCGATGGAATCACTCGCCATTCGCGATCAAGGACAAGCACAGTAACTGCTGTGGAGTCCGCTGGTACACGCAGTACCTCCCACGATTGTTCGAGAAACGGGCCATCGCGCAGGGTGCGTGGGGCCAACTGGTGGAGGTGGCGGCACATTGGCCTCGCACATAAAGGACCCAAGCGCCATGTGCCTGTGCAATATCGGCAGGCATAGTAATTCGTGCAGGACGCACCTCCGGCTGCCAAGCAAACGGCATGGGCTGCTGGCGTGTCGCTGAAGAACCGTGCCGATCCCTTGTGCTGTACAGGTGCGAGAACCACACAATGTGACGGTTGACCCCTTGCGCGGCGTAAGGGGCATGCAAGCTCGATCCGTCGGCCAAGGACGTCGTACCCAGATGCTGCACTGCGATTGGACACACTGTCCTCCACCCTCAATGCTCTTCGGAGATCAATACAATCGGGCCCCCGGCCACCCGTCGTCCAAGATGCGCGTCTCGGTCGCTGTTATTTCTTGAACACATCGTTCGTCGCCTTGGGCTCGTTAGCAGCCAGCTTCCTCTTCACGTCGTCGGCGATGGGCGTGCCGCACTCGGGGCAGATGCCGCTCGTGTTGCCGGTGAGGTCGTAGCCGCATTCCTGGCAGCGACCTGGAGACGGGCGACTGCGGTCCCGCCACAACAGAAACGAAGTGGCGAGCACGGTACCGAGCAACAACATCCATATCGGAATCGAGTGAAACCGCATAGGCAAGCTTGTTCCGGACTGCGGTAACATTCCGAATCTACAGTCCAGTTCGTAACTCTCCATAACCAATCCCGGGCTATTGAGAACTGTAATCATGCCACCTCGCCACCCCTCCGGAACCCACCCCACGACGACGCCCCCTCTCAGCCACCCAATCGCATAGTGCTTTGATGGACTAAGCCAAGTCACGCCCCATCGCAAACTCAAAACACCTAGAAGGACGACCAACATAGAACAAGACGCGGCAATAAACTTGACCGACACGCGCAATCGTGAATGTCGAACCATACCACCGTCACCGTTGCAAAACCAGAACTTCAAGAACTCACATGAATGTCACGAAAGACAAGGAACAGGCACAGCAATCGCAATCCTGAATCGTAAGGTGGATTTCAAGGGGCCGAAACGAGAAAACCAGGAAACTCTCAAACCGGGACCGACGTCCAGCGTGGAGGCTCCCCGCGCGCCGAAGGCAGCATAGACCTTACGTTGCATCAGTAACGGGCCGGCCCCGTTGCCGCCGACGCCTGCCCCGGGGCTGACCTCGATCTTCTTCCGATCCTGGAGCCCCCGCACGTGCCCCATCAGATCATCGTGCCGTGCCACCAACTCGGCATTGCGCTTTCCTCACGCCTCGCAGCCCGCCATATGCTTCCACACTCGTGCGGCCTCCTCCTCGCCCATCCCGCCGGCGTATTACCGGTTCAGATCAGAAATCGGCAACCACCGGCAGGGCCGCCGTGCGTGTTTAGCGGGGTGGCATGGGTAAGCGAAGCCGCCAGCGGCGGCGGAGCTTACCCGTGCGTGGGCATTCGTTCCAGTCTGTTCTCACGGGTAATGAACGACCCGCCCCTGTGGGGCGTGTCGTTCGTTACCCATGCCACCCTACCCATGCCACCCGACTCATGCCACCCCACCCATGGCAGCCCGTTCGAACGCTAAACACGTACCGCCCCGAAGCGGAGGCGACAGGTGTCACGGTGGTGACACTTCCGTCGCCCGGGGCGAGCGTGGCCAGGTGGCCCGTTCACCGAGGGTTCC
Source organism: Phycisphaerae bacterium (assembly GCA_016935885.1). The sequence continues at coordinate 4,537 of JAFGQA010000371.1, read as the reverse complement.
GCTGCGCTCCACGCCCGGCTACGCCCCCCGGCCCCGTTGGGGCCGAAGCGGACACGCACTCTCCGAGCCCGCACTCTGCGGACACGCACGCCGGGTGTATGGCGCGCACCACAAAACGCCGAAACGGCAGAGCCTTGTCGATTCTCACCGCCAGAGGCGGTGGTTTGCCGAGGCAGCCAGCCAGGCAATCGTTCATCGGAGCAGTGGGGCCTTCATTCTGAGGCTTCAGGGTTACTTCGATCCTTCCAGCAGTTCCTTCATCCTCTCGCCGATCTTCCGTGTGATCCGCCACTTGATCTTGTAGAGTTGGTTCGTCGTCATGTTTAGTTCCTTGCAGACTTCCTCTGCAGGGCGTTCCTCGATGACGTAGTGTTGGAAGGCCTTGAAGGTCGCCTCCTCGACCTCGCCACGGACCAATCGGAGACAGTGTTTGAGGTGTTCGTCCATCCACAGCTTGTCGAAGATCTCCTCGGGGGACTGTTCGCGCTCTTGGTCCCGTTTGAAGTCCTTCGACTCGGCGATCTGGTCGTGCCTGTCTCGAAGCAGGTTCCGAACCCGATTGTTGACGAGCGTGCGAAGCCAGCCCTTGAACCGTCCCTTCCTGGGGTCGTAATCGAAGCGGACGATGTGCTCCTGCACGGCCACCATGCACTGCTGGACCACGTCCTCGGCCCCGGCGTCGTCCAGGCCGCGGGCCGTGGCGAACCGATAGAGCATCGGCCGGTAGATGGCGTCAAACTCCCGCCACGCCGTCTGATCCCGACGATCCTTGATCCGCATCAGCAAGCTCGCGCGCGTCGTACGCATGACACAGTAAACGTCAATTGATACTCAGGAGCCGCGCAGAAACAACGTAAACGGTTGACCCGCCTGCCCACGGGCAGGTCCGCCAAACGGCAAGCCGGCAGGCCAGCCAAGCGGCACAATCGGTCACGTCATTTTCGCGCGACGCCTTGGATCGCGTTCAGGGATTCCTGCGCCCCAGGCGCCGAAGCCCGTGCCTTCACCGCCGCCGCGGCGGTGCGACAGTGATTCTACCGAACACCCACCACCGCGCGGTATCCATTCTAACGGATTCCCGGGGGAATCGCACTGCATCGAGGCCCTTGCGGCGCCACCACGAAAGGCGGCGGGGCCGCAGGCTCCGACGCCCGTGCCACAGAGCTCGCACAATGCACGCTTGAGGCAAGTCGGGGCGTACACGCCATCAGCCGAGATCTTCCGCCGGTTTTTCAATTTTCTCAGGAGGCCGACGGTCCCGCAAGAGAATCTCGGCCCCCGCGGAAGAACCGCCCCGCCTCGGTGTACCCCATGTAACGAAATTCGCATTTGTTCAAGCAAATCGAAACGAGGCAAACCCGCACAAAGGAGCAATACGATGACTGGGAGACTTCAAAGCGAGATGAATGGTTGGACAAGGTCGGTTCTCCTGACCGTGGCGATCGCCGGCATGGTCGTGGCGAGCCAGGCGGTCTCCTTGGAGGCGCAGCAATACCAGAGCCTGGTGGTGGGTCTTGACCAGTACGAGCCTTCATACTGCAACAGCCCGCTCCAGGCCTGCGTCAATGACGCCGTGGGGTTCAAGGACGCGATTCTTCGGGATGGGAAACATTGGGACGCCACGCGGGTCAGCCTGCTCACCAACGCCCAGGCGACGAAGGAGACGATCGTGCAGCGGCTGCGGGACATGGCGGCCAACGCCGGTCCGGGCGACGTCTGCGTGTACTATCAGGCTAGCCACGGGGGCCAGTACGACGGCGCGAACACCTTCCTCTGTGCGTATGACGCCGATTTCACCGACCAGGAGTTGGGTGCCGAATTGGCCAACTTCAACGGCGAGACCACCGTCATCGTGGTGATCGACGCGTGCCACTCCGGCGGCCTGTTCAAGAGGGCGGCGGATGGCATGTCGGCGGCGCCGGCAGGGTCCTGGTCGTTCGCCCAGAATGCCATGACGGCACTTCGCGTGACGAGGGCCACCCGTGCGGCGACGACCGGCGAGCCGCTGCCGCGGGACCTGGGCACGAACATCGGCTTCATCACCGCGTGTGATTACGACCAGACTTCCAACGAATCGAACGGGCACGGCCTGTTCACCGGCCACCTGCTCGACGCCCTCCAAGGCGCGACTGCCGACACCAACGGTGATCAGCAGCACAGCTTCTGGGAGCTTTATGCCTACGCCGCCCCCAAGGCGACACAGGACAACCCCCAGCAGACTGCTCAGTCCTACAACCAGGGGACGCTGGAGTGCACCGTCGCCATCACCATCAGCATTGATGCAAGCGGCAGCACGATCAAGCCGGATGGCGAAGACGAGTACGAAGAGAACGACAGTATGCAGCAAGCCGTGACAATCAATCCGGGCACCTACAACCTCGTGGGCATGGACGAAGACTGGTTCCACGTCAGCATCGAGCAGCAGAGCAACCTCGTCGTCAAGATCGACGGCCCCGAAGGCGACCTCGACCTGTACGTGCTGGACAGCCAGGGGAACGTCCTGGGCGCGTCGGAAGAAGAGGGCTCGCAGGAAGGCCTTGAGGGTCTAATGGACGCGGGCGATCTGCTCGTGGTCGTTGCTCCGTACGAGGGACAGACCAGCGGCTACACGATGACCGTAACCCTGTCTGACGCAGGTTCGTCGCAGCCTTCGCCGGAGCCTTCGCCAGATCCCTCGACAGATCCGTGGGGCGATCTCGGCTCCGAGGATATCATCGTGCCCATCACCTGCGGCGTTGGGGTACCCCTGCCGATGATGGCCGCGATGCTCGGCTTGGTCGGCCTCGGCACAATGAGCCGCCGCCACGCGCGATAGCGGCGAACTTCCCGCCAACCGCTCCATTCAGGGCGCTCCGGGCGTGTCAAGCCGGGAGCGCCCTTCTTCTTGTCTCCCGTCGCACGGCGGGTCGGAAGGCTGTACAATCCGTCGCATGGATGCGCCACGATCGCAGGTTGTCATCGGAAAGAACGTATACATCGCCCCGACTGCCTATGTCGGCGGCGAAGTGACACTGGGTGATGATTGCACGGTGATGCACCACGCGACGATCCGGGGGGATGTTTCGTCCATTTGCATCGGCAGCCGGGTCAACGTTCAGGACGGCGCGATCGTTCACACCGACATCGGCGTCCCACTCGATATCGGGGACGACGTCAGCATCGGACACCGCGCGGTTGTGCACTGCCGGCGCGTCGGTGCCGGGACGTTGATCGGCATCGGCTCGATCATCCTTGACGGCTGTGACATCGGTTGTCGTTGCGTCATCGCCGCCGGCGCTGTCGTCACACCCAACACGGTCGTCTCCGACGACAAGGTCGTCATGGGTATCCCCGCGGTTGTGGTCCGCGACACGAACGAGGCAGAGCGGGGCTACCTGGGGCACGTGATTCGGAACTACCTCAGACTCGGCCGTCTTCATGCCGCGGGGCGCTATCCGAACATCGGGGCGGCACGCGCGAGGGAATGAAGGATGAAGGATGAAGGATGAAGTCAGGCTTCCGCTTTCCGATTTCCCAGTTCGGCTTTCTGAGTTCGGCCTGTAAAGGGGCATTGGCGCTGCGTGGCGCGGTGCGCAGCGCGCGGCTCGGTGCTGCACTACGCGGTGTAGGATCGCGCGAGAGGGAGAGCGGAATGCCGATGGATCGAGCAGCGCGTGCCACCGGCAGCTTGGCTGCCCGTGTGTTTTGCGTGGTGGGTCTTGTGTGGGCATCTGGCTGCACACGGCCGCACGAAGCGGAGATCACCGAGTCCGCGTCATTCACGGTGGACGACATTCTGGGCCGTTGCGTGGCGGCGTACGAGGGACTCCGGACACTGCAAGCGCAGGGGCTGCTCCGTGATTATCGTGGCGAGGCGCGAAGGGTGGCGACGATCGGTTGGGACTTCGTCCGGCCCGATCGCTGTCGGTTGCAGATTGACATGGACGTTGCTCTGGTCTTGGGGAAGCACTGGTGGACCTATGACACGGCCTCGGGGCGGTACCGAAACCACGTGCAGTTCACCCGGACGCCGATTGAGACGGCGGCCTCGCTCCTGTCCAAGGGTGTGCCTTTCCTGACGCCTGCGATCCTGACCACCGGGGAGCGAGCCTTTGGGGGCAGTCGGTCCCGTGGGTTCGTCGATTGGACCGTGGAGGGCGTCGGGTGGCATGCCGAGCATCCGTGCTACGTGGTTTCCCGGCGCGAGCGGGGGCAGAGCGGTGCCAATGTCCTGCGCGTGTGGATTGACCAGGATCAGCACCTGGTTAGAGGATGGGCCTTGGAAGTGGACACGGGCGGGGGGCGCGATCAAACGGTGATGGGTTGCAGCTATTATGTGCTGGCGGTCGACGAAGAGTTGCCTTCCGATCGATTGCAGTTGAACCCGCCGAAGCAGATTCTACTGCCGGAGCCGGCGGGGCTGGCGGAGGATGAAGGATGAAGGATGGAGTCAGGGGGTCCGTGACACTTTCGGCGGCATTCGATTCTGGGTGCCACGGGCGGCTTGTCCGCCCGTGCGGTCTCTCCGGTGGGCGCGTGGGCATACACACTGGCAGGC
>JAFGQA010000370.1 GCA_016935885.1 Phycisphaerae bacterium | reverse complement strand
GCCTCGCCGCCGTCCATGTGCTTGGCGATCCTGCCTGGAAAATCACCGGGATTGAAGTCCCCCAGGGCGAAGTTGCCGGATGGGACGGTATAGCCCTGAGCCCAGCGGGTGTTCATGCTGTAGCTGGTGCCATTCGCCTGCCAGGAACTGAGTTCCTCCGACTCATTCGGATCACCGCCTTCACCAATGATGGCAGTCGTAAACGTGCGATCCCCGGGGCAAACCCACAATTCGATGGTCTCGTCGCCACGAGCACCAGGGCTTGTGAACTTGTTCAGCGGTCGAATGTCGGCGGGAAACTGCTCACAATCGGTAGTATGAGCGTCCCACGGATTCCCAATCGGGGCCTTGAAGCCCCCGAAGACCCACGGCGTCCAGAGGGTAATCCCGAATGTCCCTCCCGGGCTGGCAAGGGTCCCGCCATGGGCGGGGAACTGATACCACGGGAGCGCCTTCGAACCGGCTTGGTCATCGATGTACAGGCTCGTGCCCTGGCCGATGCTGCGAATATTCGCCAAGCACTTGGCCGCCTGGCCCTCATTGCGCGCACTATGAAGGGCGGGCAGCAGGATCGCAACCAGCACGGCGATAATCGCGATCACCACCAGCAATTCAATCAGCGTAAACGCGCGATGATCCGCCGTCCTCGCTGTGTGCCTTGTCTTGTTCTTGTCGTTTCTCATCACTCTACCCTCTATCACTCATGTCCTTTGCGGAAACTTCGTTTCAAAACCCCTCAGCCTTCGGCACTCGTGCCCGCCTGCTCACGGAACCCATTGCTCCCCTTGAGGGCAGTGCCGGGCATCCGCAAGCGAGTTCCTTCAGTTCTCCCACTCTAGACTGTCGTCTCAATCAGATCGCCCTCGGACGTGGGCGCCGGATCGGCGCGTCCTCTGTCTCTTCCTCCGGGTAGTACAGCTCAGGCGGCTCCACTTCCGGATGACATTTCGGACACGCGCCTGTTCCGCCCTCTACCTCAGAGCCGAAGTACACCGTCCCGCATTGTGGGCATTTCTGGGCAAGATACGACTTCTGCTCGCCACACGCGGGACAGATCGCCGGCGGCCACGGCTTAGGCCCACGGTCTCTCGCCTCAGAGACCTCCCGCGCCGTCATTTCGAATACGTGCTTGCACTCGCTGCACATCCACAGCGTCTTGGTCCCCTCGTCATCGGGGATGTCACGGTCGCCGGAACCGTAGTGCCAAGCTATCACCGCCGCCGCAGCCAACGCCACGACGACAATCGCGACCTTCAGATTCTTCACAGTAGTGACTCCGCGCAGATCTCCCAGATCATCCACCCACGTTCCCCCCATCAGATATGATAACAGTATAAACGACAGGAGGCCAGCGTGTCCAGGGAGATCTCGCTTCCCAAGCCAGTCTTCGCACGCACCGTCTAGGACAGGCCGCCTCCCTGCAGAAGCTCGTCTCCGAAGATCAAGTGGACAAACAGGATCCCGATTCGTCCGCCGCGGTCCACAGCGGCGCTCGGCTGGCACCAGGACGCCATCGCCGCTCAAGACGCACAATCACGTACCATGTGGCAGCTCAAGTTGCTCAGAACCTATCCTATACAGCCCGTGGCAATACTGTGGCACCGGCGTCTCGCCGGTGGTTTTGACGGTCAGGAATGGCGTTTCCGCACCGCTGTTTTCCCTTTTACCACGGCTAAGGCTGCGACACAGGCGTCCCACGCCCGTGACACGGACGCGAACACCCGTGTATCTACCAGCTTTGGCAGTGGCACCGCAGGGGTTCTAGCGTGCGCTCATGGCCGTTTCGCGAGGCCGGATCACCGCCTTCGACAGGGTTTGCCTAGCTCGGCTCACCAAAACCCCCAATCGCCGGACTGAATGACGTACACGTAGAGCACCAGATTCGTGATGCCGTGCGTGACCACCAGGCACAGGAGGCTCTTCTTCCAATAGAACAGCGCGTTGTAGAGCATCCAACAAGCAATGCTCACGCCCCAGTTGCCCGGATGTTGCAGCACCGACAACAAAGAGGAGCCAAAGAAGGCAACCCAGGAGAACTTGCCCCACGGCACCTGATCAAACCGATCCCAACTAACAAACGCGCGAAGAATGAAACCTCGCCAGAACAGCTCCTCGACAATCGGCACGATCGTCACGGCCCGGCAGATCTTCAGGACAAGGTGCGTCCACAGCAGTGCGCCGTCACCGAAGTGCTCGTGTGGGTTGTAAGGCTTGGCGTGCTCCAACAGCAGGAACGGCGGTTGCCAAGTCAGCGACAGGCTACCGCCCAGCGAACGGCCCCAAACTTGGACGTCGTCCAGCAGGTGCTGTCCTCCGACCCACAGTCCCGCGGCCAACGCGCCAGCGGCGATCGCGAGTGCCAGATGTGGCCTACCCCACAGCGGATAGTGATGACGAAAGAGCCAGGTGACCCAGCCGGCAAGGCCGACGTGAATGACAATCGAGACGGGCTTCAAGCCGTCCGGGAAGACGTCATTCAAGACCATAAGCAAGAGGTAGGTCATGAAGGGCACCAGAAGCGGTGCCCTCGGTTCCGAACGGACCAGATCCGTGAGCCACTTGGGCTCCTTGGCAGCGTCGGATGGGGTGACGGGGCTCGTCATGGCTCGATACATCCGTATCGGCCAAATCAGAAGGTCCAGGCATCAAAACATCGAAGTCCGGCGGTGGCAACACAGGCTTCGGCCCCGTGTCGTGGTGCCTGTTGAGACGGGCCCTTGCGGTGTTCGTTTTCGGTGTCTCGGCGTTTTGGCCTCCGCCCGCCCTCCTAGCGCAGCATGTCGTCGTTGACGACGGCCAGGCGCAGCTTAGCGATGGCCGAGAGCTGGATCTGTCGGACGCGCTCCTTGCTGACACGCATCTGCTTGCCTATGTCCTCCAACGTTTGCCGGGTGCGTCCCTCCTCGAACGGGAATCGCCGAGCCAGCACGGTCTTCTCCACCTCGGTCAATGCGGCGTTGTCGAGCCGGAGAATCTGCTGCAACCGCTCGGCGAACAGGGCCCGCTGATCGGCATGCCGCGCCTCCACCGTGTCGCTCTCCTCAAAGTCGACCTCGTAGGACCCGGCGATTCGACTACGCCGCTTGGAATCCTGCAGCGCCGAACGCGAGAAGGCCCGAATGATGGCGTTGCAGGCGTAGGTGCTGAAACGGTACCCGCGCCAGGGATCGAACGTGTCCGCGGCCCGCAACAGGGCCATCATGCCCTCACTGCTCATCTCGTCGCGATCGAGGCTATCGAAACGGCTGCGGCCGACCAGATCGTACACCAGACCGAGATTGGCTTCGATGAGCCTCTTCCGGATCTGGTGATATCGCTGAACCCACTTGGCGTAGCCGCGCTTGGCCCTGCTGATCGGACCGCGGTCGGCGGATTTGTAGAGCTTGCTCAGCCTGTAGCCGCAGTAATGTAGCTGCTTGAACAGCAGGGTCTCTTCATCGTAATGCAACCGGCCGGCGCCGGCCGCTGGACCAGGCCACTCTTTGAAAAGCCTGGGCTCAGTATCGGACCGCCGAAGCTCGGAATTCATGACGTACGGAGGGGGGCGCATCCAATCCCTGAGCGCCTGCCGGTTTGAAGGTTTGGTCGTTACACGTAGCATGTCGATGATCCGAATCCTGGCAACTAACAAGGCCGCCAACGCCTGCCACGAGCTAGAACCCCCGGCGGGCCCACCCGCGCTCTTCGTTCCCACACCATGTATACCGGTCCTGGCATCAATTGTTCTCTCAGAATCACTGATTAATTAGCACTTTTTTAGTGCTCTTTCGCTTCGGTGTCAAGTATATTTTTCTCCGGCCAGCGATGTGGGTCGTAAGCCGGCCTCGAATACACATAACCTATTGTCATATAATAGGTTGTGCGATGCGATCTTCGCCCCCAGCCTCGGCTGGGGGACGAGGGCTTCCTTACGGGATCGATTGGCCGACCTCTGAACGAACCCGGCTGCCAGGCTCGGCTAAAGCCGCTGCAAAGGAGGCGAACAACAGGAACGTAAGCGTGGTGCCTTCGACGCCGCCAATTGAGGTCAGTCGCAGAAGCCCGCCAGCCAAGGCCGACTTTCGGATGTGCCAAGTCACACCCCGTCGAGCCGATCGCGGGCCTATCGGGCCTATCGGTAGGAACCAGGGACAAGCAGCCCGTGGCAAAAGGGAAACCGGTGGTTCGGAAACGGCGTTCCTGACCGTGAAAGCCACCGGCGAGACGCCGGTGCCACAGTTTTGCCACGGGCTGCTAGTGC
>JAFGQA010000369.1 GCA_016935885.1 Phycisphaerae bacterium | reverse complement strand
GCACGGGCGGACAAGCTGCCCGTAGCACCCAGAATCGACCACAGCCGGATGCGTCATGAACCCGGTGGTGTCGCGGCCGTTGCGCTCACTCGCGATTCATCCGGCCGGGCTGTATCATGGCACTCCTATGAGCGAGAACTTCGCGCAACGCCGGTATCTGATCAACTTCGACACCCAACGACTCGGCCAGGTCTTCACCGACGTTCTGGTCATAGGTGCGGGCGTTGCCGGATTGCGCGCCGCCATCGAGGCAGGCAAGAGCGCCAACGTCGTGCTCGTCACCAAGGATCGCGTGCCCGATTGCAGCACGACGTATGCCCAAGGCGGGATCGCGGTCGTCACCGGGGCCGATGACTCCGTCGAATCGCACGTTGCTGACACCGTGCAGGTTGGCGCGGGGCTCGGCCATCGCGAGGTCATCGAGACACTGGCACGTGAGGGCCCCGAGTGTCTAGATGAACTGCGCCGCTGGGGCGCCAGGTTCGACCTGAAAGACGGTGCCGTGGCCCTCGGTATGGAAGGCGGCCACTCGGCGAGGCGCGTCGTCCACGCCCTGGGAGACGCCACGGGCCGCGAGCTCAGCCGCATCCTCGCCCAACTCGCTACGGCGTGCAACAGAATCCGCCTGTTCGAGCATTGCTTCGTCCTCGATCTGGTCGTTGAAGACGGCCGCTGCACCGCGGCGGTCACGCACCACGAGAAGTATGGCTATCAAATCATCTGGGCCAATCAGACGATCTTGTGTTCCGGCGGCGGCGGCCACCTGTTCCGCGAAACGACGAATCCCCCCTCGGCGACGGCCGACGGCCACGCGATCGCCTTTCGCGCGGGTGCCAGGCTGCGCGACATGGAGTTCTTCCAGTTCCACCCCACGGCGTTGTACGTCGCCGGTGCGGCCCGTGCGCTCATCAGCGAAGCCGTCCGCGGCGAAGGTGCGCGCCTCGTCGATCGTGACGGCCACCGCTTCATGGTGGAACACCATCGCGACGCCGAGCTTGCCCCGCGCGACATCGTCAGCCGCGTCATCCTCCAACATATCGTGGCCACTGAAGCTACAAATGTCTATTTAGACGTGCGCCATTTTGCGCCGGGCCGATTCGGCGAGCGATTCCCGAACATTGCGCGCTTGTGCCGCGAGTTCGACATCGACGTGAGCCGGGATCTCATCCCAGTCCGCCCGGCCGCTCATTACATGATTGGAGGCGTCGCCGTTGACATTGCCGGGCGATCGTCCATCGATGGGCTGTTTGCCTGCGGTGAGGCGGCGGCTACCGGCGTACACGGCGCCAACAGACTGGCCAGCAACTCCCTGCTCGAGGGGCTCGTCTTCGGCAGGCGCGTGGGCCGGCTCACCGCCGACCTGGCCACGGAGTTCTCCGGCCATATCGGGCCTCGGCCGTTGAGCCATCTGATGCAACCCAGCCTGCGTACCGAGCTCGACCTGCCCGATGTCCGAAACAGCCTTCGGGCCCTATGTTGGCGGAACACCGGCATCAACCGCACGGGCGACCGCCTTGCCGAGACCATCGAGATCATCAACTTCTGGGGACGCTACGTCATGGACAAGGTCCTCGAACACCGCATGGGCTGGGAGACGCAGAACATGCTGACCGTCGCCAAGTGCGTAGCCCAGGCGGCCCTCGCCCGCCAGGAGTCCCGTGGCGTCCATTACCGCAACGACTTCCCGGAGACAAACGACAAAAACTATCTTGGCCATATCACGATTGAACGGACCCCCGACGGCATACGTCAGGCCTTCGAGCCCTTGCCGGCATGATCCTGCGATGTGGGTGCTGGTGAAGGCCGAATCTAATCGCGTGGCAACCGCGCGCCGATATCAGCAGCGCTACCCTCAGCGGAGCCGAAGGAGTCCGGAAAGATGCGAGGAATCAACACAACCCGTCAGCACCTAGGTACCCAGCCAGATTTCCAGGCCCCAGAAAACGTCATCCCGGATTTGGACCCGGTCACCAAGGGCACCTACCACAGTCCGGCGTTCGAGGAGGCGTCCGAGCCGCCGGACGAGCCTGCCGAACACCAGGACCCCAACACGGCTCCCAAGGTAACCAGCCCGGCTACGCCGCCGGTGCACCGCAATCGGAACCTCATTTCCGCCCTTGTCGGGATCGTTGGATTCTTCGCAGTTTGGGGCTATGCCACGTTCCTTGGGAGCGGCGGCGAGATCCTGGACGTATTCTTGGATTTTCCCGCGGCTGTGCTCGTCGTGCTCACGCCCGTAACGATCCTGTTCGCCGTCTACGGTTGGGCTGGCATCATCGACGCCTTCGCGTGGGTCTTCCGCAAGCCCACGCCCGGCAAGACGGCCGAGGACGCCGTCACATTCTTTCAACTCGGTGCGGCGTTCGCCCTGGCCAGCGGATTCCTGGCCACCGTGATCGGTCTTGTCATCATGTTGAGGTGTATGGATGACGTCAGCAGAATCGGCCCCGGCATGGCGATCGCACTGCTCAGCCAGCTTTACGGCGTCTTCATCGCCGTGGTCTGCATCGCACTTGCCGCACACATCGCTCGCCGACACAGCGGCCGCAAAAGCGCGGGATCGCTCGCCCACCGCTCGGCGGGCATCGCCGGCATCACGACCATCGCGGGCACGCTAACCGCCATGATCACCTTCGGCATCCTCATGCTGAGCCTCGCCCCCAACTGGTGACGCCGGCCCCAGAAATGGTGACACTGGCCTTGTGCGAGGTCCGTTTGCCACCTTGAACAACGTCCCGTAAAGCCTGCCGCCCTCACCAAACGAGAAGTCCTCGAGACGCTCGAGTCCCGCCTCCGTCATTCGTCGAAACAGATCCGCGTCAACCGTGGACCAGAACCCATAGCGCGTCCCACGCAGCCGCCGCATCTCCACCCAGTCCACGTACACGTAGCCGTAGCCTTGCCCGCGCAACCACTCGATCATCGCCGCCGGCGAACGGTCTTCCGCGGCCTCGGCGAACGGGTTGCGATTGAACACGACGCAATAGTCCACGTTTCTGTCCAGGTACAACCGTCGCGCATCGCCCACCATCAGGACCTTCCGCCCGTCTGCCGCCAAGGCGTTCAACCGCGGCACGTGCGCGTGCCACGGCCACTGGCCGCCCGTGAACCACGACAATCCGTCCGTATGTCCTGCGTCCCGTAATGAACTAACCTCGAATACAGACGCGTGACGAAATGTGTTCATCGTCGTGGTCAGGTTAACGAGCACGACCGCCAGAACAACGAACACGCCGATCACTCTCGACGTCGGCCCTCGAACCACCCGCCATGTCCCGCCGAGGATCACCGCCGCGGGAACGACCAATACGACGGCGAACCTGCCCGCCAGGTGTGTCAGCCCCAGCCACGTCGCGACGCCGATGATGAACATCAACCAACACGTGGTCAAGCTCGGCGCAGCACCCCCCGGAACTTGGTCGGCTCGGCCGGCGGAACCTCGGCCGGTGGAACCGTCGGCCTCCCCGGCGCCCGATGGCACACCTACCGCGGAATCGCCCCCCCCGGCCGGTCGCGGCGGCACGCGGTTCCGAAGGCGCCGCAGCAAGACGAAAAGCCCCGCCAGAATCGCCAATCCGATCGCCGGCCCGAACAAAGGCGCTGCGAGCACCTCGTGCCACAAACGGCCGAAGCGCCGTCCCAGCGGTCGATCCTCGGGAGCGGGCAGGTGTCCTTCGTGCCAGCGAGCGGCTCCGTCTTCGTTCCAGATCCCCGCCCTCTCCGGAAACACGTCTCGCAGCAACGGGAAAACGGGATTCCCCGTCGCAACGGTGTTCTTCACCGCCCACGGTCCGAACGCCACCGCCCATCCGAGCAGGAACAGGATCGGCAAGCCTGGCCGTGCCGGCCGCATACGAAAGGCCATCCAAACAGCCGAGATCGCCAACGGGAGAAACACCACCGGGATCGCCGTGTACTTGCACCCACACGCCAATCCGCACAACAGCCCCGACGTGACGCCCCAACGGCTGCTCAGGTCTCCGAGGTCTCCACGAGCCCGCACGCTGGTGCGAGAATCCCTTCTCGCACCCCCAATGCTGGTGCAAGAATCGCCAACGCTGGTGCGAGAATCCCTTCTCACGCTGACGCTGGTGCGAGAATCCCTTCTCGCACCCCCGGCGTGCAGCAGAGCGCCGAGCGCCATCGCGGCAAAAAACAGCAATCCGTTCTCGACATACGCCACCCCGCACAGGTAGGTCAGAAACGGACAGGACGCCGCGGTCACGCCCGCCACGATCCCGCTTCCACGGCCGAACTCCCGGCCCGCCAGCCACACGGCCCCAACTGCCAGCATCCCGAGAAGGACGTTCAGCAGCTTCGCCGTGAACACGGCGGAGATCGGCCCGCCGTGCAGGACCATCGCCAGCAGATACAGCATCTCCACGTTGAACGGGAAGTTGCCATAGATGTTATGCGGCAGGTACGAGATCCGGCCCGCCTCGAAGTGCTCCCGTGGCACGCCAAGGTGGTATTCCAGCACGTCGTATCCGTTCCCCTCCGCCGGCCATAGGATCCCCGGCGGCATCGTCCCGGCCAGCAGCGCCAAGCCCCCAAACCCTATGACGGCCAACCACAACCACCGCATCCACACATCATCGGTCTCGGCCGCCGGCTCGCCCGCGTCCCTGCTGCTCCGGCACATCGCGCGGACGCGCCACAGCCCGGCCACCATGCACGCCACCAGGAGCGGCACCCAGACGGCTCGATCCAACACGCCGGCGGATCCCAGCCCCAACACAAGCAGCGAGATAGCGCCCAATCCCAATCCGGCCCCCAGCAGCAGTTGCCACCGGACCTCCGCACCGTGCAGCTTCAGGCCACGGACGATCCACAGCCCCAGACCCGTCGCCGCCAGCACCACACCGGCCGCGACCGAACCGCCACGCAGTGCCACAAGCAGCGCGACAGGCGAAATCCCCCCGACGGTGATCAGCATCCCCGCTGTCATCAGCAGGACAATCAGTCCAACACGCGGCCTGCTCACCGCTGCCTTATGCACCTTGCAGCCTGCCATCTGTCACATCAAACGTCATCTGTTACCAGGTCACAAGAACCGTCAGCGAATGCTCGACCAGGATCCCACCAATGTCATCGGGACGCCCAAACGCATTCTCTCTCGCTGCTCAGAAGTTCAGGTGCACGTTGTCCATCATGGCCCAGAAGAACACGATGCAAGCCCCGATAGCACCGACAATGTTAATGGTGCGGGCTATGGTGTCTCTGCGACGAGACGCGTAAACAAAAGTGGCGACACAAACTACGCCTGCGAGCATCGTCGGAAGAAGTACGAGCGAGGCAATCGTATCACCGATTCGGCTGATCAACGGCGGATTCGGCCCATGCATCGAGTCGGTCAGCCCGGGCCATCCCCCGGGGTGAAACGCAGCGGCCACTCTGACGCCGAGCAGGACGATCGCACAGAGCACACATAGGATCGGGCCGCACAAGACCAGCCACCGAGAAACCGGCGCCTGCTTCACTGAAGCTGCATACTCGATCACCGGGGGCTGTGGCTCTTCTCGTTCTTCCAACGTCTGTCTCCCTTGAGCCGGCGGCGGGCTGGCGGTTGAACGCCGACAGGCCCGCAAAGCCCAACACATCTGGAAAACCCAACAAAGCCAGCTCTGATTCTATCAACAAACCACCGCCTCTGGCGGTGAGAATCGACAGGGTTCTACCGGTTCGGCGTTTCCGTTGCCGCGATGTCGCTCGCAGAAACGTGATGTCGCCTGCGGGGTTTGAGCACTTCGGCCCCGG
>JAFGQA010000368.1 GCA_016935885.1 Phycisphaerae bacterium | reverse complement strand
CTCTTGATCCTCGCGAGATGCTGACGGCATCACCTCGTTAAGCCCCGGCGCTACCCGATCAGACTACCCTGCGTGGACGGTGCGCGTGTGCATGCCCGTATCTCAGCCAGATTCCGCCGACAACCAGAAAACGCCCCCCAAAAACAGGCCGTTCGAGGGGTCTCCACCTCGCCCATGTGGGCGACGCTACTTCCGGAAAACCCCTCGTGCCTCGCAGCCAGTCATCTAGGCAACAGCAACTAGCTACCTGTTTCTTCGGCCTCAGCTCGCGTTCAGGAGACGCGGCTTGGAGGCGATCGCAAGCTTGTGTCGGAACATCGATGCTTGGACATATCAGCGGTTCTTGGATGGTCGCGGTGGAGGAAGAATGATCGGCGCTTCGGGACGCCGTCGTCGGTTCGAGTTTCTCCTGGCACTGGGCAAGGAGGCTGGAATCGCTATCGGTGCCTGTCGCTGCAAGAACCCTGATCTCACCTCGGTCGGATGCGGCATAGCCGGGCCGCCTCCTCTGAACGAACACACAAGGGAGGAGCAGACGTTACTCCCATTTGTCGACTCAGGGCACGACCAATAGGGCGCGTGGTAACGGAGCAATCGCACCCCAGGCAAGAACGGAGTTGTTCGGAATCTGTGCGGGCACTACTCTTTGGATCGAACCTGCACTAGATGGGTCGATCAATCAACCGGCCAGTCCGAACTTCATTCTCTCGTAATTGATTATCTCGCATATGGTTGCGTGGATTCCAGAGTTGCAAAACGTAGTGCCTGAGGGGCTTGGTAAGCTGGGCGTGCGGCAACGCAATCACCGAGAGCAATCCGGGTATGTACGGGCCGACACGCGACACCGTGTTCTCCGTCCGGCCGCGAGTGGTTTCCAATCCAAGGTGGGCCCGCATCTCCTGGCAGGTCGTCTCGATGGACCAACGCCGGTGAATGTCTCGACGATCATTCGCGGCGTCATAGTCAGATCGGTGGTGAAGAAGTATTCGTCGCGATGGGTCCCGTCACGGGCGTGGACAGCCCGCAGCAGGTCGGCGACCGTTTGCCATCCGAGGGTGAGGATCGCGGCGAACAACAGAATCACAGAACGCTGAATCGTTGGCCGAGTGAATGCGCCGGCAAGTTCGTGGATGAGCGGCTCCGCCGCTGGTGGTATACTGTTCATCCGGGCCTCCTTGCCCAGGTACCACGGAGTCTTCGTTCACGCTCCATGATACCCGCAAGGCAGCTCCTTCTTGCCTACGCAGAACGAACATGGATCAGCCGTCAGAAAGTGCAGAAGTCGAGCTTAGACTGGGTTTCCTGAGTTGGAGCGTCAACCATGAGTGTGCGACATTTGGAGTCGTTGTTCAAGCCCACCTCCGTCGCCGTCATCGGGGCGTCGAACAACCCCAAGAGCGTGGGCGGCGTCGTTATGCGGAACCTGCTCAAATCCGGTTTCACCGGCCCGATCATGCCGGTCAATCCGAAGTACCAGGCGGTCGCCGGTGTGCTGACGTATCCCGACATCGATGGCTTGCCGGTCACGCCGGACCTTGCGATCGTGTGCACTGGGCCGGCGACCGTGCCCGACCTGATCCACCAGCTCGGTGAACGCGGGACGCGCGGCGCGGTCGTCATCACGGCCGGACTCGCACGCCAGGAGTACCGCGACGGGCAAACGATCCAGCAGGCCATGCTCGCGGCGGCCCGCCCGCACGTGCTTCGCATCATCGGGCCGAACTGCGTGGGGCTGATCATTCCGGGTCTCGGTCTGAACGCGAGCTTCGCACACACGGGGATCGAGGCAGGCTCGCTCACCTTCATTTCCCAATCCGGTGGCTTCTGCACGGCCACGCTCGACTGGGCCAAGGCGCGTGGCATCGGCTTCTCGCACTTCATTTCGCTCGGCGACAGCGCGGACGTCGACTTCGGGGACACCCTCGATTACTTCGCCAGCGAGCCCGAGACGAAGGCGATCCTGCTGTACATGGAGTCCATTGGGGCCGACGAGGCGCGCAAGTTCATGTCCGCCGCCCGCGCGGCGGCTCGGAACAAGCCCGTGCTGGCCATCAAGGCGGGCCGAAACGTCGAGGCCGCGAGGGCGGCGGCCTCGCACACCGGCGCGCTGGCCGGTACGGACAACGTATACGACGCCGCGCTTCGCCGTGCCGGTATCCTCCGCGTCTACAGCCTCAACGAGCTGTTCGATGCGGTCGAGACCTTGGCCCGCTCTCAACCACTGCAGGGTGAGCGATTGGCGATCCTGACGAACGGCGGCGGGCCGGGCGTCATCGCCACGGACGCACTGATCGCAGACGGCGGGCAGCTCGCCGAGCTTTCCGACGAGACGATGGCCAAACTCGGCGCACTGCTGCCTGGCACGTGGTCGCAAGGCAATCCCGTCGACATGATCGGTGACGCCGACGCCCAGACGTATGTTCAGGCCCTGCGGATCCTGATCGCAGATCCAGGCGTGGATGCGATTCTGGTCCTGAATGCCCCGAGTGCCATCGCCCCGCCGGAAGCCGCCGCTCGCGGCATCGTGGACATTGTCCGTCAGGCCGACCTGCCGATTCTCACGAGTTGGCTGGGTGGTGAGGCGGCCGGCCGTGCCCGCCGTGTGTTTGGCCAAGCCGATATTCCGACGTACGAGACGCCCGAAGACGCGGTGCGGGCCTTCACGCACATGACCCGTTATCGCCGGAACCAGGAGATCCTGACCCAGGTGCCGCCGTCGGCACCGACGGATTTCACCTCCGAGCCGGCCGTGGCTCGCGCGGTGATCGACAAGTCACTCGCCGAGGGTCGCGAGCTATTGACAGAGCCCGAGGCCAAGCAGGTGCTGTCGGCCTACGGTGTACCGGTGGTAGAGGCCCGCGTGGCGTCCACGCCTGCAGAGGCGGCGGCCCTCGCCACGGAGATCGGCTTCCCCGTGGCGCTCAAGATTCTCTCGCCCGAGATCACACACAAGTCCGACGTGGGCGGCGTCATCATCGGCTTGGATGAGGCGGAAGCGGTGCGGGCGGCGGCCGAGACCATGCTGGCTCGCGTAAGCCGTCGTTTTCCGAGCGCCGGGCTCGCCGGGTTCACCGTGCAGAAGACGATCCGCCGACCGAAGGCCCACGAGCTCATCATCGGCATGACCACGGACTCCATGTTCGGTCCCGTCATCCTGTTCGGATCCGGGGGAACCGCCGTCGAGGTCATTGGCGACCGTGCCGTGGCCTTGCCGCCGCTCAACATGAGCCTGGCGCGGCACCTCATTTCGCGTACGCGCGTGTTTAACCTGCTCAAGGGCTACCGCGACCGGCCGGCGGCGGATTTCGATGCCATCTGCTTGACGCTGATTCAGGTTTCGCAACTGATCGTGGACCGACCCGAGATCGTCGAGCTGGATATCAACCCGCTGTTCGCCGACGACCAGGGTGTGGTGGCCTTGGACGCGCGGATCCGTGTTGGTCCGGCCACGACATCCGGCCCGGAGCGGCTGGCGATTCGACCCTATCCGAAGGAGTTGGAGGAGACGATCAAGCTCAGGTCCGGCCGCGAGATGTTCGTGCGCCCGATTCGCCCGGAGGACCAGCCCGCCCACATGGCGTTCCTCTCGCACCTGACGCCGGAGGATCTCCGCTTCCGCTTCCTCGGCCTCAGGACCGACTTGCCCTCGTCCGAGATGGCGCGGCTCGTCCAGATCGATTACGCCCGCGAGATGGCCTTCATCGCCATCGTTCCCAACGATCAAGGACAAGAGGAGACCGTCGCGGTGGTCCGCGCCGTGACCAATCCCGACAACACCAAGGCCGACTTTGCCGTCATGGTGAGGTCCGGCTTCCAGAAGTTGGGGCTCGGGACCGCCCTGATGGAGAAGATCATTCGGTATTGCAGGAGCCTGGGAACGGGAGAAGTGGTCGGGCAGGTGCTGGCCGACAACGAAGCCGCGTTGAATCTGACATGCAAGCTCGGCTTCGAGGCACGGCTCCTTCCGGAGACCGACCGGTACGAGGTGCGGCTCAAGCTCCGTTGAGGGCTGGAATCGGGGAAGCTGAGACGTGACTTGTCACGCCAGACCCGCACGGGGATATGGGATATCACGCAGCAGGACGGATGGCGGCCTCGCCGGCCCATGACAAAAACAGGGAAAAGTACTGGCAGGTTGCATCCGAAAGGCGTATTATTGGACGCGTCGGTTGCCGCATTGGCACCGGGATTGCCCATTGACAACTGTCGTTTTGGGAGTTTGTCATGGTCATGGAAGACCAAGTCGTCATCCGTGAGAAGGCGGTCCGCTTGGCCGTTCGTACCGGCGACGCGCCGGACTTGGACTTTGTCTGGGGTACCCAGAAGCATGAAGGCAAGTGCACGTGCTTCGGCTGTTACCACCCGTCTTGCCCCAAAACCTGCCGATGGTTGTACCGATGCAAGCTCTTGTCGGGGGAACCGCTCGACTGGCCGTGGCCCACTCGCTCCGCACCTCCGGGCAGCCAGACTGCTTCCCCTCAACTGCAGACCTCCAAGCGCTGGATCCCGCCATCGCTCCGCCGCGACGGGGCTACGGCGCACCGAGACGCGCCGCTATAATCCCGGAATGGCGGAAGATCTCATCGACGACGCAAAACGCCACATGGGTTTCGACGTCTCGGACGCCCACGCTCTCGCCAGTTTGAAGGCCCTGCTGGCCCCGTCCCTGCCGGAGGTCGTGGAGGTTCTCCATGAGGCGATTCTCCGACACGCGCGAGGCCACAAGCCGCTGAGGAGCAGCGCCACGCAGATTCAACGGCTCCGGCAGACGCTGTTTGCCTGGCTCTACCAGCTCTTCTGCGGCACGTACGACGAGCACTACCGCGACCAGCGGTGCGAGATTGGCCGAGCCCACGCTCGGGTGGGCCTTCCACAGCACTACATGTTCACCGCAATGAACGTGGTGCGTCTCGCGCTGGTGGAAAGAATCGAGGCGCTGGGGCTGCCCGATGCCAAGAAGAAGATCTCCGCCCTGCACAAGATCCTCGACATCGAGTTGGCGATCATGAACGACAGCTATCGCGAGGACCTGATCAGACGCACCAAGGAGATCCAGCACGCCCAGTATGAGCAGAGGCTCAGCGAATCGGAGCACCTGGCGACTGTTGGACAACTGGCCGCCTCGTTGGCCCACGAGATCAAGAACCCCCTGGCGGGCATCAGCGGTGCCATCCAGGTCCTCGGCGCCGACCTCGACGACGACCATCCGCACAAGGAGATCATCTCCGAGGCCCTGCGGCAGATTGACCGGCTGGATGCGGCCGTCAAGGACCTGCTCGTGTACGCGAGGCCGAAGCCGCCCAGCACCACGAAGGTGAACTTGAACGAGCTGCTCGAACGTGCCCTGATCCTGTTCCGCCAGGAGCCGGCGTTTCAGATGGTCAGGATCCACTGCGAAGGGCTCAACGGGGAACACAAGGCGGACGTTGACGAGGCGCAGATACAGCAAGTGATCTCGAACCTGATGATCAACGCCGCACACGCGTGTGAAACCGGGGGCGACATCTTCTGTCGGCTCGGTCGACTCGAATCCAGCATCCGCATCGTGATCGAGGACAACGGCACGGGCATGCCCCCGGAGGTCCTCGCCAGGGTCTATGAGCCGTTCTTCACGACCAAGTCGCGCGGCACGGGCCTGGGCCTGTCGATATGCCAGAGGATCATCGAAGCCCACGGCGGCACACTGAACATTGGTAGCGAAGTCGGCAAAGGGACGCGTGTCACTGTTGAGATACCCTGCTAAGCAGGACTGGGTCGTGTCAGATCAAATGACAGCCACCGGTACCACGAGCAGCTTGCCTGCCTGTGCGTCCATAACGTGCACGGGCACTGGCGGACAAGCCACCAGTGGCACCCACAGTATACGAACATTGGCAGAACCAGCTTAGCCATGAGCAAACCACGCATCTTGATCGTTGAAGACGAGAAGCTGATTCGTTGGTCGTTGCGACAGCGGTTCCAGGAGGAGGGTTACGTCGTCGACGACGCCGAGACCGGGACGGACGGGCTCGCTAAGACGTCGCGGACGATCTTCGACCTGATCATGCTCGACTACAAGCTTCCGGACATGACCGGGCTGGATGTCCTGCGCAAGATCCGCGAGGAGGATCAGGACGTGGTCGTGCTGATGATGACCGCTTACAGCAACGTGGAGAACGCCGTCGAGGCAATGCGGCTGGGCGCGTTCGACTACGTGAGCAAGCCGTTCAAGATGGACGCCTTGATGGTGACGGTCAACAAGGCGCTGGAGACGACGCATCTGAAGCGTGAGGTCAGGGACCTGCGAGCCCAAATGCAGAAGGAGTTCGGCTTCGACCGCATCCTGGGTCGATGTCCGGCCATGACCAGGCTGTTCGGGTTGATCCGGGACGTTGCGAGCAGCGGCGCATCCACGGTGTTCTTGCGTGGGGAGAGCGGCACGGGCAAGGACCTCGTGGCCAAGGCCATCCACTACAACTCCGATCGGGCGAGCCGCCCGTTCATGAACATCACGTGCACGGCCATCACCGAATCCCTTCTTGAAAGCGAACTGTTCGGTCACGAACGCGGCGCCTTCACGGACGCCAGGCAGCTCAAGAAGGGCCTGCTCGAGTTGTCGGACGGGGGCACCGTGTTCCTCGACGAAGTAGGGGACATGCCGGCGTCACTTCAGGCGAAGCTTCTTCGTTTCCTCGAGGAGAAGACGTTCCGCCGGGTCGGCGGCGTGCAGGACATCGAGGTCGATGTTCGGATCATTGCGGCCACGAACCGTAACGTGAACAAGCTCATCGAAGACGGTACTTTCCGTGAAGATCTCTACTATCGGCTGAACATCATCCCGATCGACCTGCCCCCGTTGCGCGAGCGTGGCGACGACATCCGCCTGCTCGCCGACTACTACATTGACATCTTCGCCCGCGAGTTCCGGCGCCATGTCAAAGGCCTGACACCCAACGCCGTCGAGAAGCTGATGTCCTACAACTGGCCGGGCAACGTCCGGGAGCTTCGCAACACGATCGAGCGCGCCGTCCTGCTGGTCAAGCAAGACCACATCGCCCAGGACGACCTCGTCCTGGGCAGGGGCCGTGTCGACGGCCAGCCCTGTGCCATCGAACTTCCGCCAGGTGGCATCAGCCTCCAAACGGTCGAAGAACAACTCGTCCGGCAGGCCCTCGGTCAGACGGGCAACAACCAGACCAAGGCCGCCAAGCTGCTGCACCTCTCGCGCGACCAATTGCGCTACCGGATGGAGCGTTACGGCCTGCTGTGAACCGAGTAGCGGGTTTCATCCGTCCGCGTCGGACTCAGTTCCTTGCCCATCATCACGTTCGCGGCGATGAATCGCCGGGCTCCTACCGCAAGACGCTCCGGGACGAGGATCTGAGCCGGCGGCGTTGGCCATTTCCTTCGCGCGGTTCGCAATCTGTTCGTAGACGGTCGCCAGGAAACCCATCAGCGGAAACCTGCTTCGTGGAAACGGCAGTACCCCGGCCTTCTTCAACGCCGGCGTCGTGTCCACCTCATGGGGCGGTTCAAGCTCGTCAAGGTCTGCCGCCACCAACCAGAACTGACGCGGATCCGCCGGAAGATCGTCGGGCGGACCAGGGCCGAGGACGGATTCTCGGCCCGACGATGTCTCGGCGCTTTGACGTTTCGGCGTTTCGGCGTCTTGACGTTCCGACGTTCCACTGTTCTGGCGTTCCGGCGTCTCCATGCTACGTCTCCGCAACTGCTTCGCCTGAAAGCCGCAGGTAATCTCGCAATTCGCGGGTAGACAGTCCCGTCAGCCAGTCGTCGCCACTGCCGATGATCTGGTTCGCCAAGGCCGCCTTCTCCGCCAGGAGTTGATCGATGCGGTCCTCGATGGTTCCGATGCAGACGAACTTGTGAACCTGAACGCGGCGGATCTGGCCGATACGGTGTGCCCGATCCGTTGCCTGGTCCTCGACGGCGGGGTTCCACCAGCGGTCGAAGTGAAACACGTGATTGGCCTTCGTGAGGTTCAGGCCGAAACCGCCGGCCTTCAGCGACAACAGGAAGACCCGGTTCTGGCTCGACGGGTCCTGAAAGTCCACGATCATCCGGTTCCGCTCCTTCGCGGACGTTCCGCCGTGGAGGAACGGCAGACGGATCCGCAGCCGATCCGTCAGCAAGCGCACCAACAGGTCCCCCATCTCGCGAAACTGCGTGAACACCAGCGCGGCGTCGCCCTCCTCAAGAACCTCTTCCAGCATCTCGACGAGCCGTTCACACTTGCCGCTCCTCCGGTCCAGCGGGCCACTGTCCCGCAGCAGGTGCGATGGATGGTTGCAGACCTGCTTGAGCTTGGTCAGCGTGGCCAGGATCAGCCCGCGCCGACGGATCCCGCTGGCGGAGTCTACCTCGTCCAGCAGCGCATTGACCATCCGCTCGTAGTGGGCCGCCTGCTCTGGGGTCAGGTTGCAGTACACGCGCATCTCCATCTTCTCGGGCAGGTCACACGCCACGTTGGGGTCGGATTTCAGGCGTCGCAACACAAAGGGGCGAATCATCCGTCGAAGCTGCGCGGCCCGCTCGCGATCGCCCAGCTTCTCGATCGGGATCGCGAATCGCTTCCGAAAGCCGGCTGCGGGACCAAGCAGACCGGGATTAAGCGTCTCCATGATCGACCAAAGCTCCGACAAGTGATTCTCCACCGGCGTCCCGGTCAACGCCACGCGATGCCCGCTCCGCAGAGAGCGAATGGCAAGCGTCTGATTCGCGCTGGGATTCTTGATTTTCTGAGCCTCGTCCAGCGCGACGCGATGCCACTGTACCCTGCGCAGGCTTCCGAGATCCCGTTGGGCGAGGCCGTAGGTTGTGATGACGACGTCGTGCTTGCTGGCGGCATGCGCGAAGGCGGCGCCTGCGACGCGCTCGGAACCGTGGTGGACCATCACGCGCAACGACGGGGCGAACCGCTGAATCTCTCGCTCCCAGTTTCCAACCACGGACATCGGCGCGAAGAGGAGGGTCGGGCCGATTGGACTCGAGGGGCTGCGTTCTTCGGCACGCGCGGGCTCGTCGTTACCGCGATTGTTGTTCGGTGTGGAGGCCGTTTGGGCCGAAGCCCGTGGTTCTTCGCCGTTGTCGTTGTTGTTGTTGTTCTGCGTGACGGCCGTTTGGGCCGAGGCCCGTGGCTCTTCACGGCGTTCGTGAAGAAGCAGCGCGATCAACTCGATCGTCTTGCCCAACCCCATGTCATCGGCAAGGCATGCCCCGATGCCCAGGCGGTCCAGGAAGGCCAACCAGTCCAGGCCTGATTGCTGGTACGGGCGCAGCTCGCCGTGGAATGCGGGCGGTTGCCCGAGCGCCTCGATGCGCGCGTCGGCGACGTCCGACAGAAGCCGCTCGATCCAGGACGTGCCTCGCAGCCCGACGATCGGAAGACCCGTGTCGAGATCCTCGGCTCCACTGGCCAGTCGAACGGCCTCCGCCAACGTGATCTGCCCGCGCGGCTGGTCCCGTACGAACGCCAGTGCCTGCTGAGCGGCGGCGTTGTCGATGTCCACCCAGTGCCCGTGGATCTTGACCAGCGGCGTGTTCTCGGCGGTGATGCGCTCAAACTCGTGCAATGAGACCTGCTCGTCGCCGACGGCCACGCGCCAATCGAACGCCAACATGCTCGACAGCCCGAGTGAACCGATCCCAACGTCCCCGGTGTCGTCGTCGGCTGGTCCCCTGGTGCCAGCCGTGGGGCGAACAAACAGTTCGATCCCAAGGCGGCGGTCGTCTCGGTTCGTCCATGCCGGGAGCGTCACGCCGTAGCCCTGTGCCCGCAACATGGGGGCCCATTCGTGCAGGAACATGTGCGCTTCGCTCGTCGTCAGGGCCACGCCGACAGGCGCGCCCGATGCCGGCGTCCTCTTCAGAGCTGGGAACACGTCGGCTGCCCGGGCCAACTCGGCCAGCAACTGCTCGCGACGATTCACCAGGTGCCGGCCCAGGATGGTCGGCGCGTTCAGGCCCTCGGCCCAGACCCTGCTGATGTCCAGCGGTCTGCCTTCGTCGCCCGAGTGGAGATCGAACCGCACATGCCACCGGGCACCGGCCACCTCCGCAGCGTCGTCCGGCTCGATCAACGTGAAGGACAATGCCGGTGGCCGGTCCTTCTCGTCTTCCTCGAGACGCCCTATCCAGGAGCGGACGCGCGCGACGAACGCGGCATCGTCCTCGGCAGACGCGCGAATGGTCTGTGTCTCGCCCACAAGGCCCGAGAGCCAACGCAATTCCCAGGAGCCCTCCGCCGCGGCACGGCGGTGGATCTGCCCGAAAAACGGGTCGTTCGACAGGTTGCGGCGGATCACCGCGTCCGCTGATTCGAGCAGGAAGCTGTCCACGATCTGAGCCGGCTCGACCGGGGAAGCCGACGGGCCGTGGGCCTGGGCCCGCGTGACACCATGCTGTGATACATCTTCCTCCTCCACGACGGCCCGGCAGACGGGCGGCATCGCGGCCGCGTAGCGTTCCAGCCAGGCGAGCTCCCGCCGACTGCGAAGAAACACCCGCCACCGTGCGGCATAAGCGCCGTCAGCCAATGCCTCGACATCCGGCACGAATTGCTGCGCCGCCAGGAGTGAGACCATTAGCGTCGCCAGCCGCCGCCAGTATCGTAAGGAGTCGCTGTACGTTCGGAGCCACGGTCCGGCGAGGCTGAGTAGCAGATCGATCGTATCGGCCGCCGAGAAGGCCAGCGTCGGCACCTTGACCCGCTTGTAGCACAGGTGTCTCGCCCTTGCCGCCACGGCCGCGCCGGTGGCGCCGCACGTCGAAGGCAATGGCACGCCGTTCTCGCACGGCAGCCACAGGACGATCGAGGATTCGTCGGCGATGGAAGCAAGCAAGCCGTCGGGCGAGATGTCACCGACAATCGCGTGCAATTCAGCCGCCGGCAGGGCCGCCGGATGGTCAATGGCCCGCGTGTCGTCATCTGCTGCCTCGGGGGCCGAGACGCACGGCGCGGACGAATCGCTCACCGCGTATTGCTCTCGCCATACGTGGAACCGCGACCGCCACCAAATGCCGTGAAGAGCGAGCATACGGAGTCATCAACTGCTAGTACACGATCACACCTGATGGCGCGGGTTGAGAACCTACAACTCTGACTGACCGTTCTTGCACCACGGCACCCCACCATCGCAGCCCGCCCCGCGCGCGCTAGCGCGCTTGGGCAAGAACGCAGGTTTGGCGCCGAGCACGGCTGTGAAAGGCCGTGGCTCTTTGCCGCAGGAGACGGTCAGTTTCCCTAGTAGGGTACATGCCTGGGCTCGGCCCGCCAAGGTCGCCGCTCTGTGTGCCACGTCGGATGATCCGCGTGCTTGCGTGATGTCAAGGAGTCCGCAGCGGTTTCGGGGGATCGAGCGACCGGAGGACCGCTCGAACCGGGCTGGCATCGAAGCCGACGAGCTTCAGCGGCAAGGCGATCAGCTCGTACATTCCTTCCGGCACGTGGTTGAGAACGAGCCCTTCCAGGACGGCAATGCCGTGCTTCAGGGCGGCCCGGTGCGCGGGCAGGTCCTCCGAGCCGGACAGGTCGACGCTCGGCGTGTCGATGCCGACCAACTTCGCGCCACGCTGATGAAGTGAATCCATCAGTTCCGGCGACAGCGCGGCGAAGTCCTCGTTGAACCGTGTGGGATCAGG
This sequence comes from Phycisphaerae bacterium, assembly GCA_016935885.1. The sequence continues at coordinate 14,184 of JAFGQA010000368.1, read as the reverse complement.
ATAGGTACCGGTGACGAGCAAGACGCGTTGGGCAACGACGGGGGTCTTGAGCACGGCGGGTAACACCTGTTCGCCGCGGCGGACCTTGACGTGAATGACCTGGCACGGGCCGAGGAACGGGTCGAGATCGCATTCGCCGATGGACGGAGCCTCCGTGTCGCAATGACTTGGGGCGTCGGCATGGGCGCCGAGGTGGACCGTGGCGCGAAGGACGGAAGCGGTGCACGTGTCGCCCCGCCGGATGTCCCGGAGCACCTCCCGCGTTGGTGGCGCGTCGCCCGGCCAGACATCCAGATTCTCTTTGATGGGTGGCGTGATGTCGTAAATCATGCTGGATTGACCGTCAGCTATCAGTAACAAGTTGTCAGTATTCAGTTATCGGTCGTTCGTCGTCGGGTTGGCAGGCGAGCGTCGCCGGCCCACACTCCATGAGTATCGGCAACTGACGGGAGGCGTGTGACGAATCTCGGCGGCTTGGTGTCCAGACGGCCCTAATCGGCGGCATGATGTTCAGATCGCCCTGATGCGACGGCGCTCCTTCAGTCCTCGGCCGTTGATGGTGGCCTCTGAACTCGTCGCTCACACAGCCAACCGATTGCAATCCGGGCCCACGGGTCGCGATGCGTTGGCTTCAGGGATGGGGGGCAAAACGGAACCGTCAGCGGCTTCGGTATGGCCGGCTGTTCTGCTCACCGATCATCGCCTAGATTACGGATTGGTGACTTCCGGTGGGGCGGGCCTGAACGGCTTCTTGTGAATGAGTCATGGGCAAGCGACACGCCAAGCGCAAGGAACGATCGAGGCGAGCCGTGCCTGGCGGTTCCAGTTCTCGGGCTGACAGGTGGGCTCGGGGGACTCGCGGCGAAGACGGGGACCGGCGGCCTGGGATTCGCTACTGGATTGGCGCTAAGCGTCCCGTTTTTCGCTTCGTGGTCATCTTCTGCGTGCTGATGGGCCTGTTCTATGGCGTGTTCTACATGCCGCTGGCCGGGGACAGCGTTGCCACGCGGTTCTTCGTTTCGTATCTCCGCCAGTACGCCGCGGTGTCCGGGGCGATTCTGCGTGTCTTGGGCCAGGATGTCACCGTGACGGGGCAATCGATCAGTTCGGAGCGGTTCTCCGTCAAGATCGTGCGGGGGTGCGATGCGATGGACGCCACGGCCCTGTTTGTCTGCGCCGTGATCGCAGTGCCGGTGCGGTGGTGGAGAAAGTTGGCGGGCGTCGCCGTCGGCGTTCTGGTTTTGGCGGTGATCAACCTGGCTCGCATCGTGAGCCTGTTCTATGTCGGCGTCTATTTCCCCGATGTGTTCGAGACGATGCACATGGGCGTGTGGCAGGTATTGGTCGTCGTCTCGGCAGTCTTGATCTGGACGGTGTGGGCGTGGTGGGCCATGCGAGGCAGGACGGTGCAAGACGATGTTCCCGCTTAGACGGATTGCAGGCTTTTTCGTCCGTCTTCTGGTGTTCTATGGGTTGCTCATGGTGCCCTGGCCAGGCGTGGACCGGGTGTACGCGGCGTACTTCCGGGCTGGCGGGAACCTTGTGCTCGGGTCATTCGGCTCCGAGGGCAAGGTGCTGTTTCTGCCGACGGGAGAGGACGCCCCGGCCTCGCATACTGACGCGATGCTGACGAACCGGACGACCGGCAGTTGGCGCGTATCGACGTACCCGAACCGCTATCTGGGGTATGCGCCGACGGCGGCGCTCGTTTCGCTTGTGCTGGCGACGCCGGTCCCCTGGTCGCGCCGGTGGCGGGCGCTGCTGTGGGGCCTGCTGCTGGTGCACGGTTTTGTTGTGGTCAGGGTCGCGCTTCCGTTGCTCAAGGAGTTCAGCGAGGACAACACGCTGCGTCAGTATTCCCTGAGCCCTTTCTGGCGTGACGTACTGGACCAGGTCATCCTGATCCTCGTGACGTCGCCCACAAGCGTCTTTGTCGCACCAATCATCATCTGGGTCCTCGTTACGTTTCGGCGAGGGGACCTGGAGCAGTGGATGCCTACTCGGCGCGGCGGACCGGATGCCCACGGCCGGGGGAGCCATGAGTCCGAAGACCAGGCGGTCAGGGCACGGGATCGCGGACTCTGAATGCGCAAGAACCGCCGTTCGTGCCATGTCGGCGGTCGGCTGATCGATGTGCGACGGGTCTTGTCCGACTGCGCTACTTGGGTCGCCGGATGTCAGTGGCGGTCTCGGCATAGCGATCCGGATGGCCCACGGATTGCCGTCCGTGGGCTTCAAACCCGGGGCGTCGAATCCGGGGGCGTCAAACGCGAGTCCGCGAGCGATGTAGCGGCGTCGTACCAGAGGCCCGTGGTAAAAGGGAAAACAGCGGTTCGGAAACGCCGTTCCCGACCGTGAAAACCACCGGCTTTGGCGCCGGTGCCACAGTTTTGCCACGGGCTGCTGGAGGCCGTATATCGAAGAGGTCGTGCATCGGATGGGTTGACGGGGAGGGGTCTCCGTCAGAGAATGGGGTTGTGAAGGACCTGTTTTTGGACTAGAAGGCAAGGTTTGCATTCGAGCCCATGTCACCGCGTAGGGATTGGCGTAGTGGGCGGTGGTCGACGGTGGTCGGCCCGTGTGGAGCGGTCAAGCGATGAAGTTTATTCTGTTAGACCGCATCATCGCCCTTGAGCCAGGCTCTCGGATTGTGGCCAGCAAGTCGCTGACGCTGGCCGAGGAGTACCTGGGCGACCATTTCCCGACCTTCCCGGTGATGCCGGGCGTTCTGATGTTAGAGGGTATGGTTCAGGCGGCGAGCTGGCTGGTGCGTGTCACGGAGGGTTTCTCGCATAGCATGATCGTGCTGGAAGAGGCGAGGAACATCAGTTACAAGAGCTTCGTGACGCCGGGGCGGACGCTCGATGTGACGGTCGATGCGATCCGGATTGAGGACGGCGGGAGCGAGTTCAAGGCTGTCGGTCGATGCGGCGGGGACGAGGTTGTCAAGGCGCGATTGAAGCTGCGACACTACAATCTCGCTGAGAGGAACAAGGGGCTTGCTGACACCGACCGGCGGTTGGTTTCAGATGCGCGAAGAAGGTTCGAACTGCTAGGCGGGCCATTGGCTTTGGAGATGGCTGCCGCATTGGTAGATGTCACGTGAGACTGGTCCGCAGGGAGGACGTTTGGCATGGCGATGAGTCGAGAGGACGTTTTTGAGAAGGTAAGGGAAGTTCTGGTCGAAGCGTTAGGCGTCGACGACGATGAGGTCAAAGAGGAAGCGACACTGACCGCTGACTTGGGCGCCGAGTCGATCGACTTTCTGGATATCGTTTTCCGGCTCGAGAAGACGTTCTCGATCAAGATTCCACGGGGCGAACTCACCCCACCGGATGACATCCTCAACAACCCGGAGTACGTCGAAAACGGGAGGATGACGGCGAAGGGACTGGAGACGCTCAAGGAGGCGATGCCCCATGCGGACTTCACGGAGTTCGAGGAGGATCCGGACGTCTCGAAGATGCCCAACCTGTTCACGGTGGGGATGATCGTGAACTACGTGACGACCAGGATGGCGGCGTAACAGCGGTGCGTTGGATCTGGATTGATAAGTTTACGGAATTCGAGTCCGGCCGGCGCGCTACGGCGGTCAAGAACGTCAGCCTCGCCGAGGAGCACCTGCACGATCACTTCCCGGGATATCCCGTGATGCCGGCCAGCCTGATCATTGAGGGGATGGCCCAGACGGCGGGCATTCTGGTGGGCGAAGCCGGCGATTTCAAGGAGAAGGTCATCCTCGCAAAGGTGAAGCGGGCAAAGTTTTATCGCGAGGCCCGGCCCGGTGAACAACTCACGCATGAGGCGACAATCGAGCAGATCGCACCAGAGGCGGCCATCACGACGGGCAGGGTGACAGTGGATGGCGAGCCGCTGGCGGAGATCGACATCGTCTTTTCCCACATTGACAAGAACTTGAGCGGGCTGGCCTTCCCCGAGGAGAATTTCGTTTTCACCGATGATTTCAGGTCGCTGCTGCGGACGTACATGGAGGAGGGGTGAAACGTCGAAACGTCGAAACGCCAAGACGTCGAAACTTCACGATGCGGGGCGTGAACGGGTGTCGCCGCACGGGGCATCGAATGATATGAGATGTTCTGAGAATGTGAGCGGCGAAGGCGGAGCTTGCCGTTTCGCGGATCAGGTCGGCGGCGCCAATGTGCCGCATGATACGATCGTCTGGTTGACCGGCCCACGGGTTGGTATCCGCGGGCTTCAGGGGAGGATCCGCGGACAGCGCAGCGCCGTCATATTAGCGGAACCTGAGGCGAAATGAAGAAGAACCGTGTTGTTATCACCGGATTGGGCGTGGTCTCGCCCGTGGGGCTTGGGATCACGGAGACGTTCGACGCCCTGGTGGAGAAGCGGTGCGGCATCGACCGAATCACGGCCTTCGATCCAAGCCATTTCACCGCGCACATCGCGGGAGAGGTGAAGGAGGGAAAGGTCCAGGACTGCGTACCAAAGGGCTATCGCAAGGCCACCAAGGTGATGTCGCGTGACATCGTCCTCGCTGTGATCGCCGCCTACCACGCGGTGAAGGACGCCGATCTGAAGACGAAGTGCATCGTGGATCGCGGCGAGGCCGATGGTCCGGTGGACGTGGATTCAACGCGGTTTGGCGCGAACATCGGAGCCGGTTTGATTTGCGCCGACCTTGCCGAGTTGGCCGGCGCCCTCTCGACCGCCGCTGAGCGGCCCGGTGCGACGGAGGATCGCGGGTTCAGCCTCACCAAGTGGGGCAACGAGGGCATGAACAACCTGACGCCGCTGTGGCTGCTGAAGTTTCTGCCGAACATGCTGGCGTGCCACGTGACGATCGTTCACGACTGCCAGGCGCCGTCGAACACAATCACTTGTGGCGAGGCCAGTTCGCACCTGGCCATCGGCGAGGCGTTCAGAACGATCGAGCGCGGGGCGGCGGATATCTGCATTTGCGGCGGCGCGGAGAGCAAGATCAACGCGATGAGCCTTGCCCGCCAGGCGCTGATGGGCCGTCTCGCCACCGATTACAACGAGCGGCCCGCCGAGGCGTGCCGCCCGTTTGACACGGCGCGCACCGGCATGGTCATCAGCGAAGGCGGTGGGCTCATCATTCTCGAGGAACTGGAGCACGCGAAGCGCCGCGGGGTGCGCATCTACGGCGAGATCATCGGCTTCGGTGCGGCGGCCAGCCCGTCGCATTGGCTGGAGCCCCCGCCCGATGGCCGGTCCATTTCGCTGGCGATTTCAAAGTCACTGAACGACGCGGGTGTGTCGCCGGCTCAAGTTGGCCTGGTCAATCCGTTCGGCCTGGGCATGGCGCAGCACGATGCTTCGGAGGCCGCGGCGATCCGGAATGTGTTTGGCGATCGCGCCGCCTCTGTTCCCGTGCTGGCGACGAAGGGGGCAATCGGCAACAACGGTGCCGGCAGCGGTGCCATCGATTTGGCCGTCACCACGGTGGCCATGCAACGAGGCGTTGTTCCCCCGTCACGGAACACGGAGGAGGTGGACCCGGCGTGCGGCTTGAACGTGGTTCGCGGGGATCCGATCGACTGTCGGGCGGACGTCGCCGTGTCGATGGCTCGGGCGATGTGTGGCGGGCAGACGGCGGCCTTGGTGATTCGGAGGTACCCGGCATGAATCGGCGAATCGTCGTTACGGGAATGGGTTGGATCACGCCGTTGGGGCACGACATCGAGAAGGCCTGGGCCCGGATCCTCAACGGCGAGAGCGGTATGGGTAAGACGACGATCTTCGATGCGCGTACGTTCCCGAGCCAGTTCTCGGGCGAGGTCAAGGATTTCGCCCTGCGGGATTTCCTGGGCGCCGACTACGAGACACATAAGGATGTCAGCCGGCAGGCGGGCTTCGCGCTGGCCGCGGCCACGCTGGCATGGAAAGACGCCGGTCTGGAATCCGCCGGCGGTTTGGACAAGACGCGTGTCGGGGTCTACCTCGGTGGCGGGGAAGGCCCGATCGATTTTGAGAACTTCACGGCGGCGGCGGTCGACGGTTGGAATTACAGGGAGAACACGCTCGATACGCAGCGCTGGGCGGACGTGGCGTACAGGAGGCTGCGGGAGGTCGTCGAGATTGAGCAGGAACCGAACATGGCCGCCGGGCACATCGCGCAGTTGTTTGGCGTCGAGGGCCTGAACTTCAACACGCTGACGGCGTGTGCGGCGAGCACGCAGGCGATCGGCGAGGCGACCAACATCCTGCGCCGCGGTGATGCCGACGTGATGATCTCCGGGGGATGCCATTCGATGATCCACCCGTTCGGCGCGACGGGCTTCAACCGGCTGACCGCCTTGTCGGTCCGCAACGACTCCCCCACGACGGCGTCGCGTCCGTTCGACCGAACGCGCGACGGGTTCATCCTCGGCGAGGGCGCCGGCATGGTCATCATCGAGGAACTATCGCATGCCAAGGCGCGTGGTGCGAAGATTCTGGCCGAGATCGTGGGCTACGGCTCGACGGCGGACGCCTTCCGCATCACGGACATCCACGAGGACGGCCGCGGCGGCATCGCCGCCATGCGTATGGCGATCGAGGATGCCGGCCTGAGGCCCCAAGATATCGACTACATCTCCGCGCACGGCACCAGCACGGTGGAAAACGACAAGGTGGAGACGCTGGCCATCAAGGGCGTCTTCGGGGATTACGCGAAGAATGTGCCGATCAGCAGCATCAAGAGCATGCTGGGCCATCTGATCGCGGCGGCCGGCGCGTGCGAGCTGATCACGTGCGTATTGGCCATTCGCGACGGGATCATCCCGCCGACGATGAACTATGCGAATCCCGACCCGCTGTGCGACCTGGACTACGTGCCGAACAAGGCCCGCAAGGCAAACGTCAAGACGTGCCTGAGCAATTCCTTCGGCTTCGGCGGGCAGAACAACACGCTCGTAATCACGGTGTTTGACGGGTAATCGGGGCATCTGCCCCGTTTACACCTCCGCCGTGAACATCCAAATGAACATCCAAGTCAGCAGACTGGGCAGGTGACCGGCGTTTGTCGTTGGTCGGAGCCTGTCTGACGGAATGCTAGAGCAGCTTAAACTTGAGATTGCCTATGCCGCCGACGCCGATCGGAACCGCGACCGTGAGGGAGCGGTCAGCCTTCACCCTTGAGGAACGTCGGCAAACTGGTCATCCCCGTCGGCCACAGGGGGCCGACGCTACAACGAAGCGTCAATGAGGCATGCACGCTCAACCCTAAAACGCTCTAAAGCACTTCATGGTTGGATGCACCTGTGGCACCTGTCTGCGTGCGACGCACAGGCAGGCCGCCGTCTCGGCGGTGGATTCACGGGCGAGAGGCCCGTGCCACAGTCGCAGGCAAGCGTGAACTGCTCTAAAGCAAAACGAAAACAAGATGGATGATGACTTGAAGCTGGAGAGTTTACGTGTTAAACTTAGGAGGTGCTGTAGCATGTTCGATCGGTCGGGGTTTAGACGTGCGGCGTCGAGCGGTAGTCAGTAAGAAGACGATGATTCGGGTCGCCGTGGCCTGTCTACCTGTCTAGGCGAGACGCTACGTCGATGTGCTTCGTAAATGAAGAAAGGAATGACGATGTCGAAGAAGACCTTCTTGACGGGGGTGTTAGTCCTTGGCTGTGTTGCTGGTCCGGCACCGGACTTGTGGAGCTGCCACACTTCCGATCCCCAGCAGGGGCAAGGAGGCATACAGGCGAGCCAGCACGCCTCGGCGCCCGTCCAGCAGCCGCCCGTCATAGCGGGCTGCGGCGTTCAGTTCTGCGGCCCATCGCCAGAGCCAGTCGCGTGCATGTGGAATCCACCGCTCTACTGGTGTCCCACGCACGAGGAGCTACCCAGTTGCGAGTGCATCGCCATGAGGTGCCATGGCGAGAGCTGTATCATCGGTGGAGACACCCTGTTCTACACTTTGGCGCTCTTCGACAAGCGCCCCGAGGGGCCTTGCTTCGAGATTCCGTGTGGCGAGTGCTTTGAGTGGTATTCGGGACTCTGTGGCGACAAGTACGCGTGCATGAGCTCAATGGGGGGTGACGAATGCGGCCTCATGCTTAGCTGCAGCAACACCTTCATCCGCGAAGAATGGAAGACGGCATGGTGGAGCACGGGCACTGATTGTTGCTCCGACGAAGTATGACCGCCGCCCTCTTGGAAGAAGTCCTGTTCACGCAACCACGAGGAAGTCACGGCCTTTGCCCGGGCCGTAGGAGTAAGCCATGATGACAGCAGTGATCGTTCTCTGTACGCTCGCCCTCGGGCCGAAGGAACCGCCCGAGCACGGTACGCCGGACGTTCTCGTACAGGCCTACCGGGAAAGGACCCGCTACAGCACCGCACATTTCAAGTACAAAGTCACGGTGGATTGGCCCAATCTGGCGACAAGGGTCAACATCGTGGAGGCCTGGTACGTCGGAGACAACGCCTACCTCATCGACAAGGGTGACGAGGACGGCATTCGATACAGGACCGCTCAGGCCGGCGAGCCGATGTTTCGCATAAAGAACGCCTGCCTGCCCGAGAAGAAGATTCTAGACCGGGACGCCAACGAACGATGGAGGCTCGACGGCAGCGATCTCATCATGGATTACAGCAGCAACGTGAATTGTGTGCCGCATTCGGATGTCCGGTCCTTTGGGTTGTATCCTGTCGATGTCCAGTACCAGACACCTCTTGAGATGTTGAACGTCTTCAATGAACGGAAATCGGATATCGAATGGCGTGTGGGGGTCGAGGACGGTATGCACGTTGTCACGTGCAGGTACAAATCCAAGAGCGATACGGTGGCTTATCACGACTACCAGTGGCATATCGACCCATCCAGGAACTATGCCATTACCGAAGTCACGGCAACAGAGGTCCACCGCGACGGAAGGCAAGTGTTGCTGGCGCACCTCACCTCGGAATACGCGATGACGGACGGCCGCTGGTGGCCGAAGAGGAGCGAAACGTACTGCCCCCTGACCGGCCATTCCTATGCTGTCGAGTACGAGCACGCGGAGTTCGACAAGCCGGACCATCCACGGGAACTCAAGCCGGAGATCATGGGTGTGCCCATCGGTGTCGAGGTGAACTCATGGGATTTTGCTGACATGGATCCCCCGTGGGGGCGGTATCTTGGAGACGGCGTCGTTGTCCACCAAAGTGAGTGGGATGACATGAAGCATCTATATGACCGTGGACCCTGGGAGGCGTTCGTCGAGCGACAACGAAGCCTCGGTTACGGGTATTTTCCCGCGTGGTGGGAAGACACGGAGGGAGAGCTTGGTTTGGACGGGGTGGCTCACAAGCCGGACTTGTGGGAGGCGTACGTCCGGCGCTGGATCCTCAAGCACACCTCGACGGAGCTTTACGAGGTCGAGCATCCGGTGGACGCGAAGCAGGTCAATGCGGCCTGGGCCGTTCTGAAGGATTGTCGCCAGCGGGCCGCTCCGATTTGCGAACGTTTGCGGAAGGAATTAGAGGAAGTCGAGAAGGTCGTCAGGTGCGGAAACGCCGCGGAGGCCAAGCAGAATGTGCCCGCCGGTGATGGTGCGAACCACAGTCCCAACGCCGATGCGGGCAAGGTCCTTGCCGCCAGGAAAAAAAAGGCAGAACTCCTGAAGCCCAATCCTGACATTGAGGAAATCTTCTCTCAACTCAAGAAGAGACTTGAGGCACTGTTAAGGCAGGAGCAGGCAACCAGCCAGAAGACAAGCACGTCTCCTTCCGCCACCTCGGCACCGGCGATCTGAGTCGAGAGACTCCAACGCCGTTGCCGGCGCGACGCCGGCGGGCACGTCAGACGGACACATGATCTCAGGTTTGTCTGGAGCACTTCACGCGGCGCGTCTGCGCAGGAGGACCAGGAAAATCGGGACGCCTACGACGGCGGTGACGACGCCGATGGGCAGGATGGTGCTGCCGAGGTCCCGACCGGATAGGGCGCCGGCCCACGCCATCGCCAGTTGGGAGAGCCAATCACAGACTGCGAGGAACACGCCGCCGATCAGGGCCGCTGCCGGAAGGAGGATGCGGCAATCCCTGCCCACGATCAGCGCCGTAACGTGCGGCACCACCAGCCCGACGAACCCGACGGGCCCGCACACCGAGACGACGGCGGCGGTGGCCAGCGAGGCGAACAGGATGCAGACCGCCTGCAAGCGGCCAACGTTGACGCCACGGGCGCTGGCGAGCTCCTCACCAAGGACATACTGATTGAGCGGCCGGGCCGCGAGGAGCAGGACTATCCAGGCGGGCAAGATGAACGGCAGAATCGAGACCACCTCGACGCTGCCGATGGTGTCGAGCGAGCCCATCATCCAACGCACGATGGCGAAGGTCTCCCGGACGTCGGACAGGTAGGTGATGAGCATCATCATGGCCGAGCAGAACAGACCGAGCGTGACGCCGGCGAGGAGGAGCTCGTAGGTGGTCAGCCGGCGGGTGCCACGGGTGAATGTGAAGATGACGGTGATGACGGCCATCGCGCCGACAAACGCCGCGATGGTGATGGCGGAGATGCCATACTGGTGGTTGCGGGATCCGAACTCGATCAGGTTGGCATCGAGACCGAGCTTGATGGCAATCAGGGCGCCGAGCGAACCGCCGCTGGCGATGCCGAGCGTGTAGGGCGTCGCGAGCGGATTACGGAACAGCGTCTGGAACACGGCACCACACAGCGCCAGCGTGACGCCCGCCACGATGGCGAGCAGCGTGCGGGGCAGGCGATGTTGAAACGCGATCCAATAGGTGATGGAGTCGTGATCGTGATCGAAGTAGGCGCGCCAGGCATCGCGGAGACCGACTTGCCCGGACTGACTGCCGATCCCGGGGCTGAGGACGAGGACCAACAGCAGCAAGCCGATGCAGGGCGCCAACTGTGCGAGGTATCGCCGCTTGGTCAGCCGTTTCATGTCGGGCCTCGCTGGCTATCGAAGCCGCCAGCCGGGGCGGGGTGCGGTTCCGACGGGACGATCCACGGGACAGCCGCCTTGCCTGTTCCGGCGACAGCGAATTCGACCTGATAAACAGGTGCGAGAATCTCAGCTTTGACCACATCCGCGGGCTGGCCGGCGGCGACGGAGCGACCATCATCCAGGAGTAGCACGTGCGAGCAGAAGCGGGCCGCGAGGTTTACGTCGTGCGTAACGACAACCACGGCGAGACGTTCCTGCCCGGCCAGGTTTCGCAGGATGGTGAAGACGCTAAGCTGATGGTAAAGATCGAGCGACGCAGTGGGCTCGTCCATCAACAGCACGGCGGGCTGCTGGGCGAGCGCGGCGGCGACGTGCACGCGCTGGGCCTCGCCGCCGGAGAGCGTCGCGAGCGGCCGGTCGGCGAATGCGGCCGTGCCCGTCGTGGCCAAGGCGCGGTCGGCAATCGCGAGGTCGGCGGCGTCCTCAAACAGACCGAATCGGCGGTGCGGAAAGCGGCCCATCAGAACGATGTCGCGGGCGGTAGTCTGAAGGTCGCTCGGAACGTGCTGGGGAAGGAAGGCGATTCGCCTCGCGCGCTGGCGCAGCGGTATGTCCTGTAGTGGACAGCCTTCCAGGCGGACAGCGCCTGTTTCGGGCGTCAGCAGCCCGGCGAGCAGGCGCAGGAGCGTGCTTTTGCCGGCGCCATTGGGCCCGATGATGCCCCAGCACTGCCCGCGCCGGACCTCCAACCGCGCCGGCTGGAGGAAGTCCGGCCGTTGGGGATAGCCGAATGTCACATTGGCGGCACTGAGGATGGGTGCTCGCGCATCGGAGTCCACGCCACAACCGCTGCGGCACTGCCGTCTCGGCTGCGGCGACCCATGCGGGGCGTCCGTGCCACGGGTGTTTGACGGCGGGTCCTCAGTCAAGGTCGGCCTCCGGATGCAGCAGGTGGGCGAGGTGGGCAATCACGTTCACGACGCGCGGTGAAGGAATCAGCGCGTTGTCGTCGGTCAGGATGTAGACACGGCCGTTTCGCGCGGCAGGTGTAGGCCCGAGCTGTCGCCACAGTCGTCGGGCGCTCTTTGTCAGGGTCGGGTCCGGTTCTGCCTCGGGCATGGCTTCGACGATGACGTCCGGTCGTGCCGCGAGGATCGCTTCTGGGCTGATCTGCGGATAGTCGATTGCGAGATCGGCAAAGACGTTCTCCCCGCCGGCGCGTGCGATGATCTCGTGTACGAACGTGCCCCGGCTGGCGGTCAGGATACCGGCCAGCGAGTCCGGCTTACGGGCGATGGTCATAAAGACGCGAGGGCGCGGCCGGTCCGCAACGGCCGCGGCGATTCGATCGAGACGGTCGCGCATCTCACGTTCCAAAGCCTCCGCGGCCTCACGTCGGTCAAGGAGGGCGCCCAACTCGCGGATGGTCGTATAGACATCGTCCAAGCTCTCCGTGGGATCGTGGTAGAGGCGAATGCTCCTGTCGGCGCAGAGGCGCTCAAGGGTCTCGCTCCTGCCGCGAAGCACAAGCAGGTCGGGCCCGAGCCGCAAGATGCCTTCGATGTCGGGATCGAAAAGCCCCCCGATGCGCGGTAACGACCGCAACTCCGGCGGATAGACACAGAAGCTGCTGACGGCGACGAGGCGCTCCGCCTCACCGAGCGCGGCAATGATCTCGGCGGCGTTGGGAGCGAGGGTGATGATGCGCTGTGGCACGGGCGAGGAGGCCGGCGTGGCACTCGTGCGCTCGGAATGGCAACTGACAGAAGCAGCCAGGGCCAGCAGAAGGACCAAGAGCCCATGCCCGTGCGCGAGGCGACGTTGGCGTCTCGCCTGTGCCCGTGCTGCCGGGATGGCGGCGAGATAGCCTACCGAGGCGGGCCTTGACGCGACAGGCCGTGAGTTGACAGTTCTGGCGCACATGTGAGAATCGCTTAGCGTAATCTGGTGAGATCGGTCATCCAACCCACCCGTCGGCGAGCTTTCCAAACGTGCAGCGAAACCGCAAGCTCTGCGGGGGAGGGATTCGAGGCGTGATGGTCGGTCATTCGATACCTTGGGAAGACCGGAACGTCTGAGGAACGATCCATGCCCCGATTCGCGCGTTTGCCTCGCCTCAAGTCAAGTACCCCTCGATCTTGGCAATCCACGGGGCACCACCGTACCCGACGTCGGCGCAGAGTCCTTCCTACGATTGCCCTGGCCAGCATGACGGCACGGTCTCAGGCTCCTTGCATCCATGGCATCAAGATTGTACACTCGGCGTTCTTTTACGGTCTCGCGGCGTTTCGCGAGGCCCGTGGTAGCTTGGAGCCTACCCGAACGCCCCATGTGGCACAGGCGCTACGGCCTGTGTTGTTGTCGGCGGGATGCCGGTGCCACACTTGTTCGGTTAGGCTTTCAGGGGTGTCGCATGAGTGATTCATTGAACGTTGCGGTTGTGGGCGTCGGCAACTGGGGACGCAACCTGCTCAGGAATTTCTCTCAGGCTCGGCGATGTCGTGTTCGGTGGATCTGTGACCTGGACGAGGAGACGCTGGCCAAACAGGCCGCGATGGTCCCGGGTGCGACGGCGACCACGGATTCCGACACACTGCTCAACGAAGACGTCGGCGCCGTGGTCATTGCCACCGAGGCGGTGACACACTATGGTCTGGCCGCCAAGGCCCTCGAGGCCGGCAAGCATGTCTACGTCGAGAAGCCCCTATGCCTTCGCTCATCCGATGCCCAGCACCTTGTTGGCCTGGCCGACAAGGCCGGCAGGAAGCTGATGGTCGGCCACCTGCTCCTCTATCACCCGTGCGTCGAGCATCTTCGTCGGCTTGTCACGGAGAAGCAGCTCGGCGACGTGTATTACATGTACACGCAGCGAATAAACCTCGGCATCGTCAGGCAGGACGAAAGCGCGTGGTGGTCACTGGCCCCGCACGACGTATCCGTCGTTTGCCACCTGTTCGATGCCGAACCCGCATCTGTCTGCGCTTCCGGCCAATGCTACTTGCAGCAGGGCATTGAGGATGTGGTGTTCGCCACGCTTCGGTTCGGTGACGGGCGGATCGCTCACATCCACGTGAGCTGGCTGGACCCGCACAAGATCCGCAAGATGACCGTGGTTGGGACGCAACGGATGGTCACGTTCGATGATATGGAGCCCGCCGAGAAGATCCGCGTGTACGACAAAGGTGCTGATGTGGCGGAAGGATACGAGAACTTCGCGCGAGCCATTGCGATTCGCACCGGTGACATCATCATTCCGCGCGTGCCCAGCGCCGAACCGCTGCGTCTCGAAGCCCAGCACTTCATCGAT
>JAFGQA010000367.1 GCA_016935885.1 Phycisphaerae bacterium | reverse complement strand
GTGACGGTCAGGGCGATGCCCTCGCTGTAGCCGGCCGCGTAGGCGGCAGCCGTCACGCACTTCACCCAGCGCGTGGCCACGGCGTTGTCCTCCGTGGCGTACCTGAGGGCCTCGTTGAGCTGGAAGCTGTCGGCGTCCGAAGCCACGGCCCAAGTGGGCTGATCGTTTCCGGCGATGTCCACGAACTCGCCGACCGCGGGAGCCAGCACGCTGGCGATGTCGCCCGTCGCGCCTGCCGCATACGGCTCCGTGACCGGATCGGTGTCGGTCTCGCTGCCCGACAGAACGCAGTTGACGTTCTGGTCCATGAGGGTCTCGAAACCGAGGATGCGGCCGAGCGTGGCATTTTGGAGTGCCGTGCCGCCGTCGCCGCGCTCGTTGGCCTTCAGGAAGATGTCGGTCTTGAGCATGGCCGTTTCGCTCGTGGGAGCCATGACCAGCTTGCGGCCGTCCATCGGGGCCTTGGCGATGTTCAGCTTCTCGCGGGCGTCCAGCACGTAGTCCTTGGCCGTGTCCTTCGTCAGACCACCCAGCTTGCCCACGCGGCTGGCCGGCGCGCCGAGGTAGGCGTGGACCCGGCCCAGCAGGGCGCGGTCGATGCCACGGGCGATGGTCTGCATCGCCGGCCGGAGGTAGATGTCGGTCAACTCCTGGAACGACTTGCTCCCCTCGCCGTCGCGGATCACGAAGGACGAGTAGAACCACTGGTCCAATGGCACCTGCACGTTGGTCGCCACGGCGTCCTGCTGGGCGAGCGTGGTGCCGTCCTTCTTGCGGCGAATCCTGAACTCGCCGGGGCGACGGGTGTTGACGACATCGCCGAACTTGGCGATCTCCGGCTCGAAGTCACGGTGGACGAGGTTCGCCATCACCATGTTCTCTTCGAGCACTTCAAGGCCCTCCCTCGCCCACTGCTCGGGGATGAAGGCGTCCAGGTTGTTTTCGTAGCAAGCCACAAAGGGCTGGCTGAGGTACAAACAGTTCATTGCTGTTCTCCGAAGTCTCTTGTTTGACCTCTGCTCGTCGCGGCGAGTCACGACGACCCAACCGCTTCAAGCAGACCTTTGCTAGCCGGCCCCTGAATCGTTAGCGGCCCTTCTTCGGCAAAGGATTGAGACCGAGCCATTCAGGGTGGGTGGCCCGAATCTCGCGGTACTGCTCCTGCGTCAGCTTCCGAATCGCCGCCGCATCCAACCTGCCGCTCTGACCCGGCGAAAGGCCGCCGGTAGCCGTTCCCGCGCCGATGCCCGAGACCACGCCGCTGCGGAAGAGGTTGCCCCATGTGTCGGGCGTGTCCTTCATCTTCCTCACGGCGTCCTCGGGCGTGTACGCCTTGGTCTCCATCTCGCCGGTGGTTGTGTTGAGGGCCTGCATCTCGACCACGGGCTTGTACTTGCCCGTGAGCTTGCCAGTCCTCGGGTCCGTCTCTTCCAACATCTTCGTCTGCCCACGAAGCAGGGCGACGACCTGCGAGGGACTCCACGCCTCGTGCTTCACCGCGGCATCTTGCAGGGCCCGCTCGATGGTGGAATCACGGTAAAGCGTCTCGAAGTGAGTCGCCTTCTTTTCCATCTCCTGCAACTTGCCGGCGTAAACCTCTTCGACTTGCTTCTTTTCCAGCAGAAGCTGCTCTTCCTTGCTGCGCAGTTGGCCTTGCACCATCTCCAAGTTCGCTTGCAGGGCCTTGCGCTCTTGCTCGGTGAGGCTCTGGCTGGCCAGCAAGTCCTGGTACTGCTTCTCGGTCTTCTTGAGGGCCTCTTCCAGCTTGCGGCGGTCGGCCGCGACGATGCGATTCACGTCGTCCTGCGTGAAGGATTTTCCAGCGGTCGCGCCACCGGCCCCTCCGCCGGTCCCCGCGCCACCACCAGCACCTGCATCCGCGCCGGCACTCGCACCCGTGCCCGAGCCGCCGGCTGCGCCCTCGTCAGCACCCTCACCCTCGAAACACGCGGACCACGGACGGGACAGATACATCGAGATGGACATAACACACCTTTGCCCGGATAGGATTCCTCGCAGAGCGTCCGCCTAGTTCCGGTTTTTGGCGGGTCTGACCCGGCAGTGGGCCGGTGAAAGGGAGCCAGGGCACACGCCTAGCTCAGTCGCAATAGCTTCAAGGCATCCGAGTCGCGCAAGAAAGGCTTCAAGAGTCGCCACGCCGCGGAACTCGGCACCATGTTGACGATGTGTTCGATGGGCAGTTGTGACCGTTCGTAGCTGGTCTTCACCGCCCCATAGCCCATCGCATTGATGGCCAGATTCTCCAATTCCAACTCGGGGTCCTTGCCGTCCAGGAGGGCATGGGCAATCTCGTAGACAGCGATGCGCACGGCCTCGGGCACCGTCGTGTCTGCACCCCTGGGGAATTCCAACGGCTGACTCACCTCGGCCGCCCTGATCTCGTCTTGCGAGGCGGATGGGTTCGCGAGCAAGAGTGTATAAACGCTGTGTTTGTTGCCCTTGTAGTTCAGGGCGTCGATGATCTGCGTGGCCGCCCAAAGGGCCTTTGGCCGATCGGCTGGATCGGCATCGAACCACGCCCTCTCGTGGAGGCGTGAGGCAAAATAGGAGTCCGCTTCGACCAGCGTGCCGTAGTAGATCATGCCCAGCCCGTAATACGGTGCATTCGCCAGGAGTTCGATCGCCAGCGTCGTGACTCGAAGTTCTGGACGCCCGAACTCTCCAAGTACCTCGCACTGAAGCTGAGTGTTGTGGATGCGATCGGTGTTGCCACAGCCCAGTACCTCCGAGCCAAAGGCCGTCAAACGGAGCGTTGGGACAAACTGCTCGCCCAGAATCTCGCACTGAACCTGAGTCGCTCGAACGGCGGCAGCCTCCGAGGAACCAAGTATCTCGGAGGCAATTGCGGTAATCCGAAGCCCCGGAACAGTTTGCTCGCCAAGGACTTCACACTGAATTTGGGTCGCTTGAAGGCCGTCGTTCTCGCCGTGGCCCAGCACCTCCGAATCGAGCAAGGTGACCCGAACCGTTGGGACAGACTGCTCACCGAGGATTTCGCACTGGACTTGGGCCGTGCGAATGCCATCGGTGGAGCCATGCCCTAATACCTCGCCACGAACGGTGGTGACTATGGCTGTCGGACAGACATATTCACCCAGTACCTCGCACTGAATTCGTGTTACGTGAGTACGATTGGTTGCGCCGCGTCCCAAAACCTCGGCGGCTGCGCGCGTGGCGTTGAGTCGTTCCGTTGCACCACGACCGAGGATTTCCAGCGCGGCGCGGGTTGCGCGGAGGATCATACGTGCTCAATGCCTATCTGCATGGCTGCAATCTCGGCGGGCGTCCAGAGCGCGCCGGTCGCCGGATTGTATTGAGCCACGACCGGGAAGACCTTGTAGCCCGTGCTGGTCACCGTATAACTGCCGCCGGCCGTTTCGGAATCGCCTGACTTGGCCAGCAGGCGCAGGCCCTGCGGCGTCGTGTCGGTCACCCGGGCGTCCGCATTGATTTGCACACCCTTGACGTTGGCGTTGATGCGCGTGCAGCCGGTGACTCCGTACAGGTCCTTGTTTCCCACGGTTGTCGAGTACACGTAGTCCGTGTCGTCATTCGACGGGTTCTCGTCCACGCACGCGGCATTGTTGGTTCCGGTGCTCGGCGACCAGTTGCTCTGGGCGTTGGAATTGGGGAACACGGCCTCGACGATCTGGCTGCCAAGGAACGTGTTGTTGTCGGT
>JAFGQA010000366.1 GCA_016935885.1 Phycisphaerae bacterium | reverse complement strand
GATGCACCTGTGGCACCGCCGTCTCGGCGGTGGATTCACGGGCTTTGGCGCCCGTGCCACAGTCGCAGGCAAGCGTGAACTGCTCTAATCGTCCGGTTGTTGATGGGGTAGGTCTGAGCCGACCTGAATCACCCGCCCGCCTCGGACATTCGGGGCGGGCGGGGCTGGATGTCGCCTAGCAGCCCGTGGTAGAAGGGAAAACAGCGGTTCGGAAACGCCGTTTCTGACCGTGAAGACCACCGGCTTTGGCGCCGGTGCCATAGTCTCGCCACGGGCTGCTAGAGCGTTTTAGGGTTGAGCGTGCATGCTCCATTGACGCTTCGTTGTAGCGTCGGCCCCCTGTGGCCGACGGGGATGACCAGTTTGCCGACTTTCCTCAAGGGTGAACGCTGACCGCTCCCTCACGGTCGCGGTTCGGATCGGCGTCGGCGGCATAGGCAATCTCAAGCTTAAACTGCTCTAAGACCGGTCATGGTCACGGACGCAAGTGAAGGACGAGGATGACGGATTCGCCTGCATCCCAGCCGGTGGGGGCGGAGCCGAGGATGAGGTAGTCACCCCGCTTGGTCAGAATGACGGTTTCCAGTTGAAAGGTCGGCGAGGGGCCCCGTTGTTGGGCCTTGCCTTCTTCGTCGGTTGGCCGGGCCCGTTCGAGGCGCAAGAAGGTCTCGATCCGGAGCCTGGCCTCCGTGTCGGGCGAGACGCTGATCAACTCGCCCTTCACCATGGCCGTGACGTTCTGGGAGATGCTGCCCTCGACGCTGAAGCGCTCATGCTCCACGGCGATGGTCGAGAGCCGTCCCAGGAGCTCGTGGGGCCCGAACCGATCCAATTCCTTGGCGACGTCGGCCAAGTCCGCCGGGATCTTCGCGTTCAGGTCGTCCTTATTGTAATCCAGGTGGGCCTGAAAGAAGGCGATCTCCAGGTTGACGGTGGCCGGCGGCGTGTCGAGTTGATCGAGGATTCTCTTGGCGGTATCGAGTTGGGGTTCGGGTCCGCTCATCAGGATGCTGGACCGACCTTCGTCGGCCGCGATCCGTAACTGACATTGACGTGAACCCAGCGTTTGAAGGATCCGCTCGGCAAGTTCACCGGGACCGCGATGCAGCACGCGAACGATGGCGACCTCCGAGGCTTGGTTCTCTTCGATGGGACGATCCAATTCCTCGATGAGCGAGCGTATGGCTTCCACGGTGTCGCTGGATCCGTTGTAGATAACGCTGTTGGTTCGCGCGTCCGCGTAGCTGCTTGTTTGGGGAGCCAACTCCTCGATCATGCGGGCAACATCAAAGCAAGAGGCATGTCTCAGTCTGAAGACTACGGGATTGATGACCGGAACGCCGGCGTCTCGGGCACGGCCGCGCGAAGCCCTTGCCTGGGGGGCCTCGGGCTGTGTGGGGCGGTCTTCCTGGTTGCCGGAGCGACCGCGACGGCCGCGCTCAGATCCTGGCTGCGTGATGGGCTCCTGACCGATGGCAATAGTTGGGACGCCCATCAGGGCGAGTTGCGTGGCAACGGCGAGAAGGATTCGAAACATGACAAGTCTCCTCATTTAGCTGTGTGAGCCGGACGACCCACCGGCGGCGTCGCCGTGGGATGCGTCAGACGGCAAGGTTTCGTGATAGAGCCAGACAATGTGAACGCGAGGATTGGCCGATTCGACGTGAACGGCCATCATGTTGTCGGGAACAGCCACGTGGAACCGCGACGAGGCGGCCTGATCTGTGATGGGAGTGGGCCCATCCACACTTTCGGCGATCTGCGTGGAAGCGTTGTCCTGCCACGGCCTGGTTAGATACAGCCCAACGCCGACGAGGATCAGCGCGGCGAAGGCGGCAGCGCCCAGCAGCGGGCGCCAGCGCGATGGAGGAGCCGCGACTTGCACCGGCTTGATGGCGTCGGCCATGCGGTCGGCGACGCCGGCGACGGCAAGCAGGTCGTCGGCCAGTTGGCGGTGCCGTCCGAAGACACGGGCACATTCGTTGCAGTCGGCAAGATGCGCGTCAATCTCTGCACGCAGGCCCGGATCGGCCGAGTTGTCCAGCCAATCATCGAGGCCGGCACGGATGTTCTCGCACCGCATCATGGCAGGTCCCCTCCGGCCCCAGCGCCCAGCAGATCGGCCAGTCGTCGGCGTGCGAAATGCACATGCGAGCGAACAGCCGGGACGGACAACGCCATCACCTCGGCGATGTCCAGGTAGTCCATCCGTTCCATGGTCCGCAGCACGAGGGCGATTCGCTGCTGGTTGGGAAGCTCGGCGATCGCTTCGCGAAGACGGTCGAGTTGCTCGGCTCGTTGCAGCCGCGAGCTGGGGGACGCACCGTCAGAGGAGGCCGGGGCCGGGAGATCGGTCCAATCGGCCAATGGCTCGGGCCGGCGCCGGCGGCGGCGATTCAGGCAGAGGTTGGCCACGGTACGGAGCATCCAAGGATCGCGCCGCTCATCGGGAAACCTCGTGCCGGTGGTCATTGCCAATTGGAAGGCGTCTTGCACGATCTCCTCCGCGTCCTGGCGGTTCCAGATCAGTTTGACGGCCAGGCGGACGAGCCTGCGCCGCAAGTCCTTGATTGCGGCGTCGCCGGCCGGTGTCGACCGCGAGGCGGGGCGAACCCTTAGGTCCGTGGATGGTGTGGGGCCAGGGGTCATTACGTCGGTCCGCCGAGCATCTCCGATCGCCCAATAAAGAAGTGTCACAGGACGGCCAGACGTTTAAGGGTCCATGACATTTCCGGCGGTATTCGATTCTGGGCGCCACGGCCGGCCTGTCCGCCCGTGCGGCCTCTCTGGTGGACGCATGGGGTATACACACTGGCAGGCAAGCTGCCAGTGGCACCCGCCCAAACTGTCACGCACACGACGTTTAACCGCGCAACGCGAGGCTTTCTGGGCCGGTGTCACGGAGGTTCTGGGACGCATCCCACTTGTACCGCGAGTTTTCCTGCCGGTTGCTGGCAGGCTGCGGCCCACGCCTGCGAATCCGGCATCCGCCTTGGCGAAGGCCAAGTCCCCCGCCACGTGCACCGATGAAGCCACTGGACTGCGTACGTTCACTGTCACGCGAGATGCACGGCCGGATCCCGGGTGGTGGCCGATAACGTAACGCGGGCGGGGGGCTGGTGCTTCGTCGCGGCTCAAATGACGTGTTGCCAACGCATGTGGGTGCCACTGGCGGCTTGCCCGCCAGTGTGACCACCGACCCCGCACTGGCAG